>NZ_JBDPLX010000037.1:0-18551 GCF_039871815.1 Micromonospora sp. B9E7
CGGCCCCCGGGCTTCCCGCCCTCCGCGCCAGCCGCCGGGCGTTCTGCGTGGCCGGCGTGGAGCGACAGCGGAGCGTCGGCCGCGCGCCCAGGCGGCGGCGCGTGCGGCCCGTCTCGGGCCGCCTTGATAGACGTACAGAAAGTCCTCCCACACCGCCGGCAGCCGGCCGTCCCCACCTCCATCCGGCGACATCACGGTGGGTCGACGTGTCGGTACCCGGTGCTACTCTGGCGCTCGTCGAGCACGCCAGCGCGGCCTTCCCGCCGGATCGCTGGACTCGACCTCGGAGATGCCGGGCGGCCTTCTTGCCGCTGATGCGGGTCACGTCCCGCCGGCTCTCGATCGCGCCGGCCACCGCGCCGGTTTCCCGAATCCGCTGAGCGGCCCAGCACGGCCCTCCCTGCCGTCCACGATGGCTCGGATTCGCACACCTACACGGGTGGGGACAGCCTGCGACGACCGCTCGGATGCCGACATCCAGGATCCACACCCGTGCCGGCCCTTCGTCACCAGCTCGACGAGCGTGAGAGAACACGACCATCGGCGGGACGTGGCACCACCACGAACCCGCTCTCCGGCGTCAGCCGCCCTCCCGGCGGTGCCAGGAGACACGACGAACACCACCAGCGGACCAACGTCCACGGCTGGTGGTGCTTCGTCCCCCGTCCCTGCCACCCCCGGAGGAGAAGACCGTGTCCACCCCGCTCACCCTGCACTGGCCCGGCGTCGCCAGCGGCCGAAACGCCCAAGCTCTGCACCGCGCCGCCACCCCGGAGTTCTCCGGCTGGCTTTGAGCACACCGCCGCTGCCGGCGGCTGTTCCCGGCCAATCCGCCTCACCGGCACCATCGCTGCCGTCGACACGACCACCGGCCGCATCACCGGCCAACTCCAGACCGACGAGCTGCCCGACCGAGCGCTCTACAAGGCGTGCGGCAATCGCCGCGAATCGCAATGCCCGGACTGCGCCTGGGTCTACGCCGGTGACGCCTACCAGGTCGTGCGCTGCGGCCTGACCGGCGGCAAGGGCGTGCCCGACTCGGTCGGCCGGCACCCGGCCGTCTTCGCCACCTTCACCGCCCCGTCCTTCGGCGTGGTCCATCACCGGCACGTCGCCCGCCACACCTGCGCTGCCCGGCAGCGCTGCGACTGCCGGCCCGCTCCCTGCCGCGCCCGAAGTGCCGCCGGCATTTGCCAACACGGGCAGCCCGCGGCGTGCTTCGCCCGCCACGACGCCGACGATCCGCAGCTCGGCCAGCCGTTGTGCCTGGACTGCTACGACCACGGTCACCAAGCCGTCTGGAACTACTTCTCCGGCGAGCTGTGGCGGCGCACCAAACAGGCCATCGAACGTCACCTCGCCGCCCTCTGCCGCCGACGCGGCATCCCCCACGTCCAGGTCGTCACCGGCTCCGGCAAGGTGCGCCGGTTGCCGCCGGTGCGGGTGTCGCACGGCAAGGTCGCCGAGATGCAGAGAAGGGCGGCCGTGCACTTCCACGCCCTGCTGCGCCTCGACGGTGTCGGCCCTGACCCGGATGCACTCGTTCCGCCGCCGGCCGGCATCACCGTCGACGACCTGGACGCTGCAATACATGCCGCCGCGCGGCAGATCGTCGTCGCCACGCCTCCGCATCCCGACCGGCCGCAGGGCTGGGTGGTGGCCTGGGGCGAGCAGGTCGACGTGCGACGGATCAACGCCACCGACGGCGAGTTGACCGACGGCAAGGTGGCCGCCTACCTGGCCAAGTACGCCACCAAGGCCACCGAATCAACCGGGCGCTCCTTCACCCGACTCACCCCGGCCACCATTGACGACTACGCCGATCCGGAAGGCGACCACCTCGCCCGCCTCATCGACGCCTCCTGGCACCTTGGCAGGCCCACCGGCAACGACACCGCCAGCGGCGCCACAACGGCCGACCACCGTCAAGACAGCCTTGACACCAAACCGAACGCCTACGCCGGACTGCGCCGCTGGGCGCACATGCTCGGCTTCGGCGGCCACTTCCTCACCAAGGCCCGCCGCTACTCCGTCACCTTCGGCCTGCTCCGCGACACCCGCGCCACCTACCGCCGCGAAGAGGACGACGAACCGCTAGACACGATCACCGTCGGCACCCTCACCTACAGCGGGTCCGGCTGGCTCACCGAAGGTGACGCCCTGCATGCCAACACCGCCGCAAGTCAGCGACGCGAGGGCAGACGCATTGGTCGGGAAGAACTTGCCCACGAAGCCTGGCTCGCCGGGGCCGCCGCATGACCCACGACCTTCGCCCCCGCTGGTACTCCCCTGCCGAGGTCGCCGTCCTGCTCGGCTTCGGCATCTCCAAGGTCAAGATGAAGGTCGCCACCGGCGAGCTGCGCTCTATCAAGGACGGCAAGTACCGCCGCATCCTCCCCGAATGGGTCGACGACTACATCCGCGAGCAGGTCGAGCGTCAGGAGGCCGCCTGATGCCCGCACGCGCACGAGCCAACGGCGAAGGCTCCATCTTCCCCTACCGCAACGGCTTCGCCGCGTACGTCTGGGTCACCAAGCCGGACGGCAGGCGCACCCGGAAGTACGTCTACGGCAAGACCCGCGAAGCAGTGCACGACAAGTGGATCAAGTTGCACCAGCAGGCCAAGGCCGGGCCGGTGGCGACCAGCGTTCCGACGGTTGGCAGCTTCCTCACCTACTGGCTGAACGAGATCGTCGAGCCGAACCGCGCGCCCCTGACCTACGCCACCTACGAGACGTTCGTCCGCCTCTACATCTCCCCCGGCCTCGACGCGAAGCGGCTCGACCGGCTCCAGTCCCGCGACGTGCAGACCTGGATCAACCAGGTGGCCCGGGCCTGTCAGTGCTGCGCCCAGGGCAAGGACGCCGCCCGGCCGAAGCACAAGCGGCGCTGCTGCGCGGTCGGCCGCTGTTGCCAGGCCGTCCCGTCGACGCGGACAGTCAGCGACATCCGGGCCGCGCTGCGGGCCGCCCTCACCCACGCCCAGGCCGAAGACCTCATCACCAAGAACCCCGCCGTGCCGGTCACCCTCGCCACCGTCCGCCGTCGACGGGGCAAGTCGTGGTCAAGCGACGAGGCTCGCACGTTCCTGGAGTCCGCCCGCTACGACGAGGACCCTGTCTACGCCGCCTACGCCCTGGTCCTCGTCACCGGCCTCCGCAAGGGCGAAGCGCTGGGACTCACCTGGGAGGACGTCGACCTCGACGCCGGAGAATTGACCATCGGCCGCCAGCTCCAACGCGTACGCGGGCAGCTCCTGCACCGCGACACCAAGACCCAGGCATCCGACGCCACTCTCCCCCTGCCCAACATCTGCCTGACCGCCCTCAAGCTCAGACAACAGCAACGTGATCAGGCTGAAGCAGCCGCCGGAAAGGCGTGGCACGAGACCGGACTCGTATTCACCACCCGCTACGGCACACCCATCGAGCCGCGCAACTTCCAACGGTCGTGGCAGACAAGGTGCGAGAAAACCAGCATCAGGCCGATCACCGTCCACGACGCCCGCCGCACCTGCGCCACGCTGCTCGCTGACCTCGACGTCCATCCCAGAGTCGCCATGCAGGTGCTGAGGCACGCCCGTTTCTCCGCGACGATGGAGATCTACACGCAGGTATCAAACAAGGCGACCAGAGACGCCCTCAAGCGCCTTGGCGATTCACTCGACCACTGACGCCGTTGCTGTACTTAGCTGCTGTACGACAGCAGAAAGGCCACCTCCCGAACTCGGGAAGCGGCCTCTGACCTGTGCGAACTGAGAGTGGGCGATGCTGGTATCGAACCAGCGACCTCTTCGGTGTGAACGAAGCGCTCTCCCACTGAGCTAATCGCCCTCAGCGACACTGACTCTACCCGATCGTGGAACCGGACCGGAAATCCGGGGTCAGTGCGTCGCGAGGTAGTGCATCGCCGCGGCGATCACGTCGATGCCGAGGCTGTACTTGAGGGACAGCCAGACCACGGTGGCGACGAAGACGAGACCGACGGAGCCGAGCACGATTCGCACCGCGAGTGACTGTCGCGTCACCCACTGCGTCCATCCGTGGACGTGTCGGCGGGTGAAGCCGAGCAGCCGGCGCGCCCAGTGGTATTCGACGGCCCAGATGCCCAGCCCGGCGATCACCAGGAGCCATCCGGGCCCGGGTAGCGGGATGAGCGCGATGCCGATGGTCACCACCAGCGCGCCGGCGATCGCAATGAAGATCTTGAGTGCGATGCGGCCGGTGGGGTTGGCTCGGATCAGGTCGAGGGTCATCGAGATCCGCTCACGCCAGCGTGGGCGGCGCGGCCGGTCCGCGACGACAAGGATCCCACCGGCACGGCCGGCATCCGACCCCGGCCGATCGGGCCGTTCGGGCTGCTCCATCGGCACTTCGTACCCCCGCTTTTCGGCTACTCGGACCGCGACGTTCGGCGGGCCGGGCGCTGTTGCCGGATCCACTGAGGATCGCTTCGCCACCATTTCACCCCCCAGTGTCGCTCGGGCCCGTCACTGCAACGCCCGACTGGACGTTACCGGAGTAAGTCGACGACTGAGCCACCCGATGCCGGGTGGGATCACGCACTGGGCAGAACCGGAAATCCTACATGAATCCTCACATTCACGTGGCCTTTCCGTCCCCCTTCCCACCACTGGGTGAAGTCAGCGTATGGCGGAGCGTAGCCAGGAGTAGCACCTGAGTATGGGAAAAGCGGGACACGCGCGTTCCGCAGCGGTGCCGGGGGGAGAACGTCCATGAGTGTCATCCGACCGACGACCGTAGAGGTCGAGACGTCGCTAAGGCTCGTCGCACCTGACGCCACCGCCTTGCCGGTGCGTGCCAGTCTGCGTTACGACCCTGCTGACCCGTATGCGGTCCATGTCCTGTTCCATGCCGAATCGGCCGGGGGCGAGGCGGTGAGTTGGTCGTTCGCTCGCGAACTTCTGGTCACCGGCCTGGACGAGCCGGCCGGCATCGGGGATGTGCGGGTCTGGCCCTGGGCCACACCGCGCGGCGACTTCGTCGCGCTGGCCCTCTCGTCACCGGACGGCAACGCCCTCTTCGAGGTGCCGCGCAGCGTCCTGGTGCGTTTCCTTCGACGGACCTACGTCGTCGTCCCGCGCGGCCGTGAGGCCGAGCACCTGGACGTCGACACGGCGGTGAACCGGCTGCTCGCCGGTCGCTGACCGCCCGAAAGAGCAACACCGGCCATCCCGGGGCCGCGCGGATCTGCCGAGTCCGCGCGGCCCCGGCACACCCCGGGGGGTGTACGCGGACAGCCCACCCCGGGTCGGCCGGTGTTCAGCCGTGCGTGGTGATGCCTCCGTCGACGGGAATGACCGCGCCGGTGAGGTACGCGCCAGCGCGCGACGCGAGGTAGATGGCGGTCCCGGCCATGTCCTCCGGGCGTCCGATGCGGCCCAGCGGCACCTGCTGTTCGATGGCGGCCCGGCTCGCCGGGTCGTCCAGTGCGAACGCCATCATCTTGCTCTCGAACGGGCCGGGCGCGATCGCGTTGACGGTGATCTGCTCGCCGGCCAGTTGGTGGGCGAGGCTGCGGGTGAGCATGTGCACGGCCGCCTTGGTGGCCGAGTACGCATACACCTCCATGAACGGCACCCGGACGCCGTCGATCGACCCGATGTTGATCACGCGGGCCGGGTCGTCGGCGTTGGCGGCGGCGCGTAGCGCCGGCAGCAGCGCGGTGGTGAGCCGGAAGACGGCCTTGACGTTGACCGCCCAGAGCTTGTCGAACGCGGCCTCGGGGTAGTTCTCCAGCGGCGCGCCCCAGGTGGCGCCCGCGTTGTTGACCAGCACGTCGAGCCGATCGAAGCGCTCGCGCACGGCGGCGGCCAGCGCCTCGGCGCCGGTGTCGTCGCTCAGGTCGGCGGGGATGGCCTCGCAGCGACCCTCGGCGGAGAGTTCCTTGGCGACCGCCTCGCAGACGTCGGCCTTGCGGGACGAGATGACCACGTGCGCTCCGGCGCGGACGAAGCCCTGGGCGATCATCAGGCCGATCCCCCGCGACCCGCCGGTGACCAGGACCGTCTTGCCTTCGACCGAGAACAGTTGAGTCATGCCCATCCCATCGCGAGTCGGCGGGGCCGCCGGCCGCTCGGGTGGCCGACGGTGCGCCGGGCGGACCGCGGACCGAACGGCGCTACCGCCGGGTAACGTAGCCCGACCGCGGGATCACGACAAGCCCGCGCCGCCGCGCTGATTCCGCCGCGCGCGCCGACCGGGATGCGATGACCTGCGGTTCGGGCTACCGTCGCAGGCGATGTTCTCCACCGATCCCTCCCTCGCGCCACCGATCGGAACGGCGTCACCCGTGCCCGACGAGATCGGCACGTTCGCGCTGGCCGACCTCTCCGGTTCCCCGGGCTGGCGTCGGCCGGTGATCGTCGACCGGGAGCTGCTGATCCTCACCACGCGTGGGCACGGCGACGCGGAACTCGACTTCAACCTGCTGCCCTGTCGACCCGGCACGCTGCTGCGGGTCCGCGCCGGCCAGGTGCTGCGCTGCGCCGGCCGGCAGTTCGACGCCACCGTGGTCGCCTGGGAACCCGAGGCGCTGCGCGGTTTCGGCGTCGAGCTGGACACACCGGTGACCTGGCGGCAGTTGGCAGGTGAGGACGAGGACGCGGTGATCAGCGAGGTGAGCCAACTGGCGGTGGACTGTCAGCGGCACCCCGACAGCCCCACCGCCCGCGCGCTGCTCCGCCACCAACTCGCGGTGCTGCTGCTGCGGCTGGCCCTGGCGAACGCTGACCGGTCGACGCCTCGGCCCGAGGACGAGACGTTCCACAGGTTCCGCCGGGAGGTCGAGCACGGCTACCCGCACACCCGACGGGTGGAGGACTACGCCGCCAGCCTTCGCTGCTCGGTGCGGACCCTGACCCGGGCCTGCCTGGCCGTCACCGGTCGCAGCGCCAAGCAGGTCATCGACGAGCGGGTCGCGTTGCAGGCCGGCCGACTACTCGCCGCGACCGACCAACCGATCGCCCAGATCGGCCGGCACCTCGGCTTCTCCGAACCCACGAACTTCGGCCGCTTCTTCACCCGCGAGATCGGGGTCAGCCCCGGCGCGTTCCGCGCCGCGCGGGATCAACCGACCGCCCGGGTGGTCCGGCCCCGGCCGCCGACCGAGCCCACGGGTGCCAACGGAGGCAGGATCGGCACCGGAGGCACGACGAACGGCGGTCACGCCACGCAACCCGGGTCGCCCATCGCGCCGACGGGCGGCACCGGCCGGGCATGATGGCAGGGTGCAGATCTCCGCGCGCGGCGACTACGCGGTACGGGCAGCGCTGAGCCTCGCCACCGCGTACCCTTCGCTGCTGTCCACCCAGGCCATCGCCGCCGAGCAGGACATGCCCCGCAAGTTCCTGGAGGCGGTCCTGGCGGACCTGCGCCGGGCCGGCATCGTGCGGGCCCAGCGCGGCGCCGAGGGCGGCTACACGTTGGCCCACCCGCCGCGCGAGGTGACCGTCGGCGCGGTGTTGCGCGCCGTGGAGGGACCGCTGGCCGGGGTACGCGGGCTGCGCCCCGAGCAGACCCGGTACGAGGGCTCGGCGGAGAACCTGCCCGGCCTGTGGGTGGCGGTGCGCGCCGCCGTGCGGCGGGTCGTCGACGAGGTGAGCCTCGCCGAGATCGTCAGCGGTCGACTGCCCGCGCACGTCCGCAAGCTCACCGCGCTGCCCGACGCGTGGGAGCCCCGCTGACCGTCGCGCGTCACAACGTCCGGACCACCTCCGGGGCGCTGAAACTGCCGCAACACCCGTCTGGTCAACAGGGATTGTGGATGCCGGGTCAGCACTGTCCAGGGCGGACAGCGAGAGGGTTTCAAAAGTTGCCGGTTCGGGCATGTTCGATCTCGACACGGCAGGGAACGGTGACGAGGGGAGTCCTCCGATGGGCCTCATGTTTCGCAAGCGCAAGAAGTACGGTCCGATCATCCTGAACTTCACCGAGAACGGCTTCTCCTCGTGGAGCATCAAGATCGGGCGCTGGTCCTGGAACTCCAAGGCCCGTGCGCACCGGGTCGACCTGCCGGGTCCGCTGTCCTGGAAGCAGGACAAGTCCCGGTCGTAGACATCCCGGGAGTCGAGCGGGGTGCCGGTGATTCACCGGCACCCCGCTCGGCGTCTGGACCGGGATGACGCCGCGCTCAGCGGGCCAGGGTGATGATCTCGTCGCCGGCCAGCCGCCCGGACTCGCGGTCCCGCCGCACGTCACCGGCGTCGAGCAGGTCGGCGAGGGCCTGGTTGGCGTCGGCGGCACGGTAGACGGTCGCGGTGAGGGTGTGCCGGCGCAGCTCGGTGACCGGCCGCGACCCGCCCGCCCGCAGCTCGGCCAGCAGCTCGCGGGCCAGTGGTTCGAGGTCGGGATCGCCGGCCACCTCGACAGTCGTGCCGGTCGGGTCGAGCGGGTCGCGGTATCGCACGCCGAGGTCCGCGCCGAGGGCCCACAGCGCGTCGCGGACCGCCTCCAGGCTCCGGTCGGAGCGGCTGCCGAACGCGATCACGCCGGCCGCCTCCCCGTCCGGCAGCACCGGCGCCACCTCGGCGACCAGCGGGAAGCCGGCGGAGACGAGCAGGTCTCGGGCGCTGTCGCCGGTGTGCAGCAGCAGCTCTCCGACGCGGCCGTTGGTCGCGGCGGTGAGCAGCTTCGGCGTGACCGTGCCGGGCAGGTCCACGAAGGAGAACAGCGGGGCGCCGGCCGCCCCGGCGGCCTTCACCGCGACCGGAAGCCGGTAGGGGTCACCGGACAACAGGTGCACGGTGACCTCGGCGGGCAACTCCGCCTCGATCGGGCCGAGTCGCGCCGGCAGGTCGGCGCTGTCGGCCAGCACCAGCACTGTCACCTGCCGGCCGCGCACCTGGTCGCCGTGCGCGGCGACCAGCCGCAGCGCGGCCTCCGCCGTGCCCGCGTCCGTGCCCGCGATTGCGACGGTGGCCCGCCGGGAGCGGTGCAGGGCCGCGGGCAGCCAGGTCGTCAACTGGCGGACCAGCAGCTCGCGGAGGAAATCGGTGGTCCGGTCGGTCGGCATCGGTCCGTTCTACCCTAAGGCCGATCAGACCGGGACGGAGATCCCCACCCCGCCCCTGGTCTGCCCGCCGTAGCGCTGCCGCTCGGCGTCCAGGTCGAGCCGACCGATCTGCTTGCGGGCCGCCAGCGCGCTGTCGTCGAGCAGGTCGGCGGGGATCAGCCAGACGATCTCGAACTCCAGACCGTCCGGGTCCTTGCCGTAGAGGCTCTTGGTCGTGCCGTGGTCGGAGGTGCCGACCAGCGCGCCGGCCGCGACGAGCCGCTCGGCGGTGGCGGCCAGCTCGTCGAGGGTGTCCACCTCCCAGGCAAGGTGGTACAGGCCGACCGTGGCCCGACCGGCGGTGGACCGCCCGGCACCGGCGCCGATCTCGAACAGGCCGAGGTCGTGGTCGTTGGTGGAGTCGGGGGCCTGGAGGAAGGTGGCGCCCCGGAAGCCGTCCGGGGTCATCGCCACCGGGCGGAAGCCCAACACGTCGCGGTAGAACGCGACGCTGCGGGCGAGGTCACTGACGTAGAGGACCGCGTGGTTGAGCCGGTGGATACCCATGACTCGATGCTAGCGCGGTTTTGTTGAGCGTTCAACTACCTGGGGTATGATGACGGTCATGACTCGCTGGCTGGACCCCGACGAGCAGCGCACGTGGCGCGCGTACCTCACCGCGTCGCGGGTGCTGATGGACACGCTCGACCGCGAGCTGCAACGCGACGCGGGCATGCCGCACGCGTACTACGAGATCCTGGTCCAACTCTCCGAAGCGCCCGGTCGGCAGCTACGGATGAGCGAGTTGGCCCAGGCCGCCGGGTCGTCGCGCAGCCGGCTCTCGCACGCCGTGGCCCGCCTGGAGGCCGCCGGCTGGGTGCGCCGGGAGGACTGCCCCACGGACCGACGTGGGCAGATCGCGCTGCTCACCGACAAGGGTTTCGCCACCCTCGCGGCCGCCGCCCCCGGCCACGTCGAGGGGGTACGCCGGCACCTGTTCGACGCGTTGAGCCCCGCCCAGGTCGACCAGCTGCGGCGGATCAGCGAGACGTTGGCCGAGCACCTGACCGGATCCTGACCAATCGACATCGGCGCGGGTCTTGTACTTACCGTCGTCGGATGAGCACGATGGGGCGTGTCTTCCGGCTTCGGTGAACTGACTGATCAGGCGCACGACCTCGTGTCGGCTGGTGATCTGGCCGGCGCGCAGCGGCTCCTCTCCGACGCACTCACCGACGCCGACCCCCGCCCGGCCAACGCCACCGCCGAGCTGGCCGAGGCGGCCAGCCTCCAGGCGCGGGTGCTGGTCGCCCTCGGTGAGCCGCACTCGGCCCGGGGCTGGGCCGCCTTCGCGTACGCGGCCACCACCCGGCTGCACGGCCGCTCCGACCCGCGTACGGTGGCCGCCGCGGCGACCCTGGCCGCGGTGCTGCACCGGGTCGGCAGCCACTCCCGAGCCGCCCGGCTCTACCAGGAAGTCATCATCGAGCTGACCGCGCAGGACGGTCCCGAGTCCCTGCGGGTGCTCGCCGCGCACGCCGACCTGGCCACCGTCGAGTACGCGCGCGGCCAGTGCACGGTGGCGCGGGACCGACTCCAGGACGCCTGGGAGCTGCACCGCGAGGTGTACGGCGACGGGCACCCCAGCGGCATCAAGATGCTCGCGCGGCTCGGGGCGATGCAGCGTGACTGCGGGCAGTTCGCCGAGGCACACGACAACCTGGCGTTGGCTCGCGAGCTGTGCCGGCAGCACCTCCCGGCCGACGACCCGTTGGCGGCGCAGGTGGCGACCCTGGCCCGGGCGGCGGCCAGTCCCGACCACGCCTGCGCCGACAACCCGCCCACCGCGCGGGACACCCCGGTCGTGCCGGCCGCCCGCGTCCCACCGCACGAGAGCGGCCCGGCCGAGTCCGGCTACCAGCCACCGCCGCCTCCGCCACACCACACCGCGACGGCGGCGGGCGGGACCGTTCCTAATCCCCGAGCGCCAGCCGACGGACCCGTCGGGCCGGCGGGGTGGCCGCCGGAGCCGGCGAGCGAGTCCACGCCGTACCCCACTGATGCTCCGGTGCCCCCGTCGGTGGTCGGGCTGGCCGGCGGCACGGAGGAGCAGTCCGGGGTGTACCGGCTGCGCCGGCCGCCCGACCCGTACGCGCCGCTCGAGCCGTACACGCCGTCCCGGTTGCTGCCGGTGCCGGTGCACCGGGCGCCGTCGGCGCAGCGCAACCGGCTGGTGCCGGTGCTGGTGGCCGGCGTGGTCGTGGTGCTGCTCGGCGCGGCCGCGGTGATCGCCGGGGTGGCTCGGGTCGGCAGCGGCGACGAGCCGACCCGGCCGCCGGCCACCGGTTCCCCCACCACCGCTCCACCGGCCAGCACCGCACCCGCCCCGACCGGCACCCCGCCCACGTCGGGCGGTGCAGCGGCACCGCCAGGCAGTCCGCCCGGCACGGTGACGTTGCGCGACACCCGGGACAGCATCGCCCTGAACTGGACCTACCCCGCCGGCAGCGAGGGGCCGGTGGTCATCGCGGGTGGCCGCACCGGCCAGGACCGCAACGTCTTCGCGACCCTGCCCGCCGGCACCACCAACTACGTCATCTACGCGCTCAACCGCACCAACGACTACTGCTTCACCGTCGCGGTCGTCTGGTCCACCGACACCGTCGCGAGCTCCGAGCAGGTCTGCACCCGCCGCCGCTGACCCGTCGGCCATGCCCCACCGACCGCGCCCCGCCGGCCGCGCGTCGCTGAGGTCACTGAGCGCTACGTACCCGTTGACGAGCCCGCTGTGACTACCCGTCACATCCCGCGCACCCGGCCGCACGTCTCACTCCGCCTTTGCTCTGCTTACCCCGATGCACCACCGCGATGAGCAGGTGGAACGTCGCGGTAGCCGGTTACGCAGGCATGAGCGGGCATCACTTTGCGTGGCTGTCGCATCCGCAGGTGCAAAGCAAAGGGGGGTTGGTGGGTGGGTGGGGGTGGCTGGGTCCGTTACGGACCGTCAGCCGGTTGGCCTCGGCTGCCTTCGGGCGCGAACGCCGGCAGCAGCAGGCTCACTCGCAGCCCGCGCTGCTCGGGCGCGTCGGTCAGGCTGATGCTGCCGCCTGCCCGCCGCACCAGTTCACGGACGATGGCCAGCCCCAGGCCGGCGCCTCCGTCGTCGCGCGCCCGGCCATCATCCAGCCGGGTGAACCGATCGAAGACCCGCTCCCGGTCCGCGACCGGGATCCCCGGGCCGTCGTCGGTCACCGTCACCAGGTGGTACGCCCCAGCGTCAGACCCGACCGTCGACGCCGCCTCGGCGGCGAGCACGACACTGCCGTACGCGTGCCGGACCGCATTGTCGACCAGGTTGGCCAGCACGCGACGCAGCTCGTCGGCGTTGCCGGTCGTCCACAGCGGGCTGGCCGGCGGCGTCACCCGGACCGGCGACGACGGGTAACGGGCGGCGACCTCGGCCAACAACGCGCCCAACTCCACCGGGCCGACCCCTCGGCCTGGTGGAGCTTCGTCCAGGCGGGCCAGCAGCAGGAGGTCGTCGACCAGCCGGCTCAACCGGTCGGTGTCGGCGAGCAGGTTGCCGGTCACCGCCGTCCAGTCCGTCCGGTCGGCGAGACGCTGGGCCACCTCCAGCTCGGTCCGGATGTTGGTCAACGGGCTACGCAGTTCGTGTGCGGCGTCGGAGACGAATGCCCGCTGGCGAATCCGGGCGGACTCCAGCCGGTCCAGCATGCCGTTGAGGGTGACCGCCAACCGGTGGATCTCGTCGGCGGACGCGGGCACCGGCAACCGGCCGGCGCCAGCCCGCCCGGTGATCTCCTCCGCTCCTCGGCGCAGCGCCTCGACCGGCCGCAGAGTCGCGCCGACCACCCGCCACGCCACCGCGGCCAGCACCGCCACCAGCAGCGGGAACGCCACCAGCAGGATGGCCCGGACCACGTGGGTGCTGTGCCGCACGTCGGCCATCGAGCGGGCGACCAGAACGGTGAGCGGGTCCGCCGCCGTGCCGACGGGTACGGTGACCACCCGGACCGGGCCGACCAACCCGACCCGCTCCGCCGGCACCTCCAGTCGCTGCCGACGGTCGTGGTCCAGCCGCTCCGGGCGGACCATCGGCACCAGCCGGTCGGCGTCGATCGAGGCGGCCCTGATCCGCCCCTGCGCGTCGACGACCTGGACGCGCACCTGACCGCCGGCCACCGGCAGCGGGTCGGGTAACGCGTCCTCGGCGGCGAGCAGGGCTACCGCGTCGGCGGTCCGGAACGCCTCGGTGTCGACCGTTCGCTGGAGCACGAAACCGAGCGCGCCGAGCAGCACCACCCCACCCAGGGCGAGCCCGACGGTGAGGCCGAGCACTCCGATCGCCATGAGCCGCCCGCGCAGCCCGAGGACCGGCATCCGGCCGAACCTGGCCCGACTGGTGGGTGCCGGGCCGTCGGCGGTCACGTCGCCAACCGGTAGCCGGCGCCCCGGATCGTCTCCAGCCGGTCGCGGCCGAGCTTGCGGCGCAGGTAGCCGATGTAGACCTCGACGGCGTTCGGCGCGGTCTCCACGCTCGCGTCCCACACGTGGTCCAGCAACTCGGTCTTGGAAACGACCTGGCCGGGCCGGCGCATCAGGTAGTCCAGCAGCGCGAACTCCCGCCCGGTCAGCGTCACCTCGGCGTCGGCCCGGGTCACCTGTCGACGGGCCGGATCCAGCCGCAGGTCACCGACGGCGAGCACCGTCGGGCGTTCCGGAGCGCCTCGGCGCAGCAGCGCTCGCAGCCGGGCCAGCAGCACCACGTACGAGAAGGGTTTGGTCAGGTAGTCGTCGGCACCGCAGTCCAGGCCGTCGGCCTGGTCGTACTCGCCGTCCTTGGCGGAGAGCATCAGCACCGGCAACCAGTGCTGCTCCGCCCGCAGCCGCCGGACCAGCTCGTAGCCGGAGAGGCCGGGCAACATCACGTCGAGGATCATCGCGTCGTAGCCGCCGTGCCGGGCCGCGTCCAGGCCGGCGGGGCCGGTGCCCGCCACGTCCACCGCGAAACCCTCGGCCTGCAGGCCACGTTGCAGGGCAGCCGCCAACCGGGCCTCGTCCTCCACCACCAGCAAGCGCACCACCCAAGAGTGCCACCCGGGTCAATCGGGACAGTCCGGCTTCCTCAGCACGCTCACAGGACCAAGGAGGCAGGATGTGTACAGGAGGTGTCACCATGTCCGTCCTGAGGAGCCGTCCCGTCCTTCGTTGGCTGGTCCCGGCCACCGCGGCCGTCGCCGTGATCGGCGGTGGCGCGGCGATCGGCACGTTCGCAGCCGAAGCCGAGCCGAGCCTGCCACCACGCACCGCGGCCCAGCTTCTGGTCGACCTGCAGACCTCCCGGCTGGAGGGGTTGTCCGGGACCGTCGTGCAGCGCGCCGACCTCGGCCTACCGCCCCTCGTCGGTCTGGTCCCCGGCAACGAGCTGACCACCATGCTCACCGGCACGCACACCCTGCGGGTCTGGTATTCCGGCCCGGACCGGCAGCGGGTCGCGCTCCTGGACACCCTGGGCGAGCAGGACGTGATCCGCAACGGCCGGGACCTGTGGACCTGGCAGAGCCGCGCCAACACCGCCACCCACCGCACCCTGAGCGGGGACGCCGGGGCCGGAAAGTCGGCTCCCGAGGCGGCAGCCAACCTGCCGGCCACCCCGCAGCAGGCCGCCGACCTGGCGTTGAGCGCGGTCGACCCGAGCACCGAGGTCAGCGTCGGCCGGTCCGCCACGGTCGCCGGCCAGGACGCGTACGAGCTGGTCCTCCAGCCGCGCGACCGGGACTCCCTGGTGCACCAGCTGCGGATCGCCATCGACGCCAAGCGCCACGTGCCGCTGCGCTTCGAGGTGCTCGCGAAGGGCAGCGACCGGCCGGCGTTCGAGGTGGCCTTCACCCAGGTCGACTACCGCCGCCCGGACGCCGACCAGTTCACCTTCAACCCGCCGCCCGGCGTGACGGTCACCGAGGAGAAGGCCGAGCCGCCGGCTGCCGGCAAGCCCGGTCACGCCGGACCGACGGGTGACTCGAAGGCCCGCACGGTGGGCTCCGGCTGGACGACAGTGCTGGTCGCCCGCCTCGACGGGCCGCTCACCGGCGGGAAGGCCCCCGCGAAGCCGACGACGCCGGCCGCCGGCTCGGCGCCGGACGTGGACGTGTCGAAGCTGCTCGGCGGGCTGCCGGCGGTCAGTGGAGACTGGGGCAGCGGCCGGCTGTTCACCAGCAAGTTGTTCAGCGTGCTGCTCACCGACGACGGCCGGGTGCTCGCCGGCGCGGTGACGCCGGAGCGGCTCTACCAGGCCGCGCGCGGCTGATCTCCGCGGTGTTGGCGCCGGGTCGACCTGACGGTCGGCCCGGCGCTTCGCTGTGGGTCAGGCCGAGGTCAGGAGACGCCGAGGGCGCTGAGGTAGGCGTCGGCGAGGACCGCATGGCCGGGCAGGTACGGGTGGACGCGGTCGTCTGCCCAACGCGTCGACGGACTCACCGCCAGCACCCGGTCGAAAGCCGCCTGGTTGGGCACGTGCACCGCGTCGAATTCGGTCGCCAGCCCCGCCACGACCGCCGCGTACCGGTCGGTGTCGGCACGTTGCGGGACGCTGCGGTCGGCCTCGATGAAGAACGGGTCACCGAGGATCAGTCGGCAGCCGGTGGCGTCGACCGCCCGACTCAGCAGATCGCGCAGGGTGCGCTCGTACTCCTCGATGCCGACGGCCTCATGCGGCCGGTCACCGTAGTGCCGCCAGATGTCGTTGATGCCGATCATCACCGCGAGCCAGTCGGGGCGCTCGGCGATGGCGTCGTCGTCCCAGCGGGCGGCCAGGTCCCGCACCGTGTCGCCGCCCACACCCCGGTTGACCCACTCCAGCTCCAACTCCGGGTGCCGTGCGTCGACCAGGGCGCGCACGAGGCTGACATATCCGCTGCCGTAGGGGGCGGCGACGTCACGTCGACCACAATCGGTGATGCTGTCGCCGATGAAGACCACCCGTTGACCGGCCCGCAGGATCATCCGCCGCCACCTCGCGATCACCGGCGCGCCAGCCCGACCGGCTTGGTGAGAACCGACGGGACGCGCTATCTTCAACAGTTCGAGGGCACAAAAAAGAACGGCTGAAAGCCGTTCCTGCAAACGATTCTAATCTTTAGGGAGACGGCTTGTCAAGGCACTCCGGCGGTTCCGGCGAATTGCCGCTCGACGACGAGATCGGTCGCGAGCAGGAGTACGTCTCGATGCTCTACGACCGGCTGGACGGGCTGCGTGAGCAGGCCGCCCTCCGGCTCACCGCCGAGCTGCGCAACACCGGCGGCACCCTTCAGGACCGCTCGCAGCGGGACAGCTCGGTAGCGATGTACGCCGATCAGGTCGAACAGTTCTCCGCCGTGGAGAACGGGCTGTGTTTCGGCCGCCTCGACGGTGACGACGACTCCCGCCACTACATCGGCAGGATCGGCATCTTCGACACCAGTGGTGACTACGACCCGCTGCTGATGGACTGGCGGGCCCCCGCCGCCCGCCCGTTCTACCTCGCCACGGCCGCCAACCCGCAGGGCGTACGCCGGCGTCGGCACCTGCGCACCCGGCAGCGCAAGGTGACCGGGCTCAACGACGAGGTGCTCGACATCGACACCGCCTCCCCGGGCGGCCACGAGGAGCTGACCGGCGAGGCGTCACTGCTCGCCGCGCTCAACGCGGGCCGCACCGGCCGGATGCGCGACATCGTCGAGACCATCCAGGCCGAACAGGACGAGATCATCCGCGCGGAACTGCCGGGCGTCATGGTCGTCCAGGGCGGGCCGGGCACCGGCAAGACCGCTGTCGCGCTGCACCGGGCGGCGTACCTGCTCTACACGCACCGCCGTGAACTCTCCAGCCGGGGCGTGCTGCTGGTCGGCCCGAACGCGACCTTCCTCCGCTACATCTCCCAGGTGCTGCCGACGCTGGCCGAGACCGGCGTGCTGCTGCGTACTCAGGGTGATCTCTTTCCGGGGGTGAGCGCCCAACGCGTCGAGCCCGCCGAGACGGCCGCGCTGAAGGGTCGGGCGGTGCTGGCCGAGGTGCTGGCGGCGGCCGTGCGGGACCGGCAGTGGGTGCCGGACGAGCCGCTGGAGATCGAGGTCGAACGGGAGACGCTGACCCTGGACCCGGAGACGGTGCGTGCCGCCCGGGACCGGGTACGCCGGACCGACCGGCCGCACAACCTGGCCCGCGCGCTGTTCGACGTGGAGATCGTGCACGCGCTCGCCGAGCAGGTGGCCGAACGGATCGGCGCCGACCCGCTGGGCGGGGACAACCTCCTCGACGAGGCGGACCGGGCCGAGATCCGGCGGGAGCTGCGGGAGGAATCAGAGATCCGGGCGGCCCTCGACCGGCTGTGGCCGGTGCTCACCCCGCAGCGGCTGCTCGCCGATCTGTACGCCGACGCGGACCGGATCGCCGCAGCCGCGCCGATGCTGACCGACGACGAGCGCGCGCTGCTGCGGCGCGACCCGGGTGGCTGGACGCCGGCCGACGTACCGCTGCTCGACGAGGCCGCCGAACTGCTCGGCGAGGACGAACGGGCCGCCGCCGCCCGGCGGGACCGCATCCGGATGATGGAACGGGAGTACGCCGAGGGTGTGCTGGAGATCGCCCGGGGTTCCCGCTCGATCGACGTGGAGGACGAGGCCGAGGGCGGTGAGATCCTCGGTGTGACCGACCTCATCGACGCCGACCGGCTGTTGGAGCGGCAGGAGGAGGCCGACCGTCTCACCACCGCCCAGCGGGCCGCCGCCGACCGGACCTGGGCTTTCGGCCACGTGATCGTGGACGAGGCGCAGGAGTTGTCGCCGATGGCGTGGCGGCTGCTGATGCGCCGCTGCCCGAGCCGGTCGATGACGATCGTCGGCGACGTCGCGCAGACCGGCGCGCTCAGCGGTACGCCCTCCTGGGCGGACGCCCTCGCCCCGTACGTCGCGCAGCGGTGGCGGCTGACCGAGTTGACCGTCAGCTACCGCACCCCCGCCGAGATCATGGCGGTCGCCGCCGACGTGTTGGCCGAGATCGACCCGGCGCTGCGTCCGCCGCGCTCGGTACGCGAGAGCGGCGTACCCCCGTGGGACCGGACGGTGCCCGACGAGCGGTTGGCGGCCGAACTGGTCGCCGAAGCCAGCCGCGAGGCCGCCGGGCTGACCGACGGCCGACTCGGCGTGCTCGTGCCGGCCGGGCGGGTGGGCGAGTTGGGCTCGGCTCTCACCGCCGCCCTGCCGGAGGCCGCCGTCGGCGAGCATCCGGAGCTGGAGAGCCGGGTGGTGGTGTTGACCGTCGCGCAGGCCAAGGGGTTGGAGTTCGACTCGGTGCTCGTCGTCGACCCGGACCGGATGGTGGCCGAGTCACCCCGGGGTCGCAGCGACCTGTACGTAGCCCTGACCCGCGCCACCCAACGCCTGGGCGTCCTCCGCCCCACCCCCACCCCCACCCCCACCCGATGAGTCGATCATGAGGTTGACGTGGACTGTGATCTACCACAGCCACGTCAACCTCATGAT
>NZ_JBDPLX010000038.1:0-15792 GCF_039871815.1 Micromonospora sp. B9E7
GCCCCCGCCCCTCGCCCGGGTCGATCATGGAGTTGTGGTGGCTGGTTCAGGCGGTCAGGCCCCTTTTGTTGGGCACCACAACTGCATGATCGACTGCTATGGCTCGGGTTTGGACCACCGCCACCGTGGCCAGGACGGCTACCTCGGTGAGGATGAGGAGGCGCTCGGCCAGGCCGATCAGCTGACGGTCACCGGGGTAGGCGGACCAGATCATCGCCGCCGCCAAGGCGAGGCTGAGCAGGACGAGGGTTCGTAGCGTCCGGGCGGCGGGGGCCAGGGCCGGCCGGCGGGCGAGCAGCCAACCGCTGACCGGGAGTGCCAGGAAGGCGACCACCGAGGCGTACCGGTGCAGGTAGGCCTCGGTGGTCATGGCGGTGCCCGGCTCGTTCGTCGGCACCACGGCGGCCAGCAGCAGTCCGCCCACCCATGCGCCGAGCAGCAGCTCGGCCGTTCGACCCGAGCGCGATCGGGGTGGGCCGGCGCGGCGCAGCCCGTACAGCAGCGCCACCGTGGCGAGCGCGAGCACCACCATGGCGACGTCGATGACGCCGCCCCGGTCGGAGACCGCGAAGTCGCTGATCGTCAACGCCCACGGGTTGAGGTCGTCGTTGACTTCGAGGTGGCCGATCACGGTGAGTAGCGCCGCCAGGGCGATCCCGCCCAGGGCCAGCAGGCCGGTACTCCGGGTAACAGGCATGCCTCAGCCTGTCGCCGCGGACACCCCAGCCGAATCCGGGACAGCCACCGAAATCGTCCCCCGGGACCACCCCTAGAGGTAGCGGCGTCATTGGTCCCGTGCCGCCGCAAGCTCCGAGCCCTGTTATGACCTAGACCGGGTCAAGCGACGTTCAGGTGGATGTTCCCGATGCGGGCGACGATGTCGAGGTGACCGCCCAGGCCGGTGACGTAGGCGCGGAGGGTCTCCAGGCTGGTGTGCTCGCCATTCTCGATCTGGCTGATCCTCGCCTGGGACAACCCCGCCGCGTCAGCTAGTTGGGTCTGCGTCATCCCCAGCTGCTTGCGGATCTCTGCCAGCTGCGCGCCGCTCACCGATGCCAGCATCTGCTCACGCTGCTGAGCCCGCCGGGCAGCCCGGTCCGGATGTTCCCAGGACGGATCGAGCTCCCGGGCTTTCGCCTTGACGTCCCGCCAATCAGCTTCACCGGTCATCTTTGCATTTCCTTCAGGCTGGAGAGGTGCTCCTGGAAGCGGTCGTCCGCCAACGGCACCGCCGTCTTGTACCAACTCTGCCACTGACTTGACTTGTCGCCAGCGACCAGAAAGACAGCTTCTCGAACGGGATCGAATGCGAAGATCATGCGAACCTCCGTGGAACCAGCCGAGCCAGGTCGCAGCTCCTTCATGTGGTGAAACGCGCTGCCCTTGAGGCGATCGACCAGGGGACGCCCGAGTGCCGGCCCATGTTCGGCGAGGAGGTCGATGGCCTCGCTGATGAGGTCGGCGCTGGCGGTATCCGTCCGACAGAGGTTGAGGAACCACTCCTCGACCTCAGGATGAAGTTTGACGTCCCACATGCAGTCGATATAAGCACATCTTATACCCGCTGGCCTGGCGACACTCAGTCGATGGGGACGTCGACTGCGACTGCGGCGGCGGCGCGGGCGTGGCGAGCGCTGACCACTGTCATCGCCCATCCGGCTGCGGCGAAGCCGACCGCTGCGGCGGTGGCGATGATGGCCAGGCGCCACGCCGACTCGGTGAGCGCGGTGCCGCCGAGATGCCCGACCAGCGCGCCGTAGGTGGCCCAACCCAGTGCGGCCACCGCCTCGTAGAGCACGAACAGCCGGTACGGGTAGCGGCTGCGGCCGGCCGAGAAGCAGGCTGCCATTCGTCCGCCGGGGACGAACCGGCAGAGCAGGATGACCATCGGCCCGGGTTGCCGGAGCCCCTGGGTGACTCGGCTGGCGACCCGGCGGGCCCGGCTCAGCTCGGCGTGCCGGGGTGGCCGCCGGTCCGGCGCGCTCCGCCCGAGCAGGTAGCAGGCCAGGTCGCCGGCGAACACGCCGAGCGCGCCGACGGCGATGGTGACCGGCAGGCTGAGCCCGCCGTAGACGGTGAGCGCACCGCTGGTGATCATGACGATCTGGGTGGGGATCACCGGAACGAAGGCGTCCGCGATCAGCAGGGCGACCAGCAAGAGGTACGCCCACGTCGGCGATGCGACGTCAGTCAGTAGTTCGGGCACGCCTGCCACCTCGCCGGATGCGGCCGATTGGGTCTCTTGAGCCTGACGGCGTGTCCGGCGTCACCGTGGACAACCCCGGCCCGTCGTGACGGTCGACACGGCCAGGCCACCCGGGTACAACGAGGCGAACCGGTCTCGGGTGACGGTTCCGGTGGTCGTCCCACCCCTGCCGGAGCGGTCGGCGGATCGGCGATCGTCGGCGTACCGTTGTCGGCGCGGCCACGCCCGTCGGGTCCCCCGTTCCTGACGATTTCGGGCCGCCAGGGCCGCCGGCGGGTCCCGCGCCGGCGGCCCGCCCCCGTCCACGCTCCGACCGTCGTAATCCAGGTGCGTCCTCGATCGCTCGACGGGTAGCGTCGCCGTATGCGCAGTGCGGTAGTGGTGACCACGACGCCGGGTGTCCCCGGCGCGCCGCTCTGACGTAACCACCGTCGACCAGGCCCCGGGGCGATCCGCCCCCGAGGGCCGCGCGGCGTTCGGTGTCCAGGTCGCCTCCGGGTCGTACCCGATCCAGGAGCCCGACATGATCGACCACCGTAGGCTCGGCCGTGAGCTGGACCTCTTCGTCTCCGATCCGCTGGCCGGCGCCGGCCTGCCGATCTGGCTGCCCGCCGGCGCGGCCGCCCGGCACGCCGTCGAGGAGTACGTCCGGGAGTTGGAGCGCCTTTCCGGCCACCAGCACGTCTACTCGCCGCCGCTGGGCAAACGCGAACTCTTCGAACTCTCCGGGCATCTCGGCTACTTCGCCGACGACATGTTCCCGCCGATGCGGTTGAGCGCCGACGACGAGTTCGTGCTCCGTCCGGCGCTCTGCCCGCACCACGCGCTGGTGTTCCGGGCCCGTGGCCGCTCCTACCGGGAGCTGCCGCTGCGGGTCGCGGAGCTGGGCGGGATGTACCGCTCGGAGCGTTCCGGGGTGCTCGGTGGGCTGTCCCGGGTCCGCGCCATCTCGCTCAACGACGCGCACACCTTCTGCGCGCCCGAGCAGGTGGGTGGCGAGGTCGCCGAGATCCTCGGGCTGATCCGCACCGCGCACGCCGCGCTCGGCGTACGCCCGGCCGGGTTCCGGCTGTCGCTGCGCGGGCCGGGCGAGAAGTACGTCGGTGACGACGCCCAGTGGGCCCGTGCGGAGGATCTGCTCCGCGCCGCGTTGGCCGGGATGGCGTACGTCGAGGCGCCCGGGGAGGCCGCGTTCTACGGGCCGAAGATCGACATTCAGATCGTCGACGCGGCCGGCCGCGAGTCGACCATCTCCACCATCCAACTCGACTTCGACAAACCCGAGCGGTTCGACCTGTCGTACACCGACTCCGACGGCAGCCGGCGTCGACCGGTCATGCTGCACCGCAGCCTGGTCGGCAGCATGGAGCGGTTGTTCGCGTACCTCATCGAGGTGCACGAGGGCGCCTTTCCCGCCTGGTACGCGCCCGTCCAACTGGTCCTGCTGCCGGTCGACGCCGGACAGGCCGACGTGGCGGCGGGCCTGGCCCGGCAGGCCGTCGACGCCGGCCTGCGGGTCGAGGTCGACGTCGCCGGCTCGCTGGGCGCCCGGGTCCGGGACGCGACCCGCCGCCGCGTCCCGTACCTCGGGGTGTTGGGCGTCCGCGAGGCGGCCGACGGCAGCCTCGCGCTGCGTCGGCCGACGGCAGCCTCGCGCTGCGTCTGCGCGACGGCCGGACCCTGGACCCGATGCCCGCCGCCGCCGCGCTCAGCTTGATCGGTCGGCAGGTCGCCGCCCGCGCGACCGACCTGCTGCCGCCGGACTGACGCGCCCGCCGGTCCGGGGCGGCCGGCCGTCGAGAACACGGTGGCCGCCTCAGACCGACGCGGGTTGGGCGGCCGGTTCCTCGTCGGCCACGGCACCGGTGAACTGGGATCGGTAGAGCCGGTGGTACGCGCCATGGGCGGCGAGCAACTGCTCGTGGGTGCCCTGCTCGACGATCCGTCCGTTCTCCATCATCAGGATCAGGTCCGCGTCGCGGATGGTGGAGAGCCGGTGCGCGATGACGAAGCTGGTCCGGTCCGAGCGCAGCGCGGCCATCGCCCGTTGGAGCAGCACCTCGGTGCGGGTGTCCACCGAGCTGGTGGCCTCGTCGAGGATGAGCAGCGACGGCTCGGCGAGGAACGCCCGGGCGATGGTGATGAGCTGCTTCTCGCCGGCGCTGACGTTGCTGCCCTCCTCGTCGATGACCGTGTCGTAGCCGTCGGGCAGGCTGCGCACGAACCGGTCCACGAAGGTGGCGCGCGCCGCGGCGACGATCTCCTCCTCGGTCGCGTCGGGCCGGCCGTAGGCGATGTTGTCGCGGATGGTGCCGCCGAAGAGCCAGGTGTCCTGGAGCACCATGCCGATCCGGCCGCGCAGGTCGTCGCGGCGCATCGTGGTGATGTCCACCCCGTCCAGGGTGATCCGGCCGGCGTCCAGCTCGTAGAACCGCATCACCAGGTTGACCAGTGTGGTCTTCCCGGCGCCGGTCGGGCCGACGATCGCCACCGTGTGCCCTGGCTCGGCGACCAGTGACAGGTCGTCGATCAACGGCTTGTCCGGGTCGTACCGGAACGAGACGTGCTCGAACTCGACCCGGCCGTGCGGGTCGGTGACCCGGGCCGGCTCGACCGGGTCGGGGGTCTGCTCGTCGGCGTCCAGCACCGCGAAGACCCGCTCGGCCGACGCCACTCCGGACTGGAGCAGGTTGGCCATCGACGCGAGTTGGGTGAGCGGCTGGGTGAACTGGCGGGAGTACTGGATGAACGCCTGCACGTCACCGAGGCTCATCGTCCCGGAGGCGACCCGCAGGCCACCGACCACGGCGATCGCCACGTAGCTCAGGTTCCCGATGAACATCATCGACGGCATGATGATCCCGGAGATGAACTGCGCGCCGAAGCTGGCCCGGAACAGCTCCTCGTTCTTCGAGTGGAACGCGGCCTCCACCTCGCGCTGGCGACCGAAGACCTTCACCAGCTCGTGGCCGGTGTACGCCTCCTCGATCTGACCGTTCAACTCGCCGGTGTGCGTCCACTGCGCGACGAACTGCTTCTGCGAGCGCTTCGCGATGCGCTGGGTGACCAGCACCGACAGCGGCACCGCGATCAGCGCCACCAGGGCCAGCAGCGGCGAGATCCAGAACATCACGGCCAGCACGCCGACAACGGTCAGCAGGGAGGTGAGCAGCTGGCTGAGGGTCTGCTGGAGGCTGGTGGAGATGTTGTCGATGTCGTTGGTGACCCGGCTGAGCAGCTCACCTCGGGGCTGCCGGTCGAAGTAGGGCAGCGGCAGCCGGTTGAGCTTCTCCTCCACCTCGGCGCGCAGCCACAGCACGGTGCGCTGGACCACCCCGTTGAGCAGCCAACCCTGCCACCAGGACAGCAGGCTCGCCGCCAGGTAGAGCCCGAGCGCCAACAGCAGCACCCGGCTCAGCGCGTCGAAGTCGATGCCCATCCCGGGCACCACGTCCATCCGGGCCAGCATGTCGGCGAAGCTGTCGTTGCCGCTGGCCCGGGCCGCCGCGACGGCCTGCTCGGCGGTGGTGCCCGCCTCCAGCCGCCGACCGATCACCCCGCTGAAGATGAGGTCGGTGGCGTGGCCGAGGATCTTCGGCCCGGCCACGCTGAAGCCGACGCTCACCACGGCGAGCGTGATGATCGCGGCCAGGTGCAGCCGGTGCGGGCGCAGCCGGCCGAGCAACCGCCGGGCCGACGGCCCGAAGTTCATCGACTTCTCGGCGGGCATCCCGGCGCTCATCCACGGTGGGCCGCCGCCCGGGCGACCCGGAGGCAGCCGCTTCGGCGTCTGCGCGTCGCCGCCGGCTTGTTGCGCGGCCTCGCCGCCGGGTTGTTGCGCGGCGCCTCCGGGCGTCCGCCCGTCGCCGGCCGGCTTCTGACTGGGTACGGCCGCGGCGCGCGGTTCGTCGTGCTCGCTCATGCCGGCACCTCCGCGGTCTGCTGCGAGGCGACGATCTCGGCGTACGTCGGGCAGGTCTCCAACAACTCCGTGTGTCGTCCCACTCCGACGACCCCTCCGTTCTCAAGCACGATGATCTGGTCGGCATCGATGATCGTGGAGACCCGTTGGGCCACGATCACCACTGCGGAGTGCGCGGTGACCGGCCGCAACGCCGCTCTCAGCCGCGCGTCGGTGCCAAGGTCGAGCGCGGAGAACGAGTCGTCGAACAGGTAGATCTCCGGTTGCCGTACCAGTGCGCGGGCGATGGCGAGGCGCTGCCGCTGCCCACCGGAGACGGTGGTGCCACCCTGCGCGATCGGCGCGTCCAGCCCGCCGGGCATCTGCGCCACGAAGTCCCGGGCCTGGGCGATCTCCAGCGCCGCCCACAGCTCCTCGTCGGTGGCGTCCGGGTTGCCGTAGCGCAGATTGCTCGCGATCGTCCCGGTGAACAGGTACGGCCGCTGGGGCACCAGGCCGATGCGCCGCCACAGTTCGTCGGGCGCCAACTCCCGCACGTCCACACCGTCGACCAGCACCGCGCCCCCGGTGACGTCGACCAGGCGGGGAACCAGCGAGAGCAGCGTCGTCTTACCGGCGCCGGTGCTGCCGATGATCGCCGTGGTGGTGCCGGAGGTGGCCCGGAAGGAGATGTCGCGCAGCACCGGCTCGACCGCGCCCGGGTACTGGAAGCGCACTCCGCGCAGCTCCAACTCGGCCCGGGTCGGCAGATCGGTGACCGGCGTGGCGGCGGGGACCACCGAGGAGTCGGTGTCCAGCACCTCGATGATGCGTTCGGCGCAGACCGCGGCCCGGGGCACCATCATCAGCATGAAGGTGGCCATCATGACCGCCATCAGGATCTGCATCAGGTACTGCAGGAAGGCCGTCAGCGCGCCGACCTGGATCGCGTTGGCGTCCACCCGCTGCGCCCCGAACCAGAGCACCGCGACGCTGGAGACGTTCAGCACCAGCATGACCACCGGGAAGATCAGCGCCAGCAGCCGGCCGGTACGCAGCGCGGTGGCGGTCAGGTCGGCGTTGGCGACGGCGAAGCGGTCCGTCTCGTACGGCTCGCGGACGAACGCGCGGACCACGCGGATGCCGGTGATCTGCTCGCGCAGCACCCGGTTGACCGTGTCGATCCGGGTCTGCATCAGTCGGAAGCCCGGCACCATCCGACGGATGATCGCGCCGAGCGCGATGGCCAGCACCGGCACGCTGACCAGCATCAGCCAGGACAACCCGATGTCCTCGCGCAGCGCCATGAACACGCCGCCGACGCTCATGATCGGTGCGGCGACCAGCATCGTGCAGCTCATCAGCACGAGCATCTGCACTTGCTGGACGTCGTTGGTGTTGCGGGTGATCAGCGACGGCGCTCCGAACCGGGCCACCTCACGGGCGGAGAACCGGTTGACGTGCCCGAACAGCGTGGCGCGGACGTCGCGGCCGAAGCCCATCGCGATCCGCGCGCCCAGGTAGACGGCAGCGATCGAACAGACGATCTGGATCAGGCTGACCAGCAGCATCCAACCGCCGGTGCGCACGATGTAGTCGGTGTCGCCCCGGGCCACGCCCTGGTCGATGATGTCCGCGTTGAGGCTGGGCAGGTAGAGCGAGGCCATGGTGCCCACGAACTGGAGCAGCACCACCGCCAGCAACGGTCGTCGGTAGGTGCGCAGTTGGTTGCGCAGTAGTCGGATCAGCACGCCGGATCCTTCGGTTCGGTGAGGCGTCCGGTCATCCGCGGGTCGTCCCCGCTGCCGATGACCTCCAGCAGGAACTCGCGGATCACCTGGGCCTTTTCCGGGTCGGCGTCGACCGAGGTGAGCGGGCGTCCGGAGTGCATCAGTGCGCCGAGCGCAGCGACCCGCTCCCGCCCGGCGGGCGTGAGGGCGAGGCGGATGCTGCGCCGGTCGCTGTCGTCGCGCTGCCGCTCGACCAGACCGTCGCGCTCAAGCGTGTCCACGATGCCGGTGAGGGTCGCCGGACGGACGAAGCCCTTCTCGGCGACCTGCCGGTGGGGCAGCTCGCCGTGTCGGGCGAGTGTCATCAGGGTGATCATGCCGGCCTGGGTGAGGCCGTGCTCCTCGGCGAGGTAGCGGTTCCACCGCTGCCCGACCAGGTGCCCGGCCACCACCAGCAGCCGGCCGAGCGGCACGTCCTGGAGGGTCACGAGTTCCACGGAAAGTAGATTAGCCCCCTGATAGTCAGGGGCCAAACGAAATAGCGGCCGCCGTGGCGACGAACGCGAGTTGCAGGACGGTGCGCTGCCCGAGCGGGGTGACCGGACGCCCGGCGAGGCTCAGCCTTCGGCGGGCGGCCGAGACGTTGGCCGGGAACATCCCGACCATGAGCAGGGCGAGCCCGGCCGCCGCGACCCGGGCGGTCGCCGGAACCAGTAGGCCGATCACGCCGATCAGTTCCAGTACTCCAGTGAGGGTGACCAGCAGTTCCGGTCGGGGCAGTCGGGGCGGGACCATCGCGATCAGGTCCGCGC
Source organism: Micromonospora sp. B9E7 (assembly GCF_039871815.1). NCBI lineage: Bacteria > Bacillati > Actinomycetota > Actinomycetes > Micromonosporales > Micromonosporaceae > Micromonospora > Micromonospora sp. B9E7. The sequence continues at coordinate 8,650 of NZ_JBDPLX010000038.1, forward strand.
GGCGCTCGCCGACGAAGTGCGCGACGGCGGTCAGTGTGAACATCGCCGCCAGCCCGACGCGCAGTGCGGGATGCCAGCCGTCCAGAGCGGAGATGCCGGCCAGGCCGGTGAGTCGGGCCACTGCGGTGCCGACGATCAGGGCGATCAGGGGTGCCATCGGAATCCTCCTCGAAACTTGTCAGTGGCAAGATTGCGCGCCGCAGTGGCATCTTGTCAATGGCAAGATACGATTCGGGGCATGGCCGAGTCGCGTGCGTACCATCACGGCGACCTGCGCCGCGCCCTGCTCGCCGCAGCGCTGGACGCGATCAGGGAGGTCGGGCCTGGCGCGCTGAGCCTGCGTGACCTGGCCCGGCGCGCCGGCGTCTCGCATGCCGCGCCCACGCACCACTTCGGCGACAAGGCGGGCCTGCTCACCACGCTGGCCGCGCAGGGCTTCGACCTGCTGGCCCAGACGTTGGCCGCCGCGAATGACGACCTGCTGGAGGCCGGTGTCGCGTACGTCGACTTCGCCGTCACGCACCGCGCGTACTTCGAGGTGATGTTCCGGCCGGAGCTCTACCGGGCCGACGACCCCGAGCTGCTCACCGCCCGGGAGCGCGCGGGTGCCGCACTCCGCTCGGGGGTGGCCGCCCTACCCACTGGCGGCGCGCCCGCCGACACCGACCGGGACGCGCTCGCGGCCTGGTCGATCGCGCACGGCTTCGCCACCCTCTGGCTGGCCGGCGCTCTACCCCACCGCGTCGGCGACAGCCCCCGCGAGGCGGCCCGCGCCGTCCTGCGCCGGCTGACGACCTAACTGCGAGCCCCCCGCCGCCCTCCCCGCCACCCCTCCACCCTGCCCCTCCACCCTGCCCCCTCCACCCTGTCGATCATGGAGTTGTGGTGGATGGTTCGCCCATCTCTGCCCTTTTGTGAGGCACCACAACCCCATGATCGACGCGTCGGGGCGTCGGGGTTACCAGCTCGTGGGCAGGGGCATTCCTTCGGTAAAGCCGGCGGCGCTCTGCACGCCGACGAGGGCGCGGTCGTGGAACTGGGTCAGGTCCCGTGCGCCGGCGTACGTGAATGCGCTGCGTACCCCGGCGATGATCTCGTCGATCAGATCCTCCACACCGGGGCGGGCCGGGTCCAGGTACATCCGGGCCGAGGAGATGCCCTCCTCGAACACCGCCTTGCGGGCCCGGTCGTACGGGCTGTCGTCGGCGGTACGGGCGCTGACCGCCCGAGCGGACGCCATCCCGAAGCTCTCCTTGTACCGCCGGCCGTCCGCGTCCGTGTACAGGTCACCCGGGGACTCGTAGGTGCCGGCGAACCAGGAGCCGATCATCACGTTGGACGCTCCGGCGGCGAGCGCGAGCGCCACGTCCCGGGGGTGCCGCACCCCGCCGTCGGCCCACACGTGCCGGCCCAGTTCGCGGGCCGCCGCCGCGCAGTCGAGGACGGCGGAGAACTGCGGTCGGCCCACACCGGTCATCATCCGGGTGGTGCACATCGCGCCCGGCCCGACGCCGACCTTGATGATGTCCGCCCCGGCTTCGATCAGGTCACGTACCCCCTCGGCGGTGACCACGTTGCCGGCGGCCACCGGCACTCCCGGGTCCAGCTTGCGGACCGTCTGGAGCGCCGAGATCATTCGCGCCTGGTGGCCGTGCGCGGTGTCCACGACCAGCGTGTCCACCCCCGCCTCGAGCAGTGCCCTGGCCTTGCCGGTCACGTCACCGTTGATCCCGACGGCCGCTGCGATCCGCAGTCGGCCCCGGTCGTCCAGGGCCGGCGTGTAGAGGGTCGCGCGCAGCGCGCCCTGGCGGGTCAACACCCCGACCAGCCGACCGTCGGCGTCCACCACCGGGGCGAGCCGGCGACGGCCCGCCGAGAGCCTGTCGAATCCGGTACGCGGGTCCGCGTCCGCCGGCACGGTGTGCAGCTCGGTGGACATCACGTGACGCAGTTGAGCGAACCGGTCCACGCCCGTGGTGTCCGCCTCGGTGACCACGCCCATCGGCCGGCCCGCGTCGTCGACCACGATCACCGCACCGTGCGAGCGCTTGGGCAGCAGGTGGATGGCGTCGCCGACGGTCTCGGTCGGCCCCAGGGTGATCGGGGTGTCGTAGACCAGGTGCCGCTGCTTGACCCAGGCGACGACGTTCGCCACCACCTCGATCGGGATGTCCTGTGGGATCACCGCGATCGCGCCCCGGCGGGCCACCGTCTCGGCCATCCGCCGCCCGGCGACGGCCGTCATGTTCGACACCACCAGCGGGATCGTGGTGCCGGTGCCGTCGCCCGTGGACAGGTCGACGTCGAGCCGGGAGCCCAGGTCGGAGCGGGCCGGCGCCATGAAGACGTCGGTATAGGTCAGGTCGTGCGCGGGGACCGCGCCGTGAAGGAACCGCACCCGGCCATCATTCCCGCCCCAGGCCGCCCGCGCCCGTCGCGGTGCCGCAAACCACCCTCCCCGCACCTGAGCAGACGAACGAAGTGGTAGGAAGGGCCCCTTCTTATGCACCAGGCGTTAAAAAGGTGCCCTTCCTTCAGGAGATGGTGCAGATGGGGGCACCGGCGGTGATGACCGCGCCGACCTCGGCGGCGAGCCCGCTGACCGTGCCCGCCTTGTGCGCGTGCAGCGGCTGCTCCATCTTCATCGCCTCCAGCACCACGACCAGGTCGCCCTCGGCCACGGTGTCGCCGTCGGCAACCGCGATCTTGACGATGGTGCCCTGCATCGGCGAGGTGAGCGCGTCGCCACCGACCGGAGCGCCGGCCTTCGCGCCGCCGCCACCGCGCCGAGTCGGCTTACGGGAGGCGGGTGCCGCGGTGGTCGTACTCCCGCCGAAGCTGGCGGGGAGGCTGACCTCGAGGCGCTTGCCGCCGACCTCGACCACGACGGTCTCGCGTTCGGCGGGCGCATCGGCGGCGCCGGCGGCGGCGAACGGCGGCACGGTGTTGTGGAACTCGGTCTCGATCCACCGGGTGTGCACGGTGAACGGCTCGGCGGTGAACGCCTCGTCCCGCACGACCAGCCGGTGGAACGGCAGCGCGGTGGCCATGCCGTCGAGAACCATCTCGTCCAGCGCGCGGCGGGCGCGTTCCAGCGCCTCGGTCCGCGTCTCACCGGTGATGATCACCTTGGCGAGCAGCGAGTCGAAGTTGCCGCCGATCACGTCGCCGGCCGAGATGCCGGTGTCGACCCGGACACCGGGGCCGGTGGGCAACCGGAGTGCGGTGACCGTGCCCGGCGCGGGCAGGAAGTTGCGGCCCGGGTCCTCGCCGTTGATCCGGAACTCGATGGAGTGCCCACGCGGCGTCGGGTCCTCGGTGATCCGCAGCTTCTCGCCGTCGGCGATGCGGAACTGCTCGCGGACCAGGTCGATGCCGGCGGTCTCCTCGGTGACCGGGTGCTCGACCTGGAGCCGGGTGTTGACCTCGAGGAAGGAGATCGTGCCGTCCACGCCGACCAGGTATTCCACCGTGCCGGCGCCGTGGTAGCCGGCCTCGCGGCAGATCGCCTTGGCGCTGTCGTGGATCTGCGCCCGCTGGGCGTCGGTGAGGAACGGCGCGGGGGCCTCCTCGACGAGCTTCTGGTGCCGACGCTGCAACGAGCAGTCCCGGGTGCCGACCACGATCACGTTGCCGTGCTGGTCGGCGAGGACCTGCGCCTCGACGTGGCGGGGCTGGTCCAGGTAGCGCTCGACGAAGCACTCGCCCCGGCCGAACGCCGCGACCGCCTCGCGGGTGGCCGACTCGAAGAGCTGGGGGATCTCCTCCATCGTGCGGGCGACCTTGAGACCGCGACCGCCGCCACCGAAGGCGGCCTTGATGGCGACCGGCAGGCCGTGGTCGACGGCGAAGGCCATCACCTCGTCCGGGCTGGCCACCGGGTCCGGGGTGCCGGGGACCAGCGGCGCGCCGGCCCGCTGCGCGATGTGTCGGGCGGTGACTTTGTCGCCCAGGTCCCGGATCGCCTGCGGGGTGGGGCCGATCCAGGTCAGCCCGGCGTCGATGACCGCCTGGGCGAAGTCGGCGTTCTCGGACAGGAAGCCGTAACCGGGGTGCACGGCGTCGGCCCCGGCCCGGGCGGCGACGTCGAGCAGCTTGTCGATGCGCAGGTAGGTCTCGGTCGCGCTGTCACCGCCGAGCGCGTACGCCTCGTCCGCGAGGGTGGCGTGCAGGGCATCACGGTCGGAGTCCGCGTAGACGGCGACGCTGTCCAGGCCGGCGTCGCGGCACGCACGGATCACCCGGACGGCGATCTCGCCGCGGTTGGCGATGAGTACCTTGCGCACCTTCGTGGCTCCTCCCGGGCAGGTTACTGACGGGGAGTGTATCGGCCACCCTGGCGGCCCTAACGATCGCTCAGTGTGGGATGCGGCACTGCGCCATCGTCACTTAGTCAAACTTGGCTATTACGCTTGTGTGGTGTCTGCGACTCGAATGATGATCCTTGGTCTGGTGCGGTGGATGCAGCCCGTGCACGGCTACGACGTACGCCGTGAGCTGCTGAGTTGGAGCGCCGACAAGTGGGCCAACGTGCAGCCCGGATCGATCTACCACGCGCTGCGCAAACTCACCGAGGAAGGGCTGCTCAACGCCGTCGCGACCGAGCAGGTCGGCGCTCGTCCGGCACGGACCACCTACGAGGTGACCCCCAAGGGGGAGGACGAGTTCGAGACGTTGCTGCGCAACCTCTGGTGGAACCTCAGCGAGCCGCCCGACCCGTTCACGGCGGCGTTCTCCTTCCTGCCGGCGATGCCCCGTTCGGAGGCGGCGGCGGCCCTGCGGAACCGGGCCAACCTGCTCCGCGCCAACGTCGCCTCGATGCGTGCCTCGCTCGAGTCGGACTGGGTCCGCAACGCTAAGCCGGTGCACGTCAGTTGGATGGTGGAGCTCTGGTCGGCACGCGCGGAGGCGGAGGTCGGTTGGTGCGAGCGAATCGCGGAACGTGTCGAGTCCGGTGTGTCGTACCTGCCTGCTGAGCTGGAGAACGCGGATGGTTGGCCGGGGTGGCGGGACGGCGAGGAGCGGACCGGGCCCAACGCGCAATAATCAACGTTGACTAAAAAAGCTATATCGCGTTAGCCTGCTGATGGCACAGCGGGGGAGTGCGCCGTCCGGCGTCGTCCCACTCGGCGGCCGGCCCGACCGGCCCGAACGACCAGGAGCAGAAATGATCGAGACCAGGGGGCTGCGGAAGTCGTTCCGCTCCCGCGCGGGTCGAGAGACGAAGACGGTGGACGCCGTGCGGGGCGTCAACCTCGAGGTCGCCGAGGGCGAGATCTTCGGCTTTCTCGGCCCGAACGGCGCCGGCAAGACCACCACGCTGCGGATGCTCGCCACGCTGATCGAGCCGGACGGTGGCGAAGCCACCATCGCCGGCGCCGACCTGCGCAAGGACCCGGCCGAGGTGCGCCGCCGCATCGGCTACGTCCCGCAGGGCGGCAGCACCTGGGACGAGTCCACCGCGCGCGAGGAGCTGGTGCTCCACGCCCGCATGTACGGCATCGGCAAGGCCGACGCGCAGCGCCGCGCCGTCCGCGCGCTGGACGCCTTCCAACTCACCGAGTACGCCGACCGCAAGTGCAAGACCTACTCCGGCGGTCAACGCCGGCGAGTCGAGATCGCGCTCGGCATCATCCACGAGCCGAAGATCGTCTTCCTGGACGAGCCGACCACCGGCCTCGACCCGCAGAGCCGCGCCCACATGTGGGACGAGATCCGTCGACTGCGCAGCGACGGCATGACCGTCTTCATCACCACGCACTACCTGGACGAGGCCGACGCGCTCTGCGACCGGATCGCGATCATGGACAACGGCGAGGTCGTGGCCGAGGGCACCCCCGCCGCGCTCAAGCGGGAGATCTCCGGCGACGTGGTGCTGGTCGGGCTCGACCTGACCGCCACCCCACAGGCCGCCAAGGCCCTCGACGGCGAGCCGTTCGTCAACAAGCTGGAGACCGTCGACGAGGGCGGCCTGCGCCTCTACGTCGACGAGGGTGCCACCGCCATCCCGCAGGTGCTGCGCCGACTCGACCACGCGGGCTTGGAGCTGCGCTCGATCGAGCTGCACCGGCCCAGCCTGGACGACGTCTTCCTCACCAAGACCGGCCGCTCGCTGCGCGAGTCCTGACCACCGCTCGCTGCGCGAGTCCTGACCACTCGGAGACCACTCATGAAATTCGCCCGTGACACGTGGCTGATCTTCCAGCGGCAGACCCAGCTGCTGCTGCGCAACCCGGTCTGGGTCTTCGTCGGCGTGTTCCAGCCGGTGATGTACCTGCTGCTCTTCGCCCCGCTGCTCAAGCCAGCCCTGAACGCACCCACCCAGGCCGCCGCCTACAAGATCTTCGTACCCGGTCTGCTGGTGCTGCTGGCGATCTTCGGCGGCCTGTTCCAGGGGTTCGGCCTCATCGCCGAGCTGCGAGCCGGGGTCATCGAACGCTCCCGGGTCACCCCGATCAGCCGGCTCGCCCTGCTGCTCGGCCGCTCACTGCGCGACGTGGTCTCGCTTCTCGTGCAGGCCGTCATCATCACCCTGCTGGCGCTCCTGTTCGACCTGCGGGTGTTCCTCGGTGACCTGCTGCTGGCGTACCTGATGCTGGCCCTCATCGCCCTCATGACCTCGGCCGTCTCCTACGGCGTGGCGCTCAAGGTCAAGAGCGAGGACGCGCTGGCTCCGCTGATGAACACCGTGGCGCAGCCGGTGCTGCTGCTGTCCGGCATCCTGCTGCCGCTGACGTTCGCCCCCGGCTGGTTGCAGGGCATCGCCGACTGGAACCCGTTCTCCTGGGCGGTCGACGGCACCCGGGCGCTGTTCGCCGGTGACCTGGGCAGCGACAAGGTCTGGCAGGGCCTGAGCATCACCGCGGTGCTCGCCGTGCTGGGTGTCGTCTGGGCCGCACGACAGTTCGCCCGCAGCGTCCGCTGACGCTGGCTGGCCTGCCTGGCTGCCTGGCGCTGGTCTGGCTGGCTGCCTGCCCTTGATCGACTCGGCTTCCTGGAAGTCGGGGTGTCCTACCGCCTTGGGCTCAAGTGGTTGTTGCAACGGGGTGGATTCTCGTCAGGATGAGGGGTCATGCCGGGGCAGAGGTTGTCGTCCGCGGAGCGGGCGCAGATTGAGGTGTTGTTCGGTCAGGGATTGACGTT
>NZ_JBDPLX010000039.1:0-12209 GCF_039871815.1 Micromonospora sp. B9E7
TGATCCAACGCCGCGCCCACGGCTACGCCGACCTCGACAACCTCACCGAAATGATCCACCTCTGCCACGGCGGAGTCACTACCCCACTACCCACAGCAACCCGCTAATTGGCACAGGTGTACGACAACTTTCGGCCGCCGCGTGGCGCCCGCCGCACGACCTGGCCACCAGATACGCCAAACGCGCATCCCTCTACCAGGCCAGCCCTGTCCTGATCGCCGCAGTCATCTGGCTCCGATGACCGGCCGGCACATGTCAAGTGCTTCTGAGGCACAGAGACAGGATCAGCGCAGAGGTGACCGCCAACTCACGGTCAAGTAGCTCATCCCGAGGAACGAACACCATGGCTCGCCCCTCGCCGAGGACCACGTCCTCCTGCCGCGCCCTGGTGGTGCCACTGAACGCGTGGACCGTCACGGTGTGAGGGAAACCGGCTTCATACGGACGCGGTCCGCTCCACAGGGGGTGCAACTCATCGGCTGTCAAACCCGTCTCTTCCAGCAACTCGCGGCGGGCCGCCTCCTCCGGTGACTCGCCGGGCTCGACGTGACCGCCCGGCAGGCTCCACTGGTTCGGCGAGACGGCCACGTTCGCATCGCGGTGCTGCAAGAGCACTGCGCCTGAGGAATCGACAAGCAGCACGAGTGCGACGTCATAGGTGACCACCGCGAGATCCTGCCACGCCCGATACACGCCCAAGGACTTCGCGGCAGCACCAAGTGATCGGCAGGACACGCCCTCGTCCTGGGCTCCGGCCGGCGCTTCTTGATCCGGACGCGCCAAGGGCGCCATTGCCGAACGAATCGTCACCCAGCCCGCCCGAGGAGGGCGGTCCGCCGCCGGAAGGCGTCGTCAGTCCCCCGCCAACTCCGGCCGGTGCGCCCGAATCCAGGCCACCACGTCCGACTTCCGCCAAACCTTGCCCATGGCCAGCACGGCAACCGGCTCGGGGAAATTCCGTTGATTGGCGATCACGGACGCACGCTGCCGGGACACGTTGCCCAGCATCTCCCGAATCTCCGACACGCCCACGAGGTCCACCCATTGACGATGACAGCGGCACCGTCGGCAGACTCCGACAACTACGCAGTCTGTTGACATAGGCAACGGCGCGCGTCACGATTGACGAATGACCGCGCCGAAGGCCCCACCCAGCCGCAACCATCAGCCCCTGCGCGAGCTGCACCCGGTGCATCAGCACCTGCCGCGCCGGCCTTCATGGCTCTGCCGGGTGTGCTCCGCGACCTGGCCGTGCGCATGCGCGCGGATGTTGCTGCGGGTCGAGTACGGGAGCGACCGGGTGGCGTTGTCGATCTACATGGCCAGCCAGCTGTTCGACGCGACGGCCGACCTGCTCAAGCTCAACCCCGAGCCGGCACCCGACCCACGGGAGCTGTTCGACAGGTTCCTGGCGTGGACGGCCCAGCCACCCGCCTGAGCCAAGGCCGCCCCGGGCGATGCCGCCCGGGTAACGCCGCCCAGGCAAAGGCCGCCCCAGGCAACGCCGGTCAGGCAAGACCGCCCAAGCAAGACCACCCAAGCAAGACCGCGCAAGCAAGACCCGCCCAGGCAAGACCGCCCAAGCAAGACCGCCCAGGCGAGGCGGCCGAGACCAGGCCGGTCAGGCGCTGGGACCGTCGGGCGTGCGCTTGGCGCGGCTGGGCTGCACCCGCTTGGGTTCGCCGGGCATCTTGGGGTGGTCCGGCGGGTACGGCAGGTCGCCCTGACCGGCGGCGGCGTCGCGGTCGGCCCATTCGAGCAGCGGGGTGATGTCCCACGGTGCGTCGTCGATGCCGGCGTGCGGGTCGCCGTGCTCGGCGAGCCGGGCCGGGACGCTGCGCAGGTCGAAGTCGTCCGGGTCGACGTCGGGCAGTTCGTCCCAGGTGACCGGGGTGGAGACGGTGGCCCGCGCGTTGGCCCGCAGGGAGTACGCGCAGGCGATCGTCCGGTCCCGGGCCATCTGGTTGAAGTCGACGAAGACCCGGCTGCCGCGCTCCTCCTTCCACCAGGCGGTGGTCACCAGGTCGGGGTGGCGGCGTTCCACCTCCCGGGCGAGCGCGATGGTGGCCCGGCGCACCTCGGTGAACATCCAGCGGGGCTGGATGCGCAGGTAGACGTGCACGCCCCGACCACCGGAGGTCTTCGGCCAACCGGCGACGCCCAGCTCGTCGAGGAGCGCCCGGACCTCACCGGCGGCCCGTGCCGCGTCGGCGAAGTCGGTGCCGGGCTGTGGGTCGAGGTCGATGCGCAGTTCGTCGGGTCGGTCGGCGTCGGCGGCGCGCACCGGCCAGGGGTGGAAGACGATGGTGCCCATCTGCGCCGCCCAGGCCACGTGCGCCAGGTCGGCCGGGCACAGCTCCGCCGCGCTCCGACCGCTCGGGAAGGTGATCTCCGCCGTCGTGACCCAGGGCGGCACCCCCCGGGTGGGTACCCGTTTCTGGAAGAACGCCTCGCCCCCGATGCCCTCGGGGAAGCGTTGCAGCGTGGTGGGCCGCTCCCGCAGGGCGCGCATGATGCCGTCGCCGACCGCGAGGTAGTAGTGGAAGACGTCCGCCTTGGTGAACCCCCGCTCGGGGAAGATCACCCGATCCGGACTGCTCAGCCGTACGCTGTGCCCGGCCACCTCGACCTCGGTGACCGCCGCCTTGGTGCCCGCCATCTCGCGACCATATGCCACACCCCCGACGTTCGACGTACCGTTGAGGGGTGAGTCTTGACGACAACGAGCTGCCCCGCACCGAGGACGAGTGGCGGGTCCGACTGACCCCCGAGGAGTTCCACGTCCTGCGGGAGCACGGCACCGAACGCCCCTGGACCGGCGAGTACGTGGACACGAAGACCCAGGGGGTCTACCACTGTCGCGCCTGCGGTCTGGAGCTGTTCTCCAGCGACACCAAGTTCGACTCGCACTGCGGCTGGCCGAGCTTCGACGACGCCATCCCGGGCCGGGTCAAGGAGATCGAGGACCGCAGCCTCGGCATGGCGCGTACGGAGATCCGCTGCGCCCGCTGCGACAGTCACCTCGGGCACGTCTTCCACGGTGAGGGCTTCACCCCGAAGGACACCCGGCACTGCGTCAACTCCATCTCGGTCCGCCTCGAACCCCGCTGAGCAAGGGAACCGAAGAGCCACTCAGGGCGTACCCCTCAACAACTCGACCTCGGCGGTCCGGGACTGCTCGATTCGCCGCGCCAGGTCGCGGACCTGCTCGTTACGGCCGACGCCGACCTGGGCCCGGGCCAGGTCGGCGGCCCACCGCTGGTGGTCGGCGAGCACCTCGCGCAGCACCCGGTCGACGTCCGGGGCCGGCGCGGTCCGCAGCCGGTCGAGCGCCGCGTCGTCGCCGTGCCCCTCGTGATGGTGCGCGGCGGCGCTGGCGCCCGGCCCGGCCGTGGGCAACCAGCCCCGCATCGCGGCCAGTTCGTCGGCCTCGGTCGCCTCGATGGCGGCGGCCAGGGTGCGCAGCGCGTCGTCGCGCACCCGGTCCCGGGCCAACCGCACGATCTTCAGGGTGCGTTCGCTGTGCCCGACCATGGTGCTCAGGAACACCACGTCGATCCCGCTCATCTCGCCCAGGTCGACAGTGGCGCCGGCGACCGTGGACCCGGCCGGGGGCGCGGCGACCGTGGACCCGGCCTGGGGTTCGCCGACCGTGGACCCGGCCGGGGGCGCGGGGGCCGGTCGCGGCCCGCCCGGGTCGGGTGACCCGGCGCAGCCGCCGGTGAGCAGCAGGGCCGCGAGCAGGGACACCAGAGGGGTACGGGGCATGCCGGCGCTCCGTTCACGCGGGGGGCGGCGACACGGGTGCGACCCGGGGGGTCGCACCCGTGCGGTCAGACCTGAAGCCAGAGCGCCGGGACGTTCGGCGGCTCCCAGCCGGGGATCGCGGTGTGCGCCTGCCGGCAGCGGTAGGTGGCTCCGCCGTAGGTGACCTGGTCGCCGACCTGGTACGCCCGGCCGGCCGCCCAGGTGCCGCCCTGGGCGGGCGGAGTCGTCGGCGTGGGGGTCGGGGTGGGCCGTGGGGTGGGGGTCGGGGTCGGCGTGGGGGTGGGGTTCGAGCCTCCGCCGCCGATCTGCACGTCGATGCAGGAGTAGAAGGCGTTCGCCGTGTCGGAGATGTTCCACACCGCGAGGATCTTCTGCCGGCCGGAGAAGCCGCCGAGGTTGACGTTGTGCGAGACGGTGGCGCCCGGCTGCTGGCCGTTGCCGTTGACCACGCCGACGCGGGTGTTGCCGATCCAGTACTCCCAGTTGGCGGTGGCGTGCCGGGCCGTGTTCACCCAGGTGAAGGTCAGCGAGCTGCCGACCGAGGTGGCCGGCCAGCCGCGGCTGTCGTCGTTGAGGACGGCGAACTGGGAGATTCCGGCGTTGCAGCTGCGCAGGCCCTTGGGTCCTTCGACGCTCTGCGGCTCGTACTTGATCTGCCCGCAGTCGGGCACCCGGCCCTGCGCGCAGAGCGCCTGCCGGCTCGGCGGGGCGGAGACGTAGCCGTGCGCCTGCGCGGGGGCGGCGACGGTGAGGGTGGCGGCGACAGCACCTGCCGCCACCAGCGGGACAGTGATTCTTCGACGCATGGGGGCAGCTCCTTCTCCGGGTCCGGTGGGTGCCCCTCAACGTAATTTAAACATTGTTAACAGTAAAGACTCCCATCGATAAATACATCGATGGTGGCGAGTTTTTTTCTCAGATGCGGAGCAGACCGCCCCGATCGTCGACCTGGTCGGCCGACTCGTCGTCCAGCCAGACGCCGCCGGCGGCGAGATAGCGGAACCGGTACTCCCCCGGCGGCAACTTCACGGTCACCGTCCGGGTGCCGTCGCGGCGGGCGACCAACTCGTGTCGGCCCGGCTCCCAGCCGTTGAAGCTGCCGACGACACTCACCGGGCCAGGCGGTGCGTCCCGGGGCAGGCAGAAGGTCACCCGGGTCTGGTTGCCGAACAGCCTGTTGCGCTTGATCACGTGATCCTCCGGGGGTCGCGGCGGTTCACCTGGGACAACGGACAACACGCCGGGACCGACACGCCGCCTGCGGGCCCGAACATCGACAATCCGCCACACAACTCACCGGATCAAGGGCAACCTGTAGACACATGTCCTGATATGGGGGTTTCTCGTGGCTACCTGCGAGGTCTGCGGCAACGACTACTGGATGGCGTTCGAGGTGCGCACCGTCAGCGGCGACGTGCACACCTTCGACTCGTTCGAGTGCGCGATCCACCGGCTGGCACCGATCTGCGAACACTGCCAAATCAAGATCGTCGGGCACGGTGTCGAGGTCAACGGCCGCTTCTTCTGTTGCGGCCACTGCGCCCGTGCCGTCGAGGGCGAGGTCGGTGCCGAGATCCGCGACGCCGTCGGCGCACGCCCGGCCTGACCGCGCCGACCCGCCTCGCCCGCCCCGGCCGCCGGCCTGCGGTACGGTCGTCGCCATGCGGCCACTGCTGTGCGTCCTCCCCCCGCCGCGCTCCTGAACGGAGCGCCGCGCTCTCGCCGACCGGGTGACTGACCCCGTTCGGCCATCTCGTCGTACGCGCTCCGTCGACGTCGTCCCCGTCAACGGCTCACCCTCGGAGCGCATCCGTGTCTCTTTCCCGTACCGCGCGCCCGGTCGCCTCGGCACCGGTCGTCGAGCAGACCCGCACCGGCCTGATCCAGATCACCGTCACCGGCGTGCTGTGGGGCACCACAGGTGTGGCGGTGCAACTCCTGCGCGACAGCACCGGGCTCAGCCCGGTGAGCATCGGCTTCCACCGCCTCGTGATCGCCGCGCTCGTCCTGCTGGCGTGCACCGCCGGTCAACTCCGCACGATCCTGGCCGCCCTGCGCGCGGCACCCGTACCGCTGCTGCTCACCGGCGTCGGCCTCGGCCTCTACCAGGCGCTCTACTTCGCCGCCGTGGCGTGGGCCGGCGTCAGCGTGGCCACCGTCGTCAGCCTGGGCCTGGCCCCGGTGCTCGCCGCGGCCTGGGAGTCGGTACGCGCCCGACGGATCCCCGGCCCGCTGCGACTCGGCACGCTGGTCGCGGCCGTCAGCGGTCTCGTCCTGATCACCGCCGCCACGGCTGACCCCAGCGCGGCGGCACCCGCCCCGCTGCTCGGCCTGCTCGCGGCGGCCGGCTCCGGCCTCGGGTACGCGGTGACCACGCTGATCAGCCGGCAGGTGTCGCAGCACACCGCGCCGATGACGCTGACCACCATCTCCACCGTGGTCGGCGCGCTCACCCTGGCGCCGTTCGCCCTGGTCTCCGGGATCGGCGTGCCGGTACGCCTGGACACCGTGGCACTGCTGCTGCACCTCGGCGTGGTCACCACCGCCGTGGCGTACGCGTTGTTCTACGCCGGGCTACGCACCACCCCGGGGAGCGTGGCCGCCGTACTGACCCTGCTCGAACCGCTCACCGCCGCGGTGCTGGCGGTGGCACTGCTGCACGAACCGCTGCCGCTTCCGGTGATCGTCGGCGGTGTCCTGCTGCTCACCGCCGTGGCCGCCACCTACCTGACACCCGACCGGGAAGGCACCGGGTAGACCCACCCGACCTACCATCGGTGGATGCCCCAGCAGACCACCGAGCTCCGGACGGCCTCCTTCGCCGACCTGAACGCCCGCACCCTCCACGACCTGCTCAAGCTGCGCATCGACGTGTTCGTGGTGGAGCAGAACTGCCCGTACCCGGAACTCGACGGCCGCGACGTCGAGCCGGGCACCCGGCATCTCTGGCTGACCGACGGCGGCGCGCCGCTGGCGTACCTGCGAATCCTGGCCGACCCCGACGGCACCGCACGGATCGGTCGGGTCGTGGTGGCGCCGGAGGCGCGCGGCGGCGGGCACGCCGGCCGGCTGATGACCGCGGCGCTGGAGGTGGTGGGCAACCGGCCCAGCGTGCTGGATGCCCAGTCGCACCTGGTCGGGTTCTACACCCGGCACGGCTTCGCGGTCAGCGGCCCGGAGTACGTCGAGGACGGCATCCCGCACACGCCGATGCGGCGCGCTGCCATTGACGACTGACGATCGGGCTGGCATGGTGCCGGGTAGAGCCATCGCAGGAGCCAGCGAGTAGGCACGGGAGTGGGCAACTCCCGTCCGTCCGGGTGTCGTTGTCCGACCTCATCCCCCCGGGGGCTCCATGTCCACTCTCATCCGATCACCGCGCGTGTTCTGGCTGTTCGCCATCGCGACGGCCGCCGCGCTTCTGTTGACCACCGCGCTGACCACGATCGTGGCCCAGCCCGCCTCCGCGCACGGCTCGGTCGTCGACCCGGCCTCGCGCAACTACAGCTGCTGGCAGCGCTGGGGTGGCGACTTCCAGAACCCCCGGATGGCCACCGAGGACCCGATGTGCTGGCAGGCCTGGCAGGCCGACCCGGCCGCCATGTGGAACTGGAACGGCCTGTTCCGCGAGGGTGTGGGGGGCAACCACCAGGGCGCCGTCCCCGACGGCCAGCTGTGCAGCGGCGGGCGCACCCAGAGCCCTCGCTACAACGCGCTGGACACCGTCGGCGCCTGGAAGACCACAGCGGTGTCGAACAACTTCCGGCTCCGCTTCTTCGACCAGGCGAGTCACGGCGCCGACTACATCCGGGTGTACGTGACCAAGCAGGGCTTCAACGCGGCGACCCAGCCGCTCGGCTGGGGCAACCTGGAGTTGGCCGGCCAGATCGGCAACACGCCGGCCTCGCAGTGGGACCAGGACACCGGCGGCGTCTCGATCCAGGTCCCGGTCAGCGCGCCGGGACGCTCCGGACGGCACATCGTCTACACCGTCTGGCAGGCCAGCCACCTGGACCAGTCGTACTACCTGTGCAGCGACGTCGACTTCGGCGGGACGAGCACTCCGCCGCCGACCACGCCGCCGCCGACCACCCCACCGCCCACGACTCCCCCACCCACCACCCCGCCCCCGACGACGCCGCCGGCCGGGGCGTGCACGGCTACCTACCAGGTCACCGGCCAGTGGTCCGGCGGCTTCCAGGGTGAGGTGAAGGTGACCGCGGGCGGTTCACCGACCCGGGGCTGGTCGGTGAGCTGGAACTACGGCAACGGCCAACAGGTCACCTCGTCCTGGAACGCCACCGTCAGCACCAGCGGCACGCTGGTCACGGCACGTAACGCCAACCACAACGGCAGTCTTGCCGCCGGAGCGAGCACCACCTTCGGGTTCCTCGGCTCGTGGAACGGCAGCAACCCGGTTCCGCTGGTCACCTGCACCACGACCAGTTGATCCCCGTCCGGCGCCGCACCCGGGCGGGGGTGCGGCGCCGGACGGCGGGGCTCAGACCAGGCAGTTGACGATCTCCGCCACCGAGCGGCGGCGGCCCGTGTAGAACGGCACCTCTTCCCGGACGTGCCGGCGGGCGCCGGACGCGCGCAGGTCCCGCATCAGGTCCACGATCCGGTGCAGCTCGTCGGCCTCGAAGGCGAGCATCCACTCGTAGTCGCCCAGCGCGAACGAGGCCACCGTGTTGGCCCGTACGTCCGGGTAGCCCCGGGCCATCTTCCCGTGCTCGGCGAGCATCTCGCGCCGCTCGGCGTCGGGCAGCAGGTACCACTCGTACGAGCGGACGAACGGGTACACGCAGATGTACGGGCGGGCCTCCTCGCCGGCCAGGAACGCCGGGATGTGGCTCTTGTTGAACTCCGCCGGCCGGTGCAGTGCCATCTGCGACCAGACCGGGGTCATCGCCCGACCAAGGGTGGTGCGGCGGAACCGCAGGTACGCGTCCTGCAACGCGTCGCTGGACGCGGAGTGCCACCAGATCATCACGTCCGCGTCGGCGCGCAGACCGGAGAGGTCGTACACGCCCCGGACCACCACGTCCTTACCGGCCAGCTCGTCGAAGAGGGCGACGACCTCGCCGGTGACGTTGTCCCGCAGCGACGGCAGCGGGGAGCTGGCCCGGAACACCGACCACATGGTGTAGCGGATGCTGTCGTTCAGCTCCCGCAACCGGGCCGCGTTGGTCTGCTCGGTCATCTCGCCGATCCTCCCAGTGCTGTGATGATCTCCTCGGCCGCGGTCTCGCCGGAGCGGACGCAGACCGGGATGCCGACGCCGTCGTAGCCGGCGCCCGCGAGGACCAGGGTGGGGTGCGCGGCCCGCAACGCCGCGCGCGCGGCGGCGACCCGGTCGGCATGCCCCGGGGCGTACTGGGGCAGCGCCCCGCCCCACCGCTGCACGTGCCCGTCGACCGGGGCGGGCAGCGGGGTACCGAGCACCGCCGACAGCTCTCGGTGCACGGTTGCCGCGAGGTCCGCGTCGGGGCGCTGGAGGTGTGCCTCCTCGCCGTACCGACCGACCGAGGCGCGCAGCAACGCCAACCCGTCCGGTCGGCGCAGGTGCCCCCACTTGGTGGTGAAGAACGTGGCCGCCTTGATCAGCAGGCCCTCGGTGCTCGGCACCAGGAACCCGGACAGCTCGGGCAGTCGCGGCTGCGGCACCGCCAGGGTGACCAACGCGACGCTCGCGTAGTCCAGCTCGCCGACACCCGCCGCCACCGCCGGTGCGGGGCCGGCGAGCAGCCGGGCCGCCGGTCGCGCCGGCACCGCCAGCACCACGGCGTCCACGTCGACCAGGTCAGGGTCGCGGGTCGGGCCGACGGTGAGCCGCCAACCCGTGTCGGTCGGGGTCAACTCGCGGACGGCGGCGTCCCGCCGTACCGTCGCGCCGCTGGCCGTCACGGCCGCCTCGACCAGGGTGCCGAGTCCACCGACCAGGGTGCCGAAGACCGGGGCGCCGGGCGCGCGCGGCGCGGCGGCCTGCGCGGCCCGGACCGCGCCGACCAGGGTGTGCTCCACCCGGGCCGCGCGGGCCAGCGCCGGCATCGTGGTGACCAGGGACAGGTCGTCGGCGCGGCCCGCGTACACGCCGCCGAGCATCGGGTCGACCAGCCGCTCGACGACCTCGTCACCGAAGCGGGACCGGACCAGCGCGCCCACCGACACGTCCGCGTCGGGTTCGACCAGCGGCCGACCGCCGTCGGTGTCGGCGTCCGCGAGCGGGCGGGCGACGGTGGTCACCCGGTCCAGATCCCCGGGTACGCCCACCAGGGTGCCGCCCGGGATGGGGCGCAGCCCTCCGTCGATGACCAGCGCGGCCTGCCCCACCGTGGGGTGCACGATCCTCTCGGCCAGCCCGAGCCGGCGGATCAGGGCCACCGCCGCGCTCTGGGCACCCGTCGGGTCGCGCATCAGGAACGACTCGGCGCCGAACTCCACCGGCTGGCCGGCCAACTCACCGGTGCGCAGCTTGCCGCCCAACGCGCCGGACTGCTCGTACACCGTGATCTCGGTGTCGGCCGGCGCGCCGTCGCGCAGGCGGACCGCAGCGGCCAGCCCGGCGATCCCGCCGCCGACCACCGCCACCCGCCAGGGCCGCCGCATCCCGGTCAGCCCTGGTCGGCCCGGCGGCTGGACAGTTCGTGCACCAGCGCGACCACCCGGGTCAGCACCTCCGGGTCGGTCTCCGGCAGCACCCCGTGGCCGAGGTTGAACACGTGCCCGGGGGCCACCTTCCCCTGCTCCAGGATCCGGCGCACCTCGGCCTCGACGACCGGCCACGGCGCGAGCAGCACGCACGGGTCCAGGTTGCCCTGCACCGCCCTGTCCGGGCCGATCCGGCCGGTGGCCACGTCCAGCGGGGTGCGCCAGTCGACGCCGACCACGTCCGCGCCGGCCTCGCCCATCGCGCCGAGCAGCTCGGCGGTGCCCACCCCGAAGTGGATCCGGGGCACGCCGGCGTTGACCAACCCGCTCAGCACGGCGGTCGAGTGCGGCAGCACGAAACGGCGGTAGTCGGCCTCGGAGAGCGCGCCCGCCCACGAGTCGAAGAGCTGCACGGCGGAGACACCCGCGTCGATCTGCACCCGCAGGAAGGCCAGCGTCACCTCGGCCAACCGGCCGCAGAGCGCGTGCCACAGCTCCGGGTCGCCGTACATCAGGGCCTTGGTCTTCGCGTGGGTCCGCGACGGGCCACCTTCGACCAGGTAGCTGGCCAGGGTGAACGGCGCGCCGGCGAAACCGATCAGCGGGGTGTCGCCCAGCTCGGCCACCAACTGCCGGACGGCCTCGTCGACGTACGACACGTCCTCGCGGGTGATCGGGCGGATCCGCCGCACGTCGGCGGCGGTGCGGATCGGCTCGGCGACGACCGGACCGGTGCCTGGCACGATGTCCAGGTCGACCCCGGCCGCGGCCACCGGCACCACGATGTCGCTGAACAGGATCGCCGCGTCCACGCCGTGTCGACGCACCGGCTGGAGGGTGATCTCGGTGACCAGGTCGGGTCGGCGGCACGATTCCAACATCGGCACGGTCGCCCGGATCTCCCGGTACTCCGGCAGGGAGCGGCCGGCCTGGCGCATGAACCAGACCGGGGTGTGCGGGCCGGGCCGGCGTCGGCAGGCCCTGATGAAGGGCGAGTCGGCCGGTCCGCCGGGGCGGGATTCTCCGTCTCGGGCGACAGTGCCCGTGGTGTCCGTGGTCATCGCCGCAATCGTGCCACGCCCACCACCCCCATCCGGGTGGGGGTGAGAGGAAGGGCACCGTTCCTTACGCCCGGTGCCCTTCATGAGCGTCGGCGCGCCGTCGAAGCGGGCGACGGACGGCGGCATAGGCTGCCGACATGGCCCCCCCGATCGCGCTCCCGGAGACGTTCGCCCGCGCGGTCGCCGGGCTGCGATCGGCGACCCCCCGGCCGGAGATCACGCTGGAGGAGGTCGGTGCGCCCCAACGACTCGCTCCGTACGCGTTCGCGCTCGCCGCGACCGTGTTGCGCGACGGCGACGAGGTGGCGACCGGCCGACTGATCCTGCTGCACGACCCGGCCGGGCACGAGGCGTGGCAGGGCACCCTGCGGTTGGTCACCTACGTGACCGCCGAGCTGGAGGTCGACCTGGCCGCCGACCCGCTGCTGCCCGGGGTCGGCTGGACGTGGCTGACCGACGCGTTGGACGCCCAGGACGCCGGCCACCGGGCGATCGGTGGGACCGTCACGCAGACCATGTCGACCCGGTTCGGTGACCTCGCCGGCCCACCGACCGTCGGTGACATCGAGATCCGCGCCTCCTGGACGCCGGTGGACGACGACCTCACCGCACACCTGCTCGGCTGGTGCACGCTCCTGGCCGACACGGCCGGCCTCCCTCCACCCGGCGTGACCGCCCTGTCCGACCGCCGCCCCGCCGGCGCAGCCTGACCCCACCCCCACCCCACCC
>NZ_JBDPLX010000004.1:0-473932 GCF_039871815.1 Micromonospora sp. B9E7
GGAACGTCAATCCCTGACCGAACAACACCTCAATCTGCGCCCGCTCCGCGGACGACAACCTCTGCCCCGGCATGACCCCTCATCCTGACGAGAATCCACCCCGTTGCAACAACCACTTGAGCCCAAGTGCTCGGGACCCCGCGACGTCCGGAAAGCCGAGTCGATCATGTTCTGACGAGCGCGCTGGTCGGCGCGGTGTCGGGCCGTCGGGCGGCTCCGTGTCGGGCCGTCGGGCCGGAGCGCGCAGCCCGGCGCCGGTCGGCCCGGCCTGTCAGAATGTGCGAATGTCTCGCCCTGTCGACGCCCTGGATGCCGCCTTCCCGGTCGCCGCCTCGATCGCGCTGGACCTGATCCGGCGCCCCGAGGTGTCCGAGCAGTGGTCGCGTCCGAGCGCTCTGCCGCACCTGTCCGTGGGAGCCCTGGCGTGCCACCTGGGACGTCAGACGGTACACGCGGCGCACCTGCTGCCAATGTCGACCGACCTGCCTCTGCTGGAGTCGGCCGACGGGCACTACGAGCGGGCCGCCTGGGTCACCGAGGGCTCTCCGGACGAGGAGTCGGTGGCCGCGGGTCCCGACGAAGCCGAAGCCGCACAGGGGCTGGCCCGCCTGCGCGCCCGATCCGCCCTCGCGTTGAAGGAGGTGGATCACCTGCTCTCCCGTGGTGAGGCCCGCGACGTCGTTCCGATCCCGTGGCAGGGCTGGGCCCTGCGGCGCAGCGACTTCCTGCTCACGCGCCAACTGGAGATCGTCGTGCACAGCGATGACCTCGCCGTGAGCGTCGGGGTGCCCACGCCGACGTTCCCGGCGGAAGTCTTCGACCCCGTACGCGATCTGCTCGTGCGGCAGGCCGTACGCCGTCACGGCCAGTCCGCGCTGATCAGCGCACTGAGCCGCAGCGAGCGGGCACAGGACATCTCCGCCTTCTGACCCCCGGTTCGTCGTCGCATGGCCCATCTCGGGGCGCCGATCCGCCGGGAGCCGCCGCGTGATCAGCCCCGCCGCTTGACCCGCCCCGCCGCTTGATCGACTCCGTGTCGCCGCCATTGCGGTATCCCGGCGCGGGGATACCGCGACGTCGGCGACACGGAGTCGATCAACGGGAAACCTGCCCTCGCCGACGCAGGACGGCCCGCACGACGCAGACTAAACGGGCAGAACGGACGACCTCTGCCCGGATCACGGTGCGCCGAGGTGCGAGGACGCCGCCAGTCGCCTGCGCTGATCGCAGCTGACCCGCCCCGCCGCTTGATCGACTCGGCGTCCTGGGCGTGATCAACTCAGCTTTCCGAAAGTCGGGGCATCCGCCGCGCTGGGATGCCCCGACTTCAAGGAAACGGAGTCGATCACGCGCCTGCCCGGCCAGGCCGCGCCGGGCAAAACGACAGACCGCGCCGGGCAAGACGGCAGACCGCGCCGGGCAAGACGACAGGCCGCGCCGGGCAAAACGACAGGCCACGCCGGGCAAGGCAGCAGGCCGCCGACCCGGATGGGTCGACGGCCTGTCGGTGGTGCGAAGAGCGGAGGTCAGCGCTCGTTGAAGGGGACGTAGTCCCGCTCGGCGGCACCGACGTAGACCTGCCGCGGACGGCCGATCTTGGTCTCCGGGTCGTTGATCATTTCGCGCCACTGGGCGATCCAGCCGGGGAGCCGGCCGAGCGCGAAGAGGACCGTGAACATCTTGGTCGGGAAGCCCATGGCCTTGTAGATCAGGCCGGTGTAGAAGTCCACGTTCGGGTAGAGCCGCCGGGAGACGAAGAAGTCGTCGGCGAGCGCGATCTCCTCCAACTCCATGGCGATGTCCAGCAGCGGATCCGGCTTGGCCATCCGGCCCAGCACGTCCTGCGCGGCCTTCTTGACGATCGCCGCGCGCGGGTCGTAGTTCTTGTAGACCCGGTGGCCGAAGCCCATCAGCTTGACGCCGTCCTCCTTGTCCTTGACCTTGCGGACGAAGGACCGGACGTCGTCGTCGCCGGCGTGGATCTGCTGGAGCATCTCCAGCACCGCCTGGTTGGCGCCGCCGTGCAGCGGGCCGAACAGCGCGTTCACGCCGGCGGAGACCGAGGCGAACAGGTTGGCGTTGCTGGAGCCGACCAGGCGGACGGTCGACGTGGAGCAGTTCTGCTCGTGGTCGGCGTGCAGGACGAAGAGCATGTCCAGCACCTTCGACATCACCGGGTCGACCTCGTACGGCTCCGCCGGCACACCGAACGTCATCCGCAGCAGGTTGTCCACGTACCCGAGGGAGTTGTCCGGGTAGAGCAGCGGCTGCCCGATGGACTTCTTGTACGCGTACGACGCGATGGTGGGGACCTTCGCCATCAGCCGGACCGTGGAGATCTCCACGTGCTCGGAGTCGAACGGGTCCAGGCTGTCCTGGTAGAAGGTGGACAGGGCGCTCACCGCGGACGACAGCACCGCCATCGGGTGCGCGTCCCGGGGGAAGCCGTCGAAGAAGCGACGCATCTCCTCGTGCAGCAGTGAGTGCCGCCGGATCCACTCGGTGAACTCGGTCAGCTGCTGCTCGGTGGGCAGCTCACCGTAGATGAGCAGGTACGAGACCTCCAGGAAGGAGGACTTCTCGGCCAACTGCTCGATCGGGTATCCCCGGTAACGCAGGATCCCCGCGTCGCCGTCGATGTAGGTGATCGCGGATGAGGCAGCTGCGGTGTTGACGAAACCGGGGTCGTACGTGGTCATCCCGGTTTCCTTCAGCAGCTTGCTCACCCCGATACCAGCGGGGCCCTCGACCGCGGGATGTACCGGCATCGACAGCTGCCCACCGGGGTGATCGAGCTTGACTTCCGTCATGTGGTTCCTCGCTTCGCCGGCAGATCTACGTTGAATTGCCTTCGCTTCTACCGTAATTGCGGCTCGGTGGACAACGCCCGCCATGGTTCTGCGGTGAGGCATGCGTCACCCGATTCCCGACCGGACCGCCGGGAAACCCCGCGTCCCGTCAGCCGGGAGCGGGCCAGCGAGCCGGCCGGGCGCCGACCGCGCCGGGCCGACGGCCAGGTCACGACAGGGCGAGGCGTCGCAGCGTACCGTCCGGCGTGACCTGGAGGACGTCGAGCTGGTTGGTACCGGCGCGGAACAGTTTGTCGTCGGTGAGCAGCGCGGCGAACCGGCGTCCGCCGGGGTCGGCGGGCACCACCGGGACGACGGCCCCGATCCGGCCGTTGACGGCCACGGCCAGCAGCGTGCCGTCCGGGATCTGGTCCGGGACGTCGCCCCAGACGAGCGCCGGGAGGGTGCCGGTGTCCGGGTCCGTGGCGGTGAACGCGGCCAGGTCGGCGACCCGGGCGTTGCCGGCGGCGGGGCCGGCGCGTACCTCGGTGCCGACCAGGGGGTGCGGCGTCGGCAGCGGCGGCGGGGTGGGCACCCCGCCGGGGAAGGTGACCGGTTCACCCGGGCGGTCGTAGAAGTGTTTGGTGCCGTCGGTGCGCGGGGCCTGCCGGGCGGAGCGGCCGTCGACGCGCCAGGGCAGCCGGATGTTGGCCTGGTCGGCGACGGTCGGCAGCAGGTCGACGTGCTCCCAGTTGCGGTCGTCCACCCGGCCGGTCTGCTGCCGGGGTTCCTTGACGAACATCGGCACCCAGGCGACCTCGCCGGCGGCGGCCTTGATCGCGTCCATGCCCCGACCCTGTGCGCCCGGGCGGAAGCTGACGCCGTGGTCGGCGGTGACCACGACGAGCGACTGGTCGTAGAGGCCGCTGGCGCGCAGCGTCCGCAGGGTCTCGCCGATCAGCCGGTCGGTGTAGCCGAGCTGGGCGAGGTGGCGTTGCCGGGCCAGGTCCACCCAGCCGGCGCCGTCGTTGGGCAGGTCCTCGGGGGCGTCGTAGCGCGCTCCGGACGGCAGGTACGCCCACGGCGAGTGGGGCATCAGCAGGTGCAGGAAGTGCAGGGTGGGCCGGGGGGTCGGCTTCAGTCCGGCCAGGAAGCTGGTGAACCGGGCCGGCTGGTTGTCGTCGAGGCTGTCCCAGCGGAACTTCGGGTCGTCCGGCACCGGCTCGGCGGCGTCCAGGCCGGCCTCGGCGCGGGTCTGCTCCCGGTACGAGTCCTCCGGGTCGACCGTGCTCTCGGTGGGCCCGGCGACCCGGGCGAGGAGCCTGCCGGTCTCCCGGACCAGCACGCCGAGCCCCTGCTCCGGGGTGACCGGCTGTTCGCACCGGCTGGGCGGGCAGAGCCGGGTGATGCTCTCCTCGGCCTTGATGTCGTAGAGGCCACCGAAGGCGGTGAAGATGTTGTCCGGGTACTGCGAGTAGTGCGGTGCCACCGGCTTCGCCGGGTAGCGGCCGGTGAGCATGGCGGGCAGGGCGTTGGGCGTCCACCCGCTGACACCTGTCGCGTTGCGGTACCAGGTGGAGGCGCCGGCCAGCTCCGCGAAGTGCGGGAACCGCGCCGCGTCGATCTTCCCGTCGGTGCCGAGCAGACTGACCAGCGGGAGTTCGTCGAGGATCAGCATCACCACCGGCGGGTGCACGCCCGCGCCCTGCGCGGTGCCGGCCGCGCCGCCGTCGCCGCGCGGCAGCACCACCGCGGAGGTGGGCGAGGCGACCAGGAACAGCGCCACGAAGGCCACCGGGCCGGCGGCGGCCAGTCGCAGCACCCGGAGCGGCGCCCGCCATCGCCGGTGTGCGACCGCGCCCCCGGCCCCGGCCAGCAGGGCCACCACCAGCAGCGGTACGCCCCGAAGCGGCGTCACGTGCCGACCGACCTGCACGGCGAGGGCGGCGAGCAGCAGCCCGACCAGCCCGGTGTGGGTGAGGGCGCGCACGGTCCGGCCGGCCAGTCGGCTGAGCGTGCCGAGCAGCGCGACCCCGATCGTGGGCAGCACCGCCACCAGGGCGACCAGCAGCAGGATCTGGGCCGGGTCGGCGCGATGGAACAGGAAGAAGTCGGGGCTGCGGCCGAGCACGTCCAGCAGTGGTTGGGTGACCACCAGCCCGACCAGCGCGACCATTTCGAGCAGCCGGCCCAGCTCACCGCGCCAGCCCCGGTCCCACTCCGCGACGGCCGGCGGTGGCGGGTCGTCCGGGGTCGGCGGGGTGGCGGCGGCCGGTTCAGCCACCCATCACCGTCCGGTAGAGCGTGCGGGTGCCCGACGGCAGTTCCAGTCGCTCGGTGACCCGTCCTCGGGCGGCGAGCAACGTTTCGAAGGTGTCGCGCCGGTAGTCCGGGAAGAGGCCGGCGGGTTTGTTGGCCAGCAGCCGGGTGGCCATCGGGTCCTCCGGGTGGACGAACTCCACCACCACCGTGCCGCCCGGCGCGGTCAGCCCGGCCAGCCAGTCGACGACCTCCGGCAGCGGCACGTTGCGACCGATCGCCAGGTGGTGCACGACGGCGAGGGCGAGCACCACGTCGGCGGACGCGCGGTCGGCGAAGCCGGCCCGTTCGACTCCCCGCCAACCGCCGCCCGGGGACGGGTCGGCGAGATCCAGCACCAGCGGCAGGATCCGGCGCTGCCCCTCGGAGCGCAGCTTGCGGTACAGCTCGTCGACCACGGCCGGGTCCTGCTCGACGGCGACCACGTAGTCGGCGTGCCCGGCCGCCAGCCGGGAGTACCGGCCGTCGTTGGCGCCGAGGTCGAGCACCAGGCGAGGGCGCGCGCCGGCGGCCACCGAGGTGACCACGAACTGTTCCTTCGCCACCCGGTCGCGGGCCGAGTAGCCGCAGGTGACCTGGTAGTCCGACCAGTGGCTCCCGGCGGGGCGGTGGTCCAGTTTGCGGACCAGTTTCTCGATGCCGCGTACGGTGGCCAGCAGCAAGTCCCGGGAGAAGCCGGCGGCCCGCAGCTGGTCGCGTACCTCGCTGGTGCTGGCGGCGGCGTTGCGGTGCTGCATGGCGCCGTGCAGGTGCAGGTGGGTCAGGACGCCGGGGCGCAGTCGGCGGGTCCCGCCGAAGAGCGGCCGCAGCTCGTCGGCCTCGATGCCGTCGACGCGGGCGCGCAGCCACGGCTGGAAGTCGACGCCCAGGTGGGCGGTGAGCATCAGCGGGTAGAGCACGGTCTGGCAGAACTGCCGGTAGCCGGCCCACGGTTCGCCGTCGCGAACCGGCTCGAAGGAGCCGATGTCGATGAAGACCGGGTCGGCGCCGCGCCACTGCAGGTTGTACGCCGAGCCGTCCTTGGTGGTGAAGCCCTCGCCGAGCG
This sequence comes from Micromonospora sp. B9E7, assembly GCF_039871815.1. Taxonomy (NCBI): domain Bacteria; kingdom Bacillati; phylum Actinomycetota; class Actinomycetes; order Micromonosporales; family Micromonosporaceae; genus Micromonospora; species Micromonospora sp. B9E7. The sequence continues at coordinate 6,154 of NZ_JBDPLX010000004.1, forward strand.
CGGCGCGCAGGATCTCCAGGTGCAGCAGCGCGGCGTCGCGCAGCATGCTGAACGACCACTCGTACGGGTGGGACACGAACGGGATGCGTTCGTGGCGCAGCACGGCGGCCCATGGGGCACCGGTCGCGGCGGGCACCAGGGTCGGCGGGGCGTCCTCGGTGGCGCAGACCTTGCGCGCGGCGACGAGCGCCGGGAAGAAGGTGCTGCCGGCCAGCGCCCGCCAGTGCTCGGCGGCCTGCGGGTCCAACCCGCGCAGCACCTCGTCGCCGACGTGGAAGACCCGGTTGGCCGGGTCGCGGAAGGAGGCCGGCTCGGGCCGTACCCCGGTGGGTGAGATCGCCATCGTCGGGACTGGCCCGCTCACCGCTGGTCGGTGGGCTGCCGGCGGAACCGGTCGACCAGGCGTCGCCAGTAGAGCTTCGCGGCGACCGCGGCGCCGGCCACCCCGCCGACGACCGCCTGCACGATCAGGCTGCCGGATCCCGCGTCCAGGTAGGCCAGATGTTCCACCGATCGCTCCTTGTGCTCGCCGTCTCGACACCGGCGTCCCGGGACGTACAGCGGTGAGGCTTTTGACCCAGAAAGCCGGACTTGTCCATCACCGTACGCCGAACGCCATCCGTGTCGCGGGCACATTCGCGGACTCCCAGCCTCGCCACAGGAAGTGCCGGCGGCGGGCGTGCCGGTTCACGTGCTCCGATCCGCCCACGGGTGCAGAGCGGCCCGGTCGCCGAACTCCGTACCGCCGCCAACGACCTTCTGCGGGCCACCGGTGTGCCCCGCGACGAGGCACGCCGGCTGGTCCGCGAGGCCGCCGCCGGCTGACCACCGACGAGCGGGGATGCTGGCACTACAGGAAGCGGACGTTCGTCAGCTTCTCGCTGAGTTCCCACAGGCGCTCGGCCTGCTGCGGGTCGACCGCGTACGGCAGGACGCCGTCGAGGTCGTTGAAGTCACCGAGGTCCGTCGTGTCAGAAGCGGCTGGCTGCACGATCTCCGCGATGTCGCAGTCCTCGCAGTACACGCCGCCCATACCGGCAAGCTGTGGGCTCGTCGCGCACCACACCGGTGTCGCCGCGCCCTGTTCGGGGGTCTTCAGCTGCTTGCTCGGGTCGAGGATCGGATCTCCGTCGGGGTTCACCATGCCGGCCGCGACGAGTTGCTCGGTCGTCAGATACTGCTTCAGCCCGGTCGCCACGATGCTGCCCGGGTGGGCGGCGAACGCACGTACCCCGTCCTCCTGGCCTCGCCGGTCGAGTTCCACCGCGAAGAGCGACATCGCGGTCTTGGACTGCCCGTAGCCGGCCCACGGGTCGTACTCGCGGTGCTCGAAGTTCGGGTCGTCGAACATGACCGGCGAGTGACGGTGCCCGAGCGAGGTGAGGGTGACGACCCGTGCGCTCCCGGCGGCCCGCAGCGCCGGCCACAGCCGAGCCGCGAGCTGAAAGTGACCGAGATAGTTGATCGACAGCTGAAGTTCGTTGCCGCGCGCGTCCCGACCCAGCGGTGCGGCCATGATCCCGGCGGACTCCACCAGGATGTGCACGGGCCGGCCCGAGGCGACGAACTCCTCGGCCACGGCGTCGATCGACGCCGGATCGCTGAGATCCATGGTCGCGTACTCCGCAGAGATCCCGGCCAAGGCGCTGCGGGCCTTGGTGGTGTCGCAATCGAGGACCACGACGTGTGCGCCCGCCGAGCCCAGTGCCAGTGCCGTCTGCAGCCCCAGCCCGGAGTTGGCGCCGGTCACAATCGCGATCTTGCCGGTCAGGTCGGTCGCCCAGAGGACGTCCTTCGTCGTGGAACTCGCGTCGAAGCCCGAGCCGATGGGACGTTGTGCTGTAGTCATCGTGCGCTCCTCGCAATGTGCGGATCAGCCCTGCCTGAGGTTCACGGTCGCGCGCCGGGCCGTGCCTTCGCCCCAGGGCAGCACCCTGGCCGTGGCCCTGGTGTCACCGGCGCGGCGGGTGGGGCCGGTGGTGCATGCCGAGGCGCAGCAGCACGAACCGCAGCACGGTGGCGGCCAGGTTCGCGGCCACCAGCACGGCCAGCTCCACCGGCCGGGTCGGTACGGCGGAGACCGCGTGCAGCACCGCCAACGCGCCACTGGTCAACGTCAGACCGAGGGCGAAGGCCAGCAACCCCTGCGCGTGGTGCCGACCGGCGTGCCGGCGTCCGCTGATGCCGAACGTCAGCCGCCGGTTCGCGGCCGTGTTCGCCACCGCGGTCACCAGCAGGGCCAGCAGGTTCGCCGGTTGCGCTCCGAGCACACCCCGGGTGGCCACGAACAGCACCAGGTACGCGAGGGTGCTGGCCACCCCAACCGCCGCGAACCGGACCAACTGCTGGGGCAACCCGACCGGTACCTGCCCCGGCAGCGCCTGGCCGGGCTGGGCACGCGGCCCGGTCGGGCGCGTCTCGCCCGACTGCGCGTGCGGCGCGGTCAGTGGCGCCCGGCCGAGCTGCGCGCGCAGCTCGGCGAGCGGTAGCGCGCCGGTCAGCAACGCCCGGCCGAGCCGACCGACGCCGCGCAGGTCGGCCAGGGCGGTGGCGACGATGTCGACCCGGCTGTCCGGGTCGTCCACCCAGTCCACCGGCACCTCGTGGATGCGCAGCCCGGCCCGCTGGGCCAGCACCAGCAACTCGGTGTCGAAGAACCAGCCGGTGTCCCGCACCAACGGGAGCAGCTCCGCGGCCACGTCGGCGCGGATCGCCTTGAACCCGCACTGCGCGTCGGAGAACCGCGCCGCCAACGCGCCGCGCAGCAGCAGGTTGTAGGCCCGGGAGATGACCTCCCGCTTGGCGCCGCGTACCACCCGGGAGGTACGCGCCAGCCGGGTGCCGATGGCCAGATCGGAGTGGCCGGAGATGAGCGGCGCGACGAGCGGCAACAGCGCCGCCAGGTCGGTGGAGAGGTCCACGTCCATGTACGCCAGCACCGGCGCGGACGACCCCGACCAGGCCGCCGCCAGCGCCCTCCCCCGCCCCTTGGCGTCCAGGTGCAGCACCTCCACGCCGGGCAGCTCGCCGGCGAGGCCGTCGGCCACCTTCAGGGTGTCGTCGACGCTGGCGTTGTCCGCGATGGTGATCTGGAACGGGTACGGGAAGTGTTCGCTCAGGTGGGCGTGCAGCCGCCGTACGCACGGCCCGAGGTCGACCTCCTCGTTGTAGACCGGGATCACCACGTCCAGCACGGCGACGGTGGGTCGGGCCTGGACGGCGGCCCGTGGGCCGTCCAGCGCGGTCACGACGCCTCCGTACCGGCGGCGAGGTCGTAGACGGTGACCCCGTCGACGGTCTGCGCCGTGAACGTCTCCGCGACCCAGGCGGCGATCTCCTGGGACGCCGAGCTGCCACCGTTGGCCCGGAAGCCACCACCACCGACGAAGTAGTGGATCTTTCCTTCGGCCACGTACCGCTGGAACTGCGCGAGGGTCGGCGACGGGTCGCTGCCGTTGAAGCCGCCGACCGGCATCACCGGTTTGCCGGTGGCGAGCTGGTAACCGGAGGCGTTGTTCGAGCCGACCGTGGCCGCCACCCAGGTGTAGTCGGCGCTGTCGCGCTCCAGCAGCTCGCGCAACGCGGCGCTGGGCTCGCGGGCATCGAGCAGCCCGCCCATTCCCCCGCCGGCCGAGCGCCCCTGGCCGCCGGTGGGCCCGCCGTTGCGGCCACCGCCGGGGAAGCCCGGCCCCTGACCGCCGTTCTGACCGCCGCCGTTCTGACCGCCGCCCGGGAACTGGCCCCCACCGGGGAAGCCGCCCGGGAACTGACCGCCGTTCTGACCGCCGCCCGGGAACTGGCCGCCGCCCGGGAGCTCCATCCCGCCCGGTGGTCGCCCACCGGGGAACCCGCCCCGACCGAAACCGCCCGCCACCAACGGGCCCGCGCTCGGGATCGACCCGGTGTGCGGGGTCCCGGCGGTCTGCACGGCGTACGCCACCGGGCCCGCGAGGGCCGCCACCGCGCCGAGGCCCAGCACCATCGGCACCAACCGGCGGGGCAGTCGGGTGACCAGCAGGAGCAGCACCGCGCCGAGCAGGCCGGCCACGAGCACCGCGGTCCGCAGCCACGGGTACCAGTCGGGGCTACGCCCGAGCAGCACCCACGCCCACCAGACGGTGACCGCGAGAGTGCCGGCGAGCGTTGCCGTGGCAGCGAGCGGACGCCACCGCTGCCAGCGCATACCGGCAACGGCACCGTCGGCGGACGCCGGCAGCAATTCACCCGCAGCCGCCTGGGCGGCGGGAGCCGCAGCCTCAGTGGCGGCCGAAGCCGCAGCCGCAGTCGGCACCGGTCCAGGCTGGGCATCCACCGCAGCGGACAGCGGTCGGCGCTGCCGCCAGAGCAGCGTGACGCCGATGCCGACCAGCGCGCCGATCGCCGGGGCGAGCGCCACCGTGTAGTAGGCGTGGAAGATCCCGGACATGAAGCTGAAGATCAGGCCGGTGACCAGCAGCCAGCCGCCCCAGAGCAGCAGCCCGGCCCGAGTGCGGTCGGTGCGGGCCGCCCGCCCGGCCAGCAGCAGGCCGGCGACCAGCAGGATCAGCGCGGCCGGCAGCAGCCAGGAGACCTGACCGCCGATCTCGCCGCCGAACATCCGCAGCACGCCGGTCTGCCCGGAGAAGGGGCCGCCGCCACCACCCGGGCGCGGACCACCGCCGCCGACGCTGCCCACCTCCTCGCCGGTGATCCGACCGAGGCCGTTGTAGCCGAGGGTGAGTTCGAGAATGCTGTTGCCCTGCGAGCCGCCGATGTACGGGCGGGCGCTGGCCGGGACCAGCTCGACGAGCGCCACCCACCAGCCGGCCGAGACCACCACCGCCAGGCCGGCCAGCAGCAGCTGACGGACCCGTCGCCACAGCCCGGTCGGCGCGGCCAGCAGGTAGACGCCGGCGAAGACCGGCACCACCAGGAACGCCTGCAGCATCTTGGTGAGGAAGCCGAAGCCGACCAGCACACCGACCAGCACGATCCACCGGGTGCTGGCCGTCTCCAGCGCGCGCACGGTGGCGTACGCCCCGGCGACCAGCAGCAGGACCAACAGCGCGTCCGGATTGTTGAACCGGAACATCAGCGTCGCCACCGGGGTGACCGCGAGGATCGCGCCGGCGATCAGGCCGGCGGCCGGCCCGTACCAGCGCTTCACGGTCGCATGGAGCACGCCCACCGAGGCGACCCCGCAGAGCGCCTGCGGCACGAGCATGGCCCAGCTGTTCATCCCGAAGACGCGGACGGACAGGGCCATCAGCCACAGCGACGCGGGTGTCTTGTCGACCGTGATGGAGTTGGCGGCGTCCGACGAGCCGTAGAGGAACGCCTTCCCACTCACCGAACCGGCCTGCACGGCCGCCGCGTAGAAGGAGTTCGCCCAGCCCGAGGCGCCCAGGCCCCAGAGGTAGAGCAGACCGGTGGCGAGCAGCAGGACCGCCAGCGCGGGCCGGGCCCAGGCTGGCGAGGGGCGCGTCGGCGGGGAGTGCTCGTCCGGGCGTGTGGCGATCGGTGGCACGGGGGCCGTCTGCACGGTCTCTGTTGTGTCCATGCGGCCAGCCTCGACGGCCGGGCTGGCGCGAGGCCGTGCGCCGACTATGCCTCAGCTGTGGGATTCGGCAACCGGACGGTGAACAGCGTGCGGCCTGGACGGCTGTCCACACCGACCGTGCCGTGGTGGGCCTCCACCACCGCCGCGACGATCGCGAGGCCGAGGCCGGTGCTGCCGTGCGCCCGGGAGCGGGAACTGTCGCCCCGGGCGAACCGTTCGAACATCTCCGGTTGCAGCTCCGGCGGCACCCCGGGCCCGTCGTCGGCGACGGTGAGCACGGCGCTGTCCGCCTCGACGGCCAGTGTGGTGGTGACCGTGCTGCCGGGTGGGGTGTGCACCCTCGCGTTGGCCAGCAGGTTCACCACCACCTGGTGCAGTCGGGCGGCGTCGCCGGGAACCCGGATCGCCACCTCCGGCAGGGCGAGCTGCCAGCGGTGGTCGGGCCCGGCGACGTGCGCGTCGCTGACCGCGTCCACCACCAGGGCGGTCAGGTCGACCGGGTCGACCGCGAGCGGCCGGCCGGCGTCGAGCCGGGCCAGCAGCAACAGGTCGTCGACGAGCCGCGTCATCCGGGCGCTCTCCGACTCCACCCGGCGCAGCGCGTGCGCCACGTCGGGGGGAACCTCGTCCCGACCGCGCCGGGCCACCTCGGCGTAGCCACGGATCGCCGCGAGCGGAGTCCGCAGCTCGTGGCTGGCGTCGGCGACGAACTGGCGTACCCGGGTCTCGCTGGCCTGCCGGGCGGAGAGCGCGTCGGCGACGTGGCCCAGCATCCGGTTCAGCGCCGCGCCGACCTGACCGACCTCGGTGCGCGCGTCGGTGTCCGCCGCCGGGACCCGGACGGCGAGCGCCACCTCGCCGCGGTCCAGCGGCAGCTCGGTGACCCGGGTGGCGGTGGCTGCCACCCGGCGGAGCGGGCGCAGCGTGGCCCGCACGATCAGCGCTCCGGCGGCACCGGCGATGACCAGCCCGACGGCGGCCACCGCGGCCTGCGCGGCGACCAGTGCCCAGATGGTCTCCTGGACGCCGGACAGCGGGACCGCGACGACGCGTACCCGGCCGTCCCAGGACTGCCGGGCCACGGCCCGGTATTCACCGCGATCGCCGAGGTCGACGGTGCGCGGTTCGGCGTCGACCGGCAGGCCCGCCAGCGCGGCAACCTCCCCGACCGGGACGGACCGCTCCTTGGGGAACGGATCGGCGCTGGAGGGGCTGTTGGTCAGGGTCCGCGCGCTGGTCAGGCGACCGTCGGTGATGTCGGCGACCACCGCGCCGGCGGGCAACCCGAGGGGGACGCCCGGTCCGTTGCCGGGGAAGGCCGGCCGCCCCGGACGGTCGCCCCGCGGCGCGGGGGCCAGCTGGGCGTCGAGCCGGTCGATCAGGAAGTGCCGCAGCGCCACGGTGGTGAGGCCACCGATCGCGACGCTGACCACCGCCAGCAGCGCGAGCAGGGCAAACACCAGTCGGGTACGCAGCGAGCGGCCGGCCAGCCACCGTCGGGCGGCGCGCAGCGGTCGGCGGTCACTCGGCGGGTTTGAGGACATAGCCCGCACCACGCAGCGTGTGGATCATCGGTGCCCGGCCGGCGTCGATCTTCTTGCGCAGGTACGAGATGTACAGCTCCACCACGTTGGCCTGGCCGCCGAAATCGTAGTTCCACACCCGGTCGAGGATCTGCGCCTTGCTGAGCACCCGGCGCGGATTGCGCATCAGGTAGCGCAGCAGCTCGAACTCGGTAGCGGTGAGGGTGACCAACTGGCCGTCCCGGCGCACCTCGTGACTGTCCTCGTCGAGGCTGAGGTCGCCGACGGTCAGCACGGCGTCCTCCCGGGCGGCGACCGCGAACCCGGAGCGGCGCAGCAGCGCCCGCAGCCGGGCGATCACCTCCTCCAGGCTGAACGGCTTGGTGACGTAGTCGTCGCCGCCGACGGTCAACCCGGCGATGCGTTCCTCGACCGCGTCACGGGCGGTCAGGAAGAGCACCGGCACGGTGGGGGCGTACTCGCGTAGCCGGCGCAGCACCTGGAAGCCGTCCAGGTCGGGCAACATCACGTCGAGCACCACCGCGTCCGGCTGGAACTGCCGGGCGGCACTCAACGCCGCCATGCCGTTGCCGGCACTGCGGACCTGCCAGCCCTCGTAGCGCAGGGCCATCGACAGCAGGTCGGTGAGCGTGGGCTCGTCGTCGACCACCAGCACCCGGACGGGTTCGCCGTCGGGCCGACGCAGCTCGATCCGGCTCGGTGCGGCCTGCCCGTTCATGACCATGCCGCCCATCGTGGCCGCCGCACCTGTGCCACGCCCCTGTGGAGCCTGTGTGCCAGCTGTGCGGCCGGGTCGACGGGACTCCGGCGTCGCCACCGGTCAGCCCCGCCTCGTGGTCACTCGGACACCCCGTACGCGTCGGTGCGCACGAAGCGCATGCTCCAGCCGCCCGTCCCGTCGGGTCGGTCGCGTTCGTAGAGGTGGTCGGGGCCGGGCTGCACCGGACCGGTGCCGTCCGGGTGCCGCATGATCCAACGCTGCGGTGGGGCGCCGTCCGACCCGGCCGGCAGCAGCCGGACCAGGCCGTCCGCGGGCCCGCCGACGAAGCGTACGGTGACCTCGCTCATCGCGGCGCCTCTCGGGTGACCGTGCCGGCACAGTGGGTGACGCCGGCTCTGGCTCGCAAGCTACCGCACCCGACGCCGTGCCGCAGCGAGGTGCGCGGGCCCGCCCGCCCCCGGACCCAGCGACGGTTTGCGCAGGTCGGCGCTCGGGTACCGCGAGCCAAGCACCCGTCGTCGGCGGGACGAGGACGAGGAGTGGTCGATGCGGACGCTGGACGGGCGGTACCGGCTCGAACAGCGCATCGGGGTGGGCGGGATGTCCGAGGTGTGGCGGGCACACGACCAGGTGCTGGACCGGCCGGTCGCGGTGAAGCTCATCCTGCCCGGCCCCTACGACCAGGACAGCCCGGTGGAACGGATCCGCGCGGAGGCGCGGTCGGCGGCCCGCCTGGTGCACCCGAACGTGGCGAGCGTGCACGACTTCGGCACCTCCTCGACGTTGCCCGGCCGCCCGGTGCCGTACATCGTGATGGAGTTGGCCGAGGGTGAGACGCTCGCCGAGCACCTGCGGGCCGGCCCGCTGGACTGGCGGATCTCGGTGCGGGTCTGCGCGGAGGTCGCCGCGGCGCTGGCCGCCGCCCACGCGGAAGGCATCGTCCACCGCGACGTCAAACCGGCCAACGTCATGCTCACCCCGGCGGGGGTGAAGGTCCTCGACTTCGGTATCGCCGTCCCTACCGGCACCCCGGACCCACTGCCCGCCGGGATCGTGGTCGGCACCCCGGCGTACCTGGCGCCCGAGCAGTTGGACGGGGAGCCCGCCACCCCGGCCGCCGACATGTACGCCCTCGGGGTGCTGCTCTACTACAGCCTCACCGCCCGCCTGCCCTACCACGCGGTCACCGCGAGCGAACTGCTCGGCGAACGCCGACGGCAGCCGCCGAAGCCGCTGCCCGAGATCGACGGACTCCCCCCGGAGGTGGCCGACCTGTGCCACTCCTGCCTCGCCGACGAGCCCGGGCAGCGCCCGACCAGCCTGATGGCGGCACTGCTGCTGGCCGAGGCCGTGGACGCCCGGGTGTACGTGCCGATGATGATCCCGGCCGCGCGCCGGCCGGCCCCACCCTCACCGTGGACCGAACGGGCCGCCACGGAGGCCACCGAGGCGGTGGCGGTGTTCGACGAGCAGCGCTGAGACAGTCGCTTCGGCGTTTCGCCGGGCTGCGGCCGGGTAGCCCGCGGTGAGCGACGGGAGAACGCGATGCCGGATCAGAGTTCCTGGCTGCGTGAGGCCACAGCGACCGCCGAGGGCGGTCACGTACGCACCGACGACGGGGGGCTCTCCACCGCGTTGGCCTCGCCGCTGGCGGCGCACTGCACGGGGCTGAGACCAGAGCAGTTGCTGGCCGCGGCCTTCGCCTCCTGCCTGCACCACGCGGCGGTGGAGGCGGCCGGTGAGATCACCGACGAGGCGCACACGGTCCAGGTGCGGGCGGAGGCGAAGCTGGGGCGCGACGACGACGGCAGGTACCGGGCCGACGTCCACGCGCAGATCAGCTCGGCGGGCCTGAGCCGAGAGCAACTGGCCGACCTGGTCGAGTACGCAGACCGGCTCTGGCCGTTCTCCAGCGGCGACGCCAGCCGGCACCGGCTGACCGTCACACCGGCGGAGAACGGCCGACACTGACCCGACGACCACGAGCCCCAAGGAGCGACGCCGGCAGGCTTCGCAGCAGCATGATCCACTCGGCTTTCATGAAGTCGGGGCATCCGGTGGGCTCGGACACCGCGCCTTCCTGAAACCCGAGTGGATCAAGTGAATGCGGCCGGCCGCCTGGCATCGGGGAGTCGTTCGACCAGCGCTTCCCTGGGCCGTTCGACGGAGTTGGCATTGCCCGTTCGGCGGACACTCGCGAACTCGGGGTGACGGGTGGAGCCGGGAGCACAATCACACAGCGAATCGGAAATAACCGCCTCGCCTGATCCGCGAGGTTGATGTGCTTCGAGCATGGTTTGCGGCCGACAATCCCCATGATCTGGGCAAAGTGTGGCGTACGCCACCGTATCGGCGGGCGATATCGAGCAATTGGGTCTTTAGCCTCGTCAGGTGCATCCCGACGACCCCTCCGACCAGAAGCTGACCGACGCGCGCCCGACCACCCAACCGGACGACGCCGCATCAACCGAACGGACGATCGGCCGTCACCGCGTCCCCGAGCCGACCCGCCGCACCCTGCTGGGCTCGACCCCGGTCCGGGTGGCGCTGGCCACCGGTGTCACCTGCTGCCTCAGCCTCGTCGCGGTGGCCACCGCTCGGGGCAGCAGCGACGATGCCACCCGTCCGGTGGAGCCACTCGCCGAGGCGGTGGCCGACCGTGCGGCCATCGCCGACGAGCGCGCCTCCCGGTCGCTGGACCGCGACGTCGCCCCCGCGCGGATCCTGCCCAGCCCGACGGCGAAGCCCACACCCAGCCCCACCGTGGCGCGCAAGGTGCCCAAGAAGCCGGTCAAGCCGCGCCGACCCCGACCGGTCGCCGGCCTCGACCAGGCGCAGATGGACAACGCGAAGATCATCGTGGACGTCGGCCTGGACATGAAGATGCCGCGCCGCGCCCTCGTGGTGGCACTGGCGACCGCCATGCAGGAGAGCAACCTCTACAACCTGGCCAGCGACGTCCTGCCGGAGTCGGCCAACTACCCGAACCAGGGCAGTGGCTCCGACCACGACTCGGTCGGGCTGTTCCAGCAGCGACCGAGCAGCGGCTGGGGCACGGTGGCCGAGCTGATGCGCCCGTCGTACGCCGCGCGGGCCTTCTACACGGCCCTCAACGAGGTCCCCGGCTGGCAGGACATGAGCGTCACCTACGCCGCCCAGTCGGTGCAGATCTCCGCCTACCCCGACGCGTACGCGCAGCACGAGGAGCGGGCGACGATCGTCATGTCGGCGCTCACCGCCTGAGCCGCCCACCCACACCGTCGCCCGGCACGGTCAGCGACGGCCGGGCGGCGGTTCCGCGCTTCCGCCGACTCCCACCCGACGTCCCGGTACGCCGGCAGCCGCGGTCGGGGTGTCGGCGGGCACCTGGTCCACCGTCAGCTGCCCGAGGATCTCGTCCACCCGGGCCTCGCGCCGTCGGCGGAGGTACAGCGCCGCCTCGAAGTCCCGCCGGGCCTGCACGGCCTGCGCGTACGCCTGCTCCCGCACCTGCCGTGCCTCCTCGCGGGCCTGGTCCAACTCGACGCGAGCCCGGGCCAGGAGGTCGGCGGCCTCGCGCCGCGTCGCGTCGCCGGCGTGTCGGTTGCCGGCGGTGTCGCCCAGGTCCAGCCGTCGGAGCAGCCCGCTGAGCCAGGCCGCCTCCTCGCGGATCTCGTCCCACTCCCGGCCCGCCCCGGCCGCGCCCTGGGCCCGCGCCGCGAGCCGGGACAACCGGATCCCCAGCTCGTCCAGGCAGGAATCCACCTGCCGCTGGTCGTAACCGGCCTCAACGACGGAGAACCTCATACTGTCGCCCCCCAGGCAGCTGCTGTTACTTCCCCACCTGGATCCTCGGCCCAGTCCGCGACGGCCGAGGGGGTTCGGGAAAAATGTTCAGCATGCGTGGGTCGTGCGTCAGACGCGCTTGGGCAGCACGACCACTCGGCCGAAGAACTCGTCGATGCGGCGCACCACGTCGTTGAAGTCGTCCAGGTCGATCGGCTTGGTGACGTACGCGTTGGCCTGCAGCGTGTAACTGCCGACGATGTCGGTGTCGGCGTTGGAGGTGGTCAGCACGACGATCGGGATGGTCCGCAGATCCTCGTCCTGCTTCACCGCGCCGAGCACCTGCCGACCGTCCATCCGCGGCATGTTCAGGTCGAGCAGGATGACGTCCGGCCGGCGGGCCTGCTGGTGGCGGCCCTCGGCGCGGAGGAACTCCATCGCCTCCTCGCCGTCGCTGACCACGTCGATGACCTTGTCGACGTCGGAATCAGCCAACGCCTCCTCGATCATGAGCACGTCACCCGGGTCGTCGTCGACGACCAGGATGCGTACCGGCTGCGGGCTGTCTGCGCCCATCACTACCTGCCTCGGGTCGGCGGGGACGGGACCTGACGGTCACCGCGCTGGCGGGGAAATCTAGCCCATCACGGGGCGGTCTGCGACGCGGGGTCGAGCGACTCCGGTTCGTAGCGCAACAAGTCGGCGAGCCCGGTGACCCGCAACACCCGCTCGACCCGCCCATTGGCGCCGGTCAGCCGGAGCCACCCTCCTTCGGCTGCCGCCTGGTTGTCCCCCCGGACGAACACGGCCATGCCGGTGGAGTCGCAGAACGTGAGGTCGGTGAGGTCGAGCAGCACCCGGGTCTCGCCGGCGGCGGTCAGCTCCTCGATCGCGGCGGTCAACTGGGGGGCGGTGCTCAGATCCAGCTCGCCCGTGAGCCGCAAACAGGCGCCGCCGTCGCGCTCGACGTAGCTGACGCTGAACGTCACCGTTCTCCCCCTCGCTCCACCACCGGTGGGACGTTTGCAGTGCGGCAAGTATACGCAGAGCTGAGTCGTCGGCCGGAGGGCGCGGTGATCGACCGGAACGGCCGTCGGGGGCCTCGTCAGCGGTCGGCGACGGCGAGCGCGGCACGCCCCAGGGCCAGCATGCGCCCCGCTCGGGGGAAGTCACGCAACGCGACGTCGTAATGATCGAAAGGCAGCGCGACGGCGCCGGCGGGCACCCCACGGCTCACCAGGATCACCGACAGCCACTCGACGAACTCGGTGAACAACGTGGGGTCGTCGACGTAGACCGCCGCGGCCAGGAAGTCCACGATGTGACCCAGGTCGCTCACTGTCGAGTCGAGCTGGGTGGCGCTGTAGGCGCGTGCCGCCGGCACCCGCTCCAGCAGGTCGGCCAACGCGCCGTCGATCAGCTCACCCCGACGCCGCACCAGGCTCGCGTACTCGTCGTCGGCCAGGTGCGCCAACCGCGCCGGCGGCACCCCGCGCAGCGCCCGCTCGTCGGCGACGAGGTCGGCCGCCCCGGGGGCGTCCGGCGCCCAGGCCACGCCGAGCCGACGGGCCCAGCGGCCGTCCGCGCCGAACCCACGACCGCCGACCACCACCGGTACGTCCGAACGGCGGCACGCCTCGATCATCCGGTGGGCGTACGGCAGTCGCATCGGCAGCGCACACGCCAACGCGACCGCGTGCGCGTCGTAGCGGTGCAGGTACGACACGAGGTGCGCCGCGGGCACGCTGGCACCCAGGAAGGTCACCTGCCAGCCGCGCAACCGCAGCACCTCGGCCACCAGCCGGGGCGGCAGCGCGTGCCACTCGCCGTCCATGCAGGCCACGACGACCCGCCCGCCGGTCGGGCGCGGATTGGCGTGCGCGGCAACCGCCGCCACCACCTGCTCGCTGATGTGGGTCGCCGCGTGCTCCTGGGCGACGCTCCACTCGTTGCGCGCCCACCGTTCGCCCACCTCGACCTGGGCGGGCGCGACCAGGTCCAGCAGCACCCGCTCGGCCGGTACGCCCGCGTCGAGCAGGCCGATCGCCAGGTCGGTCGCGGCGTACTCGTCGGCGTCGCCGAGGCAGTCCAGATAGCCGGCGAAGGCCCCGGCCGGGTCGGCGGCCGTCGTGGCAGCGGTCACGCGTCGATCTCCCCCTGCTGGGCGGTGTCAGCCGGCTCGGGCACCGAGTGCAGGTGCCGCGACCCGCGCCCGCCCGGGCCGGTCGCCCGCAGCGCCAGCACCGCGATGTCGTCGTGGTCGCCCTGCGCCAACCAGTCGCAGGTGACCTGCTCCACCCGCTCGGCCAGCGCCGGCGCGGGCATCCGCTGACAGCCGGTCATGGCGGCGACCAGCCGTTCCGTGCCGAACTGCTCGTCGCCACGGCGGCCACCACGGGCCTCGGTCACCCCGTCGCTGTAGAGCAGACAGGTCTCCCCCGGCGCCAGCCGCACCGTCACCTCGCCGACCCGGGGGTCGGGCACCACACCGATCAGCATGCCGCGCAGCGGCACCGACTCCACCTCGCCGGAGCCCCGCAGCACCAGCGGCGACAGGTGCCCACCGCCGGCCATGGTGAGGGTCAGGCCACCATCGCGCTGCGGGCGGGCCACGCCGAGCACGATCGTGGCGAAGCGGCCCTGGCCGTGCGCCTGGGTGGTTTCCAGCAGCGCGTCGTTGAGCAGCCGCAGCAACCGCCCGGGTTGCGACTCCAGCCGGTGCAACGCCTGCAGGCACTGACGCAACTGGCCGGTGAAGACGGCCGCCTCGACGCCCTTGCCCGACACGTCGCCGAGGAAGAACACCGAGCCTCCGTCGGCGAGCCGGTGCGAGCCGTAGAAGTCGCCGCCGATGCGCAGCCCCGCCTGCGCGGGCCGGTACGCGGTGCCCCACTGCACGCCCGCGGCCTCGGCCGGCTCGACCGGCAGCAGGCTGGCCTGGAGCGTGTCCGCGACCTCCGCCTGGTCGCGGTAGAGCAGTGCGGTGGTCAACGCCGCGCCGGCACGGGCCGCGAACGCGCGGGTCAGGTCGACGTCGGCCTCGTCGTACCAGCGGGTGGCGCGGCGGGCCACCAGCAGCACACCGACCGGCGCTTCCCGGCCGGGCAGCGGGACAACCCGGGCGGCGCTCTCGGTGCCGGCGAGCGCGGGCAGCCAACCGGCATCCACCGCCTGCTCGACCAACCAGTCCACCGCGTGCGGCTCGACCCCGGTCAGTCCTTCGGCGATGGCGGTCGGCAGGTCGCCTCCGGCCAGCACCCCGCTGTCCACCGTCGGGGCGTCGTCGTCGGTGCGCGAGGCCCGCCACCAGCGGGCCCGGCCGGCACGTGGGGCGAGCACCAGCACGGCCACCTCGGCCAGGGTCGGCACGGCGAGGCGGACGACCGCGGCGGCGGCCCGGTCGGGGTGCAGCGGATTGCCCAGCTTGTCACCGACCACGGCCAGGAACGCCGAGCGCGCCCGCTCGGCGAGCACCGCGTCGGCGCGGCTGACGCGGTCGGTGACGTCCTCGACGTACCAGCAGCAGCGGGCTCCGGAGAGGGGCACCTGGCGGGCGGTGAGCCGGCGCCCGCGATGGGTGAAGTCGCCGTCGGTCATCCCGGGTATCTCGGCCGTGTCGAGCAGGGCCCCCGGCGTCACCTCGGGTAGCAGGCGTTGCGCCACCGGACTGACGTGCCGCACGACGCCGTCGGCGTCGCAGACGATCAGGCCCTCCCGGAAGTGCTCGACGACCTCGAACCAGTCGGCGGCGGCGAGATCCCGGTCCGGGGCGAGCGGCGGCAGCGCGGCGGAGGACCGGGGCGGCACGTCGGCGGACCACGCCGGGGACCGTGTCGTACTCGGCGTGGGAAGCCGTCCGTCGCCCGGGTCTACATCCCTGACGTCGGAAGCAGTCACCAGCTGAGCCTCACTCCTTGTCGTCCACCCGTAGCCACGCCGGAAACCGGCGTCCATGGTCAAAACTCTCCAGCCACCCTACGCCGGTCGGCGGACAGTGGCACCTCGGCGGATCCGGGGTACACCGCCGCGCCCGCTTTGCGTTTCACCGCTCGACTGGGATCATGGTGGGATGTCCGACCAGCTGTTGACCATCGAGGCGACCCGGCTCGACGCCGGGCACGTCCGACTCCGGCTGACCGGCGACCTCGACTACGACACCGCGCCCGAGTTGACCGCCGCGGCAGCCGCGCTGCGCGACGACGACGAGGTGTGGGTCGACCTGACCGGGGTCAGCATCTGCGACTCTTCCGGGCTCAGCGCGCTGCTGGTGGTGCAGCGGAGCGCCGGGGCGATCCGGCTGACCGGTGTCAGCGCGCAGTTGCAACGGATGCTCGACCGCACGGGCCTGGCCGAGTTGCTGGCCGTCCAGCACGACGACGAACTCCGCGCCACCGGCTGATCGTCGGCCACCCCGGCGAGCCGGGGTGGCCCCCGACCCTGGGACCTGGGGTCGGGGGCCGGAGGAATGTCTACGGGGCCGTCATCGGCTGGAGCCGGGGCCCGTTCTCACGCAGCTCGCCGGTCGGGGGCGGTTCGACGTCCTCGGGCTCTCCCGAATCGGGCGTCTGATACAGATAGCGGACGAACTGCCCACCCACCTCGTTGTCGTCCGCGCCGGGCCACTGGCCGATGCAGTCCATACCGACCACCTCGCGCCCGGTCCCGTCGGCCTCCTCCAGCAGCGCCCACAGGCTCACCGGGTAACACCTGGTGAGTTCGGGAGTGAGCTGCCAGCGTGCGTACCAGCCGGGTCGGGCGGGGACGATCTCGACGATCTGCTTCATGACGACCTTCCTTCCGCGTACCTCGGAAGAACTCCGGTCCTGAGCCGATCGTGCGGGCCGTGCGGGTGAGCACCCCTCACCCCCGCCGGATGAAGCGCCGACGAAGGCCGGGCCGACCCGGCCGGCAGTCGCCGTTTCCTTCTCGGCGACGGCGGGAAGGCGAGTGGCGCAGTCACGATCCCCAGCGGAAGGGGCGCCACATGCGCAAGCAGATGGAAGGCGACAACCAGCGACGTCGGGCGCTGGCCCGGCAGGCCCGCGAACAGAGTCGCCAGCCCAGCGAGATCGGCGCCAGCCTGAGCGCGTCCAAGCAACTCAGGAGCCTCGAGGCGGGCAAGCGAGCCGGCCCACCGGCGGCCGGACCCCACAAACCGGACACTACGCGTGGCGGCCCGGCGCCGCCGCAGCTCGGCAGCGCCGACAATCCCCGGCCGCAGCCGTCCCCGCCCAGCGGCGCGGCCGGCGTGCGCACCATGGGGTACCACGACCTGGTCGACGAGGTCCGTCGTCGTGCCGGGGTCGACTTCAGGACCGCCAAGGTGGGCACCGAGGCGACCGTGCTGGTCCTCGCCTTCGCCCTGGAGACCGCCGAGCGGCAGCGGCTGCTCGCGGCGGTACCGGCGTCGCTGCACGACGTGCTGCCGGTCGACGGCATCGAGCGGCACCAGGACCTACCCGGCTTCCTGGCGGAGGTGGGCCGGATCAGCGGCAACACCCCGGAGCAGGCCCGATACCAGGCCGAGGCGACGATGGCCGCGCTCGCCGAGCAGGACGGCGACCTGGTCGAGTCGTTGCACGTACCCGACGGGCTGCGCGACCTGCTCAACCCGCCGGAGGCCGGCGGCGGCCTGGTCGGCGCATCCACCACCACGCCCACCCTGGACGCCGACGAGATCAGCGCGGCGCTGGACGACCTGCCCTACTGGTCCGGCGACAGCGAGGCCTTCTACCGGGTGGTCGCGCTGCCGCCGGACAACCTGGACCGGGTGCTCGCCCGCCTCGACCGGCTGCGCCAGGACACCGGCCGCGGCCCGAGCATCGGACGTCCCGGCGACACCGCCGCGGTCCTGACCGTCCGCACCAACCAGGCCAACGGGGTGACCGCGCTCGACGTGGACCTCGCCCACCAGATCGACGACGCGATCGACGAGGTGGGGGCCGGGATGGCCGGCGGCTGACCGACGACCGTGACCCGGGCGGGCCGGCGGGCGGGGGGACACCCCGCTCCGCCGGCCCGTCGGCCGTGCCGGGCCACCGCCGGGCTGGACCCTGGGCTCGGCTAGCGTGCCGGTCATGAACCGCGCCGCCGACCGCTTGGAGCTGGTCGTCGACCCGGTCCGCCGGACCGGGCGGACGCTGCTGTCCGCCGGCGTCGAGCAGTCGTACGTGGACGTCGAGGATCCCCGGCACCTGCACTTCGAGTACGTCCGGCGGATCGCCTCGGCGGTGCGGGTGGCCGCCCCGACCGGCACCCCGTTGCACGTCCTGCACCTGGGCGGCGGCGCGTTGACGCTGCCCCGTTGGCTGGCCGCCACCCGACCCGGCTCCCCGCAGCGGGTCGTCGAGCGGGACCCGGCGGTGGTCGAGCTGGTCGCGCGGGAGTTGCCGCCGCTGCCGCCCGAGGTGACCGTGGAGGTCGCCGACGCCCGGGACGCGCTCACCGCCACCCCGGCCGGTCGGTACGACCTGGTGATCGCCGACATCTACCGGGCCGCCCAGATGCCCCGGCACGTCCGCACCGTCGAGTTCGCCGCCGAGGTGGCCCGTACCCTCCGCCCGGACGGCACGTACCTGGTCAACGTCACGGACCTGCCGCCGCTGGTCGGCACCCGGGCGCAGGTGGCGACGTTGCGGGCGGTCTTCGCCGACGTGTGCGTCGTCGGCGACCGGCGGATGTTGCGCGGCCGGCGGTACGGCAACCTGGTGCTCGCCGCGACGTCACGCCCCGACGGTCTGCCGGTCGGCCGGCTGGCGGTGGCCGCCCTGCGCGACCCCGTCCCCGGGGGTCTGCTGCACGCCGCCGCACTCGACACGTTCGTGGCCGGCGCCCGCCCGGTCACCGACGCCGGGCAGCCCTAGTCGCCGTTGTGCCCGCAATGCCGGGTTTCCGACGGCGAGTGCGGGGAAGGCGCGGCGGATGAGCAACGCCGACGATCGGGCGACCGCCCGCCGGACGCTGATCGTGATCGGTCTGGTGCTGGCGAGCGCGTTCGCGCTGGCCTTCGTGTACGCCACCCGCCGGGTGCTGACCTGGGCCGTGGTGGCCGCGTTCTTCGCCGTCGCACTCAAGCCCCTCGTCGACCGGCTGCAACGCCGCCGCGTCCGGCGTCGGTCCCTGGCCACGCTGCTCGTGTTCCTCGCCGCGTTCGTGCTGCTGGCGATCCTGGCGGCGCTCATCCTGGTGCCGTTGTTCGACGAGGTGGGCCGCTTCGCCGACCGGGCACCGGGACTGTTGCAGGAAGCCCGCGCCGGTCAGGGCCCGTTGGGGCGCCTGCTGGAGCGCACCGGGGCGCGACGTTACGTGAGCGAACACTCCGGCCAACTGCGCGACCTCGGCACCCAACTGCGTCAGCCTGCGGTGGGCGTGCTGCGCGGCGTCGTCGAGACGGTCGCCGGGCTGGTCACGGTCATCGTGCTGGCGTACCTCATGGTGTTGGAGGCCCCACGGATCACGCGGGGCGTCCTCGCGGCGGCCGGGGACGGTCAGGAGGACCGACTGCGCCGGGTCGGCCGGGAGGTGTCGCGGACCGTCACCGGCTACCTCACCGGCAACCTGCTGATCAGCGTGATCTGCGGGGTGTCGACCTACGTGGTGCTGGCCCTCACCGGGGTGCCGTTCGCGGCCGTGATCGCCCTGCTGGTGGCGGTGGCCGACCTGATACCGCTGGTCGGCGCGACGCTCGGCGCGGTGATCGCGGCCGGGGCCGGGTTCCTGCACTCCCCCACCGCGGGGGTGGTGGTGCTGGTCTTCTTCGTGGTCTACCAGCAGGTGGAGAACCACCTGCTCCAACCGCTCATCCTGTCCCGGGCGGTCCGGCTCAACCCGCTGACCGTGCTGGTCAGCGTGCTGCTCGCGGCGGAGCTGGCCGGTCTGCTCGGCGCGCTGCTGGCCATCCCCGCCGCCGGCATCATCCAGACCCTGCTGCGCGAGTACGGCCCGCTCCGGCCCGGATCCGCACGCCGGCCGGCCGGTCCCGCCCCGCAGGGCTGACCGGCGCGGTGCCCGCCCCGCTCAGCGGGCCCGGGTCGCGACCTCCGGCGAGGTGCTCTCCAACGGCACCGCGTTGCCCGGCACCAACCCCAGCTGCACCGCCGAGCGGGTCAGCGCGGCGTCCAGGGCCCAGTCGGCGCTGACCCGCGTGCGGTTTCCCGGCATCGCCATCAGGTGGTACGCCCGGGTGACCGCCTTCGCCGGCAGCCCGGCCAGGTTGACGTGCAACGGGTTCGCCGCCGCGTCCTTGCCGCCCAGGTCGACGACCCAGCCCAGGTCGTGGTGCTTGTACGGCTTGCGCCGGCCGAAGCCGTACGACGCGGCGATGTTGTGCGCCGCGCGCTTGCCCTGCCGCTGCGCGTGCTGAGCCGTCATCCCGCAGACCTTCCCCGGGTTGAGCAGGTCAGGCACCGCGGCAGCGTCACCGATGGCGTACACCTCCGGGTAGCCGGGGACGTTGAGGAACTCGTCGGTGACCAGCCGGCCCCGGTCGGTACGCAAGCCCAGCTCGTTGACGAACGGGTCGGGCCGCACCCCCACACACCACACCAGGGTGCAGGTCGGCACGTACTCGCCGTCGGTGAGCTTCACCCCGTCACAGGTGGCCTCGGCGACCGACGTGCCCATCCGGACGTCCACACCCCGCCGTTCGAGCACGCGGTGCGAGGTGTCCGACATCCGCTTGTCCAGCTCCGGCAGCACCCGGGGCGCGACGTCGAGCAGCATCCAGCGGGGGCGGACGGTGAGCCGGGGCCGCTGAGCGTGCAACGCGTCGGTGAACAACTGCCCGTGCGCGGCGACCTCGGTGCCGGTGTAGCCCGCGCCGACCACCACGAACGTGGCCCGCGCCTGCTGCTCGGCCGGGTCCTCGGCCTGCTCGGCCAGCTCGATCTGCCGGACGATGTGGTCGTGCAGGTAGACGGCCTCCGGCAGGCCACGGAAGCCGTGCGCGTACTCGGTCACCCCGGGGATGGGCAGCAACTTGTTGACACTGCCCACGGCGAGCACCAACCGGTCGTACGCCAGCCGGTTTTTGTCCCCCTCCGCCTGGGTGAAGCCGACCCAGCGGTTCTGCAGGTCGACGTGGTCCGCCTCGCCGATCACCACGCGGACGTTCTTGAGCGTCCCGGTCAACGGCACCGCGATCCGTCTGGGCTCGACCACCCCGGCGGCCACCTCGGGCAGCAACGGCAGGTAGAGGAAGTAGTCGGTGGAGTTCAGCACCACGATTTCGGCCCGGTCCCGGGCGATCCGGCTCAACGTCTTCGCCGCGTGGTAACCGGCGAACCCGGCCCCCACGATCACCACACGAGGTTTCGTCATTGCGGGCCGTTTCCCGTCGCAGCCCCGGACAAACGTCCGAGGCGCCAGCCGCTCTCAGCTGGGCTGGAGCCGAACGTGGCCGCTGTGACCGATCGCCTCCAACTCCCACTCCTGGCCGAACGCCCGCACCCGCTCGCCGGCGATCCGGCCTAGTTTCTCCGGGACGTCCGGATCGAGGACCAACCGGCCGTCGACCGGATTGACGCCGAGCATGGCGCGGATCAGGGCCAGCGGCGTGCCGGCCGCCCACGCCTGCGGGCTGCACGCGGTCGGGAACGGCACGGCGAAGAGCAGTCGTTTCCTGTCGAAACCGCTGAGCGCCTCCGGCAGCCGGTAACCGAACTGGTCGGCCGCCTCGATCATCGCCAGACTGATCCGGTTCGACTCGGTTCGGTAGCCGTAGCGGGCCAGGCCGAGCGCGGCGATCGAGTTGTCGTGCGGCCAGACCGTGCCCAGGTGGTAGCCGAGGGCGTTGTAGAGCTTCTCCTCCCGCGACAGCGTGCGGATGCCCCAACCGGAGAACATGTCCGGTGACATGAGTTGCCGCACCACTGCCCCGGCCCGCTCCGGCGCGACGATTCCGCTCCACAGCAGGTGACCCATGTTCGAGGTCTTGGAGTCGACGCGGTTCTTGTCGCCGTCCAGGGCGACCGCGTAGTAGCCGCCCCGTTCCTCGATCCAGAAGTCGTGGTTGAACCGCTCGTACAGGGTGTTCGCCTCGTCGCGTAGCCGGCGCGCCAAGGTGGCGTTGTCCAACGGCCCGTCGAACAGCTCGGCCAGCCGCAGCTTGGCGTCGTAGGTGTAGCCCTGTAGATCGGACGTGGCCAGCGGGAGCACGGGGATCCGGCCGTCGGCGAAGCAGACACCGTCCGGGGAGTCCCGCCAGCACTGGTTGCCCAGCCCCTCGGGCGAGCGGGTGCCGTACTCGACATAGCCGTCGCCGTCCCGGTCGCCGAACTCGTCGATCCACCGCAACGCGGCCACCGCGTTGTCCCGCAGGTGCCGGACGGTCTCGTCGTCGCCGGTCCAGCGCCAGTACTCGGAGAGCAGGACCAGCCAGAGCTGGGTGGCGTCGGCGGTGCCGTAGTACGGCCCGAACGGTTTCTCACCACTGCGGGTCAACTCGCCGCTGCGCACCTCGTGCAGGATCTTGCCGGGTTCCTCGTCGGTGAAGTCGTCGCACGTCTCACCCTGGAGGCGGGCCAGGGCGAGCAACGTGCCCTTCGCCAGCGCGGGCCCGGCGACCAGCGTCTGATACGCGGTGATCAGGGTGTCCCGGCCGAAGACGGTGAGGAACCACGGCAACCCGGCACCGGGCAGCAGAATGCGCTGGCCCTTGACCTCCAGGTCGAGCCGCAGTGCCGCCAGGTCGTTGCGGGACTGCCGCACGGTGCGCTCCAACGCCTCGCTGTCACTGCGCAGCACCGCCCGGTCCTCGATCCACCGACGCAGCGGGTCGTCAGCCCGGCCGTGGATGACGTCGGCGATGTCGCCCCGGACCGGCTCCACCACCCCCAGCCCGGGCGGCAGCGGCACGTGCAGGTCGATCTGCCACTCCTCGCCCTGGGCCAGGCTCAGGTCCCAGACCAGGGCGTCGCCCTCGATACGGTCGGCGGGCTTCGCGCAGCACACCCGGGTCTGGGCGGAGAAGTCGCCGCGCTGGTAGGAGAAGCGCAGTTCGGACCCGTCGGCGGCGTGGTCGCGGCTGATCTCGGCGGAACGGTCCCGGACCGTCGACTTGACCTCGAACAGGTCGGCGAAGTCGGCGGCCACGGCCAGCCGTAGCTCCACCCGGACCGGCTCCCGCCGGAAGGAGATCAGTTCCACGCGCTCGTGAAACCCGTCGCCGACGTAGCGCAGTCGCCGCACGCCCAGCGTGTTCGGCGGTAACCCGGGCAACTCCGGGTTGGTGAGCACATACTGCGCCGAATAGTGGTCGATCGTCTCGGCGCGCAGCAGCAACAGCTCACCGCCGTTGACGGTCAGGCTCCAGCCGCTGATCAGACGGGTGTCCAGGTGGACGAGCCCACCGATACTGCCCGTCGGCACATCCCCGCACGCGTTGGAGTACAGGAACGTGGGCCCGCTGAGCACCGCCAGGGAGTCGGGGCCCAGCTCGGGCGGGATGGCCCGCTGGTCGGCGCTGTCCGTATCCGCGACGGACAGGCCGGGGATGGGATTGGCAGGGGTCGCGCGCACGACAGCCATGACACCCACCGTAGGAAGCAGGGTACGGAGCGTCATCACCCCGTCCGGGTGAAAGTGCCGGGGCTCCTGGGGAACGATTTAACAAGATCGCAACCCGAGTTTCGGCAACTCGCCGGCGTGGCCAGGGCGTTTGAAGTCGCGCAACACGTCCCCGACCTCCGGAGCTCACAGGTGCGTAACCGATCCACCGTCGCCGTGCTGGCATCCTTGACGCTGCTTGCCGGCTGCACAACAGACCCACCCACCGCGCCTACCTCGAGCGGCACCTTCTCGACCCCTTCCGGCGGGACGGCGCTCCCCGGCCCGTACGCGGCCTGGGCGGCAGGTGTGTCGAAGCCGGTCGTCGACCCGCTCTACCCTCAGCGCGGTACCGACGCGGTGGACGTGCTGCACTACGGACTGAATCTGAACTGGTCGCCCACCACGCGCACCCTCACCGGCACCGCCACCGTGCACCTGCGCCCGACCCGGGACGCGCAGTCGGTGAGCCTGGACTTCAAGCCGTACGCCATCGACGCCGTGACCGTCGACGGCACAAGCGCCAAGGGCGCTGTCACCAGCGAGAAGCTCGTGGTCGAGACGCCGGTCCAGGCGGACGTCCCGGTCACCCTCGTCGTCGGCTACCACGGCAAACCGTCCACCACCCCGATGCCATCCAAGCGGGGTGACTCCCACCCGCTCGGGCTGACCGTCGACGGCGAGGGCGGAATCTGGACGATGCAGGAGCCGTTCGGGGCCTTCACCTGGTACCCGGCGAACGACCACCCGTCCGACGAGGCGCTCTACGACATCGCGGTCACCGCGCCGAAGGGCTGGACGGGTGTGGCCAGCGGCACCCCGGTCGGGCAGAGCGGCAACACCTTCACCTACCGCAGCACCGTCCCGGTGGCGTCGTACGCCACGACCCTCGCCGTGGGCAGGTACCGGAAGCTGACCGCCACCGGCCCCCGCGGCGTCCCGGTCACCACCTGGTACCGCGCGAAGGACGCCCGGTACCTGCCGATGCTCAAGCGGTCGCCGCAGTTCCTGACCTGGCTGGAGAAGAAGTTCGGCCCGTACCCGTTCGACTCGGCCGGCCTCGTCGTGGTCGAGTCCGGCTCGGCCATGGAGACCCAACAGATGGTCACCCTGGGCGACGTCCAGCCACAACGCGGCGACAAGATGTTCGACCTCACCACTCTGCACGAGTACGCCCACCACTGGTTCGGGGACGCCGTCACGCTCACCGACTGGCGCGACATGTGGCTCAACGAGGGATGGGCCCTCTACGTGCAGAAGCTCTACGAGAAGGACAGGTACGGGCTCTCCGACGCCGAACTGGTGGCGTCGAGCCGGCAACGCGACGGGGAACTGCGCAAGGAGTACGGCCCGCCGAGCAAGCCGGACCCCGCCGAGTTCGGTGCGACGAACGTCTACACCTGCGGTGCGGCGATGCTCCGCCAACTGCACCAGGCGCTGGGCGACGAGCGGTTCTTCGACCTGGCGCGCGGCTGGGTGCAGGAGAACCTGCACACCCAGCAGACCAGGGCGTCGTTCACGTCGTACGTCAACAAGAAGACCGGCCACGACTTCACCGCGCTCATCGACGCGTGGCTGGACTCCCCCACCACGCCCCCGGAGACCGGCCCTCTCCCCGGGTGAAGCCGGACGCGCCTGAACCGCCGACCGCGACGAGCGGGCCGGGCGGATCCCGGGGTCAGGCGGGGGTCGGGGCGGTGATCGCCCACCGTTCGTGGTCGCGCCACGCGCCGTCGATGAACAGGTAGTCCGGGGAGAAACCCTCCAACCGGAAACCGAGCTTGCGAGCGACCCGGCGGGACGGCTCGTTACCCGGCTGGATGTTCGCCTCCAGCCGGTGCAACCCGACCGAGGTGAACGCGTGGTCGATCACCAGGGCGACGCCCGCCGAGGCGTGCCCGGTCCCGCTGTACGGCAGGAACGCCGCATACCCCAGGTACCCGCCGCGCAGTGCGCCCAGCACGATCCCGCTGATGTTCACGTACCCGGCGATCTCGCCGCTGGCCCGGTCACAGATCAGGTAGCCGGCGCTGTCGCGGCGACGGATCCGGCGCAGATAGAGGTCGTACTCCTCCGGGGTGCCCGGCGCGGCCAGCCACGGGTGGTGCAGGTCCCGGCTCCGGTGGGCAGCGGCGACGAACTCGTCGGAGTCGGTGGCCCGGGGTCGCCGGATCGCGGCGGCACCACCCGTACGCAGGTATCTCACGGCCGAGCACTCTGACCGACCGGTGCCGCCCTTGTCCAATCGGTTGCCGCGTGAGCGTCGCGGCGTGCCGCGATCGTGCTCGAACAAGGACGTGGTGGCTTCCGGCAGCGCACGAGACCACTACATCACTGATCGAGCGCGATCATGCGGAGTTGGCCGCGCTAGCGGGGCGTCAGCAGGCTGAACTCCTGACCATCGGGGTCGGCCAGGACCAGTCGCCCCGCCCCATCCTGGTCGGTGTCGACCCGGGTCGCGCCGAGGGAGAGCAGGCGGTCGACCTCCACCTGCGGGTCGACGTCGACACCTGGAACGAGGTCGAACCGCACCCGGTCCCGGCCTCCGTTCGGCATGTACGGCGGACCGCCCCAGGAGATCTTCGTGCCGCCGTTCGGTGACTGGATCGCGGTCTCCTCGTCCTGGTCCCAGACCAGCGGCCACCCCAGCGCCGCGCTCCAGAAGTACCCGACCTGCTGTGATCCGTCGCAGGCCAGCGCACCGATGAACCCGCAACCGGCGAGGAAGTTGTTGCCCGGCCCGATGACGTCGAACTCGTTGCCCTCGGGGTCGGCGAGCACCACATGATCGATCTCCGGGCCCTGCCCGATGTCGATGTGCCGCGCGCCGAGTTCCAGTGCCCTGGCCACCGTCCGCCGCTGGTCCTCCAGCGAACTGCTGGTCAGGTCGAAGTGCATCCGGTTCTGGACGACCTTCGGCTGCTGGTTCGGGGCGAAGCGGATGTGGAACTCGTCGTCGTTGATGGACAGGAGCAGGACGCCGCCGTATGGATCGTCGACGATCTCCCGCCGCAGGAGCCCGGACCAGAACTGCGCGAGCCGCAGAGGCTCGCTCGCGTCGAAGCTGATCGCGAACAGGTGTGCGGTCATCGCCGCGCTCATCTCCCATCCGACCGGACGCCGTGCCAGCCGTCGGAGCGGGAGCCTAGGGGGTGCGCCAGGTAGACCGCACCCGAGTTTCGGCGGGATCATCCGCGGTAGGGCGGGGCCACGCCCCAGCCCCAGCGTGGGACCGGTGCCTGCCGGACCGGGTCCGCGTCCGGTTGGGAGTTGCCCACCGCCAACCGGGTGCCCCACTCAAGGTAGCTCGTGAAGGCCGCGCGAAACTCCGGATCATCGGGTAGGCCGACCTCGTCGGCAGCGTCCATCATCAGGTTGACCCACCGCCGACGCTGCGCCTCGGTGATCGCCCTGCCCAGGTGCTGGCCGAGCATGTGGCGGTAACCGCCGTGCTCCATCGTGTAGGTGGCCGGTCCGCCGAAGACCTCGGCAAGCCATACCGCCACATGCCGGGCGTGGTCGGGGTGCATGTGGGCGAACATCGGCGCGAGCAGGTCGTCGGAGCGGACCAGGCGGTAGAAGGCATCGCAGAGTTTCCTGAACGCGTCGGTGCCGCCGGCCCACTCGTGCAGGCTCGGCGGCGCAGCGCCACCAGGGCCGGCAACCGACGTTGGAGCGTAGTGCCGCATCTCCTGGATGTCCTCGACGTACGGCTTGATCGCGGCGAAGAACTGCCCGAACACCGGGCCGCCCCGAAACCCCAACAGGTGCTCGTCCACCGATGTCCAGGTGATGCGCAACAGGTAGCAGGCGGGGTCGTCCAGGCAGCGGCTCAACTCGTAGTCCACACACTGCGGCGCGGCGCGTAACGCGCCAGCGGCCCGCTCGTACGCCGCCTCGAAACCGTCCAGCCGTTCCTGCGGCACGCGGTACCTGATGTACTCGATCACCATGGACACAGCTGAACACCCGCAGCGGCGATGATCAAGTACGCACCTTTTGGTACGTACTGAGGGAGGCCCCGATGCCTAAGCGATACCACTGCCCGGTGGAGCTCGCCGTCGACGTTGTCGGCGGAAAATGGCGACCGGTGATCCTGGCCCATCTGAAGGAGGGCGTACACCGCTACGGCGAACTGCGTCGCCGAATGCCAGGGATCAGCGAGAAGATGCTGACCCAGCGTCTGCGCGAGTTGGAGGCCGACGGGCTCGTCCTGCGGCACGACCACGAGACCACACCACCCCACGTCGAGTACCGGCTCACCGACGAAGGACTCAGCCTGGTCCCGGTGTTGCAGGCCCTGTACGACTGGGGCGCCGCGCGGGCCGCACGCACCGGCACCGCCATCGACGAACCCGCTGCTGCCTGACAGCCGTCCGACGGTGGCTGCTCGCGGGCACCGCGCAGTGAGTCGTCGATGCGAGAATCAGCCGGTGGAGAACGAGCTGACGAATGCCCTGGCGGGCGTCCGCGACGCGTTCGCCCGGTATCCGCGCCGTGCGGTGCTCGACGGCTGCCCGCACTGCGAGGGCGCGGTGCCGGTCGACGAGCACGACCTGTTCTTACTGACCATCAGCCTCGGCAACACGGTCGGAAGCCGTGCGGACGTGAAGGCCCTGCTCCCCGTACTCCTGGAGAGTCTGCTCGGGTCCGACGACCTCGACCCCGACATCGTCCTGGGCAAACTCCCCCATCAGGAGTGGCGCACCTGGCCGCGGGTCGAGCAGGAGGCCATCGACGCGTACCTCGACGTAGTGTGGCGGGCGTTGCTGGCGGATCATCCGTCGCGGCTCGGGTCGTTCACCGACCCGACGGACTTCCTCGACGCGGCCCACGCGGCCGGCGAGCGCGTCGAACGATTCCTCGACGTCTGGGACGCCACGCTCACCCCGCCGGCAGACCGTCACCTGGCCGAGCTGGTCAGCAGACTCAACTTCACCAGTCAGAAGCCGAGCGCCCTGGGCGACTGGTTACGCCGAGAGGCGACCCGCGACCGCCTGCACCGCGCGTGGGAACGTGACTACGACTCACAGTGGGCCGACGACCTCGCCCGGGCCTACGACCTCCTCCGTGTCTGAGCTGGCGTGCCGCCTCGACTGCGAGAGCCGGCGAACCATGGCGCCAGCCACGGGCTGAGCGCGACGAGACCGACGGCGAGGGCGGTGATGACGGCCTGCCCGATCCGGCCCGGGGTGACGCCGCCCGCCGGGTCCAGCACGTAGTTGGCGTACCCGTTCGCGGCCGCGTCCGTCACCAGCACCGCGCAGCCCAACACGAGCCCCTGCACCCGGCGGGCGGCCAACAGCACCGCCGCCAACGGATCCCACAGCGTCAGGGACGTGAAGTAGAACGTCAGCCACCCGGGCAGGGCGAGCTGCGGCCCGAACTGGGGCAGGAGCAACTGCACCACGTGCACCGCGGTGCCGTAGGCGAAGACCAGCACGGCGACCGCCACCACACACCGGACCGCGAGCGGCACACCATTCCACCGTCCGGCGCTCATCCGGCCATCTTGCCTCAGCCGGGCGAGCGTTCCGTCAGATCGGGCCGGCGAAAGGCTGCTGCATCGGCATGGGGACCTGGAGGAAGGTCGTGCCGCGCATGTCCAGCCAGGCCCGGTCGGGTCCACGGACCAGTCGCATCATCACCGCTTGGCAGGACGGGCAGCGCGCCACCAGGCCCGGGGCGTGCGAGTAGACGTGCAGGCTGGCCATCGAACCGGTCATCCCGCAGTTCTCGCAGCGGCCCATCGCGCTGCTCAGGTCGACGGTCAGCAGCTCGCGCATCGGGCCGTCGAGCATGTTGCCGTCCACGTACGACATCTCGGTCATCGGATCTCCTCGACGTTGCGGGGGCGAGTGGTCAGCCGGTGGGGCCGAAGCGTTCGGTCTTGACCCGCCGCGACGGGTGCCCGAGCCCCACCAGCAGGTCGGCCACGGTCTCCACGAACGCGGTGGGGCCGCACACGTAGGTGAGCGGTTGCAGGTCCGGTGGCCAACCGTGCGTGTTGACGTCGGCCAGCCCGATGCGGTGCGGCTCGCCGCGCCAACCCTCGGGCGCCTCACGGGTGTAGACGTACGCGATGTCCAGGCCGAAGTCGTCGCGGACCCGGCGGCGCAACTCGTCGGCGTAGATCACGTCGCCGGGCGTGCGCACCGAGTAGATCAGCCGGAACGGCGCTTTGTTGCCGGCGGCGCGGCGGGCCCGGATCATCGCCATCAGCGGCACGATGCCGGAGCCACCGGCGACGAGCTGCACCGGCGCGGTCTCCTCCGGCCGCCAGATGAACCAACCACCCAGCGGTCCGCGGACCTCCACCGGGTCGCCGGCACCAAAGACATCGATGAGGTACGGGGACACTTCGCCGTCGTGCACGCGCTGGACGGTCACCTCGACGCGCGGGCCACCTGGGCCGTCCACGACCGGCCCGGCGATGGAGTACGACCGTGCCGCCTGGTAGCCGTCCGGGGCGGTCAGTCGCAGGTCGACGTGCTGCCCGGGCAGGTGACCCGGCCAGTCCGGCACCTCCAGCACCAGGGTCTGCGCGCTCGGTGTCTCCACCCGGCGCTCCACCAGCCGACCGACCTGCCAGTGGTTGGCCGTCCGGGGCGGCCTGCTCGTCGCCACGGCGCGCTCAGTCACCCTGGTACCGCTGTTCGCGCCACGGGTCACCGTAGTCGTGATATCCGGCGGTCTCCCAGAACCCGGGCTCGTCCATCGTCTTGAGCCGGATGCCGCGCACCCACTTGGCGGACTTCCAGAAGTAGAGGTGCGGCACGAGCAGCCGCGCCGGGCCGCCGTGCTCGGCGGCCAGCGGGGCACCGTCGAAGGTGTGCGCCACCCAGGCCCGGCCGCCGCGCAGGTCGTCAAGCGGCAGGTTGGTGGTGTACCCGCCGTAGGAGTGGGCGAGCGCGAAGTGCGCTCCCGTGTCCACGTCGGCGAGCAGCGTGTCCAGTGAGACGCCCTGCCAGGTGGTGCCGAGCTTGGACCAGCGGGTGACGCAGTGGATGTCCACGTGCGGCGTCTCCTGTGGCAGGGCCATCAGCTCCTGCCACGACCACCGGTGTTCGCTGCCGTTCTCGGCGGAAATGACGAACTCCCAGGTGTCCAGCGACACCCGGGGCGTCGGGCCGGCCGAGAGCACCGGAAAGTCCTCGGTCAGATACTGACCGGGTGGCAGGGCCGGCTCCTGCGTTCGGGGCCGACCCTGGAAGCCCGGTGACACGATTCCCATTGCACAGTCGTACCACCCGCGCCGGTGGGTGTGGGAGCTTTCCCGCGTACCCCCTCCTCGTCCGGCGCGGCGCGGTCAGTGCCGTTCCGCGACGACCTTGCGGTCCTCGGGCAGTTCGCCGCCTCGGGTGGCGCGCAGACTGGTCACGGTGACCACCACCAGCACACCGATGATCACGCCGAGCGAGGCCAGGGTGGGGATCTGCGGCACGCTGTCCCAGATGCCGTGCGCCCAGTGCAGGCCCAGCTTGAGGCCGATGAACGCCAGGATGATGGCCAGGCCGTAGCTGAGGTGCACCAGCCGGCTCAGCGCCGCGTGCAGCACGAAGTAGAGCGCGCGCAGGCCGAGCAGGGCGAACGCGTTGGTGGCGAAGACCAGGTACGGGTCCTCGGTGATGCCGTAGACCGCCGGCACCGAGTCGACGGCGAAGACGACGTCGGTGGCCAGCACCGCCACCACCACCAGGGCGAACGGGGTCAGCGCCCGCTTCGCGCCCTGCCGGATGGTCATCTTGGTGCCGTGGTAGTCGTCGACCACCGGCATGACCTTGCGCAGCAGCTTCACCGAGCGCATCTTGTTGATGTCGACTTCCTGCTGATGCCCGGACATGGCGTCGCGCAGCAGCTTCACCGCCGTGGCGATCAGGATGATCGCGAAGAGCAGGAAGGCGAAGTCGAGGGTCTGCAACGCGGCCGCCCCGAGGGCGATGAAGACGGCCCGCAGCACCAACGCGCCGGCGATGCCGTAGAGCAGCACCCGCTGGGCGAGCACCGCCGGCACCGCGAACGCGGCCAGCAGCAGCATGAAGACGAAGAGGTTGTCGACCGAGAGCGACTTCTCCACCAGGTAACCGGTGAGGTATTCCACGCCCTGCTGGGAACCGTAGCGGGCCCAGAGCCAGCCACCGAAAGCCAGCGGCAGGGCGATGTAGAACGCCGACCAGCCGATGGCCTCCCGCATGGACACCTCGTGCGGGCGACGGGTGACCAGGAAGTCCAGCACCAGCAGCAGGATCACGCCGATGATGGTGACCGCCCACAGCGTGGGCGTGCCGACCGACGACAGGTCACTGGCGGCGGACAGGTACGACACTTCGCTCATTGGGGTCTCCTCGAACACCGTCATGTTCGAGGTCTCCTTCACCCATCACCGTGACGGGCAACCACCCGAGGCGCGCCGGGCGCGCCGTACTGACCGGAATGGTTCGTGGGAAGTACTCCCCTCGCACGACAAGGTTAGGCCAGGCCGAATCGCGGTGCCAAGCGGGACATCGATGGTTGCCCTGGTAAACCGCTGTGCGTGCCCGGAAGGGCCGCTGTCAGGAGCGGCGCAACATCACGCCCGGTGCCAGCGCCTGCTCGACCAGGCCGCGATAGTCACGCGGCAACTGGGTCACCACGTCGTCGAACTCACCACCGGTGATCGCCTCGCGGAGGGTGCTGAAGACGGCCCGGACGGCGTCGTCGGCCGCGGCCTCCTGGACACCGGCACGCCCCGCGACCCGGGCGACGAACTCGGCCGCCCCGAACCGGTCCGCCTGCTCCGTGCTCGGGCTCGGCTTGAGCACCAACTGCAACGGCTGCGGCAGTTGAACGGCTAGATCCAGGACCTCACCGCCGGTCAACCGCTCGGCGAACGTCTCCAACACCGCCCGGGTCAGCTCGACCGCCCGCTCGGACGACGTCGCGGTGCGCTGGGAAACCTGGTCGATGAAGGTGTCGTAGTTCATCGCGTACTCCCTCTGGCTCTGGGCCCGCGTCGGCGCCTGCGACTACCCGCCCCGACGGAGCGGAAACGGCGCGGGGATTCTCCGGCCGGGCGGGCGTGACCGGCCGGCGGGCGGGTAACCGCCGCCGGTCGTCACCACATCGATGCCCGAGGGAGCCCCTGCCATGGCGAGCTACGCCGAGGTCCTGCAGTACCTGTCGAGCCTGGACTACCCGGCCGAGAAGGACGACGTGGTCCGCGAGGCCGAACGGGAGGGCGCCCCGCCGGACGTGCTGAAGGCGCTGCGCGCGCTGCCGCCGGTGGACTACGCCAACGGCACCGAGGTCGCCCGGTCGGCCGGAATCGAGGCAGCGCCCGAGGTGGGCGCCGCCCAGCGGGCCGAACAGGCCCGGGACAAGAAGCACAACCGGGTCTCGCAGCATCTGCGCGGCATCTGACCCTCGGCGGTGACGCCCATCGCCCGGAGACGGGATCGTCACCGATGACCCACCAGACCGGTCCGTCCCGGCCCATGGAGGTGGGTTTCCCCGCCGCGCGGCAGCTCGCCGTGGTGGCGGTGGTC
Source organism: Micromonospora sp. B9E7 (assembly GCF_039871815.1). Classification (NCBI taxonomy): domain Bacteria; kingdom Bacillati; phylum Actinomycetota; class Actinomycetes; order Micromonosporales; family Micromonosporaceae; genus Micromonospora; species Micromonospora sp. B9E7. Next base: position 38,791 of record NZ_JBDPLX010000004.1, read on the forward strand.
GGCATCATCGCCGGCGGCGTCTTCATGCTGGTGCTGCCACCGCCGCTCGCCGCGCTGGCCGGCTGGGACGTGGGCGCGCTGAGCTGGCTCGTGCTGGTGTGGCTCAAGCTCTGGCCGATGGACGCCGAGCGGACCGCCCAACTGGCCGTGCACGAGGACCCGAACCGGGCGGTCCGGGACGCGCTCCTGCTCGTCGCCTGCCTGGCCAGCCTGCTGGCCGTGGGGTTGGTCGTGGCCAGCGCCCAGAACGCGCCTCCCGGCCTGACCCGCGAGCTGCACAGCGGGCTCGGCGTGTTGAGCGTGGTGCTCTCCTGGTTCGTGGTGCACACCGTGTTCGCCGCCCGGTACGCCCGGATCTACTACACCGGCCCGGACGGCGGGGTGAACTTCAACCAGCCCGAGCCGCCCCGCTACTCCGACTTCGCGTACGTCGCGTTCACCATCGGGACCACGTTCCAGGTGTCCGACACCAACCTGACCAGCAACGAGATGCGTCGTACGGTGCTGCGGCACTCGATGGTGTCGTACCTGTTCGGGGCGTTCATCATCGCCGTGACCGTCAACCTGCTGGCCGGCCTGGCACGGTGAGCGGTTCCTCGCGCGATGGCTGGTCCGGCCTGCCTGAGCGGCCGTGGTGGCCCCGGGGACGACACGGGGCGAGGGCTGAACGAATCGCCGGGACAGGCGGGCGCCCCCTGGTCACGAACCGCGACCCGGGGCGCCACGCAAACCTGCCCAGGCGGTGAACCGCACCCGAACCGGGTGGCTCCACCAGGCGGTGGATGACCGCTCGAACCGAGCGGCCAGCACTGCCGGGTCCAACCATACGGCAGAACATCCTCCGTTCGGTCATTATTCGGCGAAGTGTGGGCCACGGCACGTCATGATCGACCCGTCACCTCCGCGTACCGGTGCTCAAGATCGACCCGCGCCAGCGCCCCCACCAGCCAGGCGAGCTGCTCCGACTCTCCGCTGGCCAGGCCGGCCAGATCCTCCGCCGACCTGCCCAGCCCGAGCCGACGGGCCGCCGCCAACGCGCGCCGGTCAGCCACCGGGGCCACCTCCCGCCACAGCGCCTGCGCCTCACGGAGGAACAGGTCGACCACCTGGTCGTCCACACCGGGAAGTTCGGCGAGAAGCACCCGCTCCCGCCCCGGATCGTGGTGCGCCACCGCCCGCAACCGGCGCAGATCGCCCCGGTACCGCTCGACCACCGTGCGACCCAGGTCACCCAGCACGGCGGCCAGGGCCTCGACGTCGCCTCGCTGACCGCTGGCACGCAGCACCCGTACCCGGTCCTCGTGCAGCGACCGGGCCAACCCCGCCGCGCTGTCCCACCCCTCGTCGCGCAACGCCCGCGCCCCGTCCAACGCCCGGCGGAAGTCACCCCGGCGGGCCAGCAGCACCGCGAGGTAGAGCACCTGGAACAGACTCGCCGGGTTGTTGGTCACCCGAAAGCCGTACTGCTCGGCGAAGCCCCGCCCGGTGCCGGCGAGCCGGCGCGCCAGGCGCTTCCGGTCCGCCATCGGGGTGATCAGAGTGGTCGGCATGCCGGCGACTACCCGCGCGACCGAGGGTCACACGCTGGCAGCACCCCGGTCGCCGTGCGGGCCGCCGGTGCGGTCGGGGCCTCGCCGATGCGTCGCGGTCCCGCCAGCCGTGCCGACCCGTCAGCCGTGCAGGCCGCCGGTGCGGTCACGGGCCGATCAGTCGTGCAGGCCGCCGGTGCGGTCACGGGCCTTGAGGCGGGTGGTGGGCAGGGCGGGCGCCGGCAGCGGCGGCGCCGGATCGTCGGCGACCACGCCGAAGCGTGCGTCCCCCGCCATCCAGTCCTCCCGGGCGGCGAGGATCTCCTCGTGCGAGCGGCCGACGAAGTTCCACCACATCACCAGCGGCTCCTCGAACGGCGTACCGCCCAGCAACAACAACCGGGCCCCGGACCCTCCGCGCACGGTCAGCTCGCGACGGCCCGTGCCCAGGTAGAGCAACGCCCCCGGCTCGAACCCCACCCCGGCGGCCTCCGCGGAGCCGGACATCGCCAGCACGGCGTACTCGAAATCGGGCCGCAACGACAGCGTCGTCGGCGCCTCGCCGCCCAGCTCCAGCTGCACACCCACCAGCGGGGTGTGCACCACGGCCGGCGACCGCTCCCCACCGAACTCGCCGACCAGCAGGGTGACGTCCAGGTCGCCGTCGCGCCAACGCGGTAGGTCGGCGTGGTGGGCGAAGTCCGCCGCGCCGGCTCGCGCCGGGTCCGGCAATGCCACCCAGAGCTGTACGCCGTGCATGACTGGCGGATGGATCGCCGGCGACCGCTCGGAGTGGGCGATGCCGTTCCCGGAGGTCATCACGTTCAACTGACCGGGCCTGATCGGCTGCACGTTGCCGAGGCTGTCCCGGTGCAGGATCTCCCCTTCCAGCAGCCAGGTCACCGTCTGCAAACCGGTGTGCGGGTGCGGGGGCACCTCCATGCCGGGCCGCTGGGCCACATCGTCCGGGCCGAAGTGGTCGACGAAACACCAGGCGCCGACCATGCGGCGGGGACGCTGCGGCAACAGTCGCCGCACTGTGGTGTACCGCCCCAACGGCACGTCGTGGCCGGGCAACAGCACACTGCCGGGATCAACGTCGGCCACGCCGGGTGGTCGGGTCTGCGCCAGCATCGACTCGGTACGCTCCACCGCCCGACTGTACGCTCACGCCCACCCACGACCGCAGCGCTTCCAGCAGGGGTGGGCTGGTTCTCCGCATGCCGGGGCTTTGCCACCCGTGCGAGTTCACCGGCTGGCGGCGGTCTCTGGCTGCTCGGCTCACCGGCTGGCGGCGGACACCGTCACGCGGTTGGCACCCGCGACCAGGTCCACGTGAAGCCGTTCGGTCGCGCGGTCCCAACCCGGCGTACCCAGCACCGCACCCGCGGCCACCCCATCCCAGCGGTCCTGGCCCACCGCGACCGAGCCGGCGCCTGCTCCCACGCGCACCCGCACCGGCGTCTCCGCGGCCAGCCGGATGTCGAGCTGGCTGGTCCCACCGGTGAGTCGCACCGTCAGGATGCTGGCGCCTTCGGGGCTGCCGGTGCCGGGCGCGCTGCCGCTGTCGGGCGCGCTGGTGCTGGCCGCCGTGATCGGTGGCAGCATGATCTCGGTGCTGGACGACCCGCCGGCGAGTTCCACGCCCAGCAACCGCGCTCGGGTCAGATCCAGCAGCTGACGGCTCACCCCGCCGACGAGTTGCAGACGCCAGGCGACCCGCTCGTTGAGCAGGACCCGCACGGCCCGCACACCACGCGCCCCGGATTCCGCGAGTTCGAGCCGGACGGTCTCCCCCGACACGACCGGTCGACCCACCACACCCGAGTTGGCTGGGCTGCTGATCCGGTACAGGTCACCCCCCAGGTCGGCCACCCGCAGGTCGAACGAGGACAACCCGTCCGCGAGCACGAAGGTGCCCTTCTGCCGACCCGCCAGTGGTGCCGTGAGCACCACATCGTCGGCAGCCCCCGCGCCGGGGCGACCATCAGCCGCGTCCGGGTCGGCAATGCCGCCAGCCCGCCCGACGTCGTCAGGCCGGCTGCCATCCGGGCGGGCGCCGTCGGGGCCGATGCCGTCCGGGCGGATGCCGTCGGGCCGGGTTCCTTCGGATGCGCCGGTGTAGGTCCTGCCGAGGCGCCCGGGGTCCGCGATGATCACGGCTACCGCCGCCGCGCCCAGCAGCAGCACGACAGCAGCGGCAGCCACCAGCAGGCGGGACCCCGTGGACCAGCGCAGCGATGCGGCGTCACCGGCGGGTTCCGGCGGTGCCTCAGGTTCACGATTCGTGCCGTACCCCACCGCGGTCATACCCCTGTCCCTCCGCCGGTCCCCGACGGGAGGTACGTACCCGCCGGCCGATCGGATCACTCCGCGCCGACAGCGCCACTTCCGACGTCGCCAAACGCGAGATCTTGGACAGTTTCCGTTAAGCGAGAACGGAATCTGTCCAAGATCTCGGCGTGGACATGCCGCTGGCCGGCACCCCGTGGTGGGGTGCCGGCCAGCGGTCGGGTCGTTCGGTGGGTCAGCTGTTCCAGTACTGGCCGACCAGGTCGGTGGCCTGCTGCTCCCACTGGGCGTAGGCGTCCGGGTAGGCGGAGACCTGCACGGTCTGCGCGGCCTCGGTCAGGGGCATGTCCTGCCACCCGTCGACCTGCTTGAGGCCCTTGAGGAACGCGGTCGTGGAGTACTCGGGGTCGGTGATCTGCTCCGGCGTGCCCCAACCACTGGACGGGCGCTGCTGGAACAGGCCCAGCGAGTCGTGGTCGTTCATATCGCCGAGGTGGCCCAGGTTCTCCAGCTTCGACTCCTGCAGACTCGTCGCGATCGAGATCACCGCGGCCCGCTCCGGCAGACCAGCCTTCTTCGTCGCGGCAATGATCGCCTTGACGTTGGCGGTCTGCTCGTCGTTCAAGGTGATGTGCGACTGGTCGCCCTGCGGCTTCGGCGCCGCCGTCTTCACGGCGGCAGCAACCGGCTTGGCGTCCACCGTCGGGGTGGCGGCGTGGGCGGCGATCGGGCCGGCGAAGACACCACCGGCGAACGCGAGACCAGCAACAGACAACACACTCTTACGCATGATCGTATTCATGGGGGAAGCTCCTTCGGGGGTAAGAACACCCGCCTGAGTACTGCGGATGAGAGCACCTCGTCCGGCGCTGCAGTAACAGGGGAAAAGTCTGAGGGGGGGCGGCGACCTACAAGCCGGGGGGCTTGCGGCACCGGGGGTCGGCGGCCTACGAGCGGGGGCTCGGGCGCCGGGTCCACGTGTAACGACCCGCGGGGCGGGGCCATTCCCGGGCCGGCCCCATCCCTTGCACCCGGTGAAGCGGGGTGCCGGTCGGGCCGGGTCCAGGTGTAACGACCCGCGAGGCGGGGGCCATTCCCGGGTCGGCCCCATCCCTTGCACCCGGTGGAGCAGGGTGCCGGTCGGGCCGGGGTCCGGGTGTAACGACCCGGGGCCGGGGGTGATTCCCGGGGCGGACCATCGAGCCGACAGGCCGTGGTCCTGCCATCGTCAGGGTGTGTAACGACCCCGACCCGGCCATGATTCCGCCCGACAAGTGCCGCCGACCACACCCCAAAGCGCCCAGACCGAACAAACCGCACGGGTCAACCTGACCTGAAGACACCAAAGTCACCCACGCCTGCGTACACAGCCCACCTCGGGCATGATCCACTCGACTTCCTTGATGTCGGGGTGTCCGGGACGGCTTGATACCGCGACTTCAAGGAAACCGAGTCGATCACGAATCAGAGCCGCGCCGAGGGTGGGCGCGCAGGGCCAGAGCCGCAGGAGAGCCCCGGCCGACGTGGGCGAGTCAAGCGAGCTAACAAGGCCAACCGGGCATGCAGGCCAAACGGGCATGCGGGCATGCGGGCAACCGGGCCCGCGGAGCCAAACCGGGCATGCAGGCCAACCGGGCATGCGGGCATGCGGGCCAAACGGGGCATGCGGGCCAGCCGGGCACGCCCTCGCCAACGCGGCAAGCGGGCACGCTCGCCAACCCAGCAAGCGACGGGCCAGCGGCCAAACGGGCCAACCTGGCCGGGGACGCCGGGTGGGGGGTTCGTTCAGTTGCCGAGGCGGGAGCGCACTTTCGCGGCGCACGTGTCCAGGACCGTCTGCGCGTCCAGCCCCAGGCTTTCGATGGCCACCAGCGCCGTGAAGGCGACGTCGGCCAGCTCGGCGGCGACGTCCTCGCGCGTGTGGGTGACACCCTTGCGCGGATTCTGCCCGAGCAGGCCGATCCAGGCGGCCGACGCCTCTCCCGCCTCCTCGGTCAACTTGAGGATGCGGCAGGTCAGTTCGGTTTGCCCGGTGCCGTTCGCCGTGTCCAACCAGCTTCGCGACGCGCGGGCCGCTTCCCAGATCGACTCATCCACGGACACAAGTCAACCCGACCGACCCACCGGGGAAAGCGCGGCCGGGTACGGCAGGCGGCGGGCGTCTCACCGACGAGGACGCCGGCCAACCCGGGGCAGACAGCGGTCTGAAACCCCCGCGCACGGACCAGCCCGATCACCACGCGCACAGACCAGCCCGATCAACGCCCGCACGGATCGAGCCGACCACCACGCGCGCAGGCGGCCCTCAATCAACGCGCGCACGCGCTGACCGCATCAACGGGCGCGCGGGCCATCCTGATCGGCCGGACAGTCGTGCTTGACCAGCCGATCAGCGTAGACATTGACACTGGTCGACGGCAGTCCTAGGTTCAGGGCGCTACCGGCCGGTAGGCAACCGTCCCGCCTGGTCGCCCCCGGGCGACGTCCGTCCGATGGGGAGCATCGATGCTGTCCGCACCCGTTCGTACCCTCCGCCGGCTGCTCGCCGCCACCGCGACGTTGACTCTCGTGGTCGGGCTGGCCGGTGCCGCGCCGGCCAACGCCACCGGTCGCGACCCGAGGGGTGGGGAGCCGCTGCCCGGGTACACCATCGAGAACCCTCCGTTGGCGCCGCTGGTCGTGGGCGGCAAGCCGACGACGGTACGCCAGGGCGTGCACCGCCACGCCGGGTACATCATCGAGATCCCCGCCCGGTGGAACGGTGACCTGGTGCTGTGGGCGCACGGCTACCGCGGCCAGGGCACGGTGCTCTCGCCGGAGCCACCGGGCTTCGGGCTGCGCCAGCGACTGCTGGAGCAGGGCTACGCGTGGGCGTCGTCCTCGTACGACCGCAACGGCTTCGACATCCGTTCGGGGGTGCTGGGCACCAAGGAGCTCGCCGACCACTTCGGGCGGACGGTCCGCCGGCCGCAGCACACCTACGTCGCCGGAGTGTCGATGGGCGGGTACGTCATCGGTCGCTCGCTGGAGCAGTACCCCGGCTACTACGACGGGGCACTGCCGATGTGCGGGGTGCTCGGCGACCAGACGCTGCTCGACTTCTACCTGGACTACAACCTGGTGGCGCAGGCCCTCGCCGGGGTGCCGGCGTACCCGACGCCGGCTGATTACCTGACGAACGCCGTACCCCGCATCCAGCTGGCGCTCGGTCTGGCCGGGTTGACGCCCACCGGGCCGGACACCACCACGGACCGGGGCAAGCAGTTGCGGGCGATCACCGTGAACCGTTCGGGCGGGCCGCGTCCGGGCGCGGACGCGGCGTTCGCGGTCTGGAAGGACTTCCTCTTCTCGATCAGCGTGCCCACCGGGAGCGGCAACTCCCCCGCCCAGCGGCCCGGTCAGCTGTCCACCAACCTGCTCAGCCGGTACACCCCGAACAGCCCGGCGAACGTCAACGCCACCGTGCGGCGGGTGGCGCCGGAGAACGTGGTGCAGCGGCTCCTGCCGACGCTGACCGAGGTGCCGCGGATCGCTGGTCGACCCACCGCGCCGGTGCTCAGCCTGCACGGCCTCGGTGACCTGTTCGTGCCGTTCAGCATGGAGCAGGCGTACGCCGAGGACGTGGCACGGCACGGTCGCAGCAAGCTGGTGGTCCAGCGGGCCATCCGGGCCACGCAGCACTGCGAGTTCACCCCGGCCGAGGCCGGCGCCGCCTGGGACGACCTGGTGTCCTGGGTACGCACCGGCGAACGCCCGGCCGGCGACACCGTCACCGACCCGACGGTGGTGGCCCGGCCCGACTACGGCTGCCGGTTCAGCGACCGGGAGGCGTACGCCGCTGGCGTGGGCACCCGCCGCCTCTACCCGGCCTGCTGAGACACGACGACGCCGGCCGGCCCCGGGTGGGGGCCGGCCGGCGCGTGTGTGCGGGTGTCACCAGAGCTGCTGGACGATGTCCGCCGCCTGCTCCTCCCACTGCGCGTACGCGTACGGGTACGCGGAGACCTGGACGGTCTGCGCGGCGGTGGTCAGCGGCAGGTCCTGCCAACCGCCGACGTTCTTGAGTGCGCTGAAGAACGCGGTGGCGGAGTACTCCGGGTCGGTGATCTGGTCGGGCGTGCCCCAACCGGACGACGGGCGCTGCTGGAACAGGCCCTGCGAGTCGTGGTCGTTGTACGCGCCCAGGTGGCCGAGGTTGTAGAGCTTCGACTCCTGCAGCGAGGTGGCCACGCCGATCACCGCGCCCCGGTCACCGACGCCGGTCTTCTTGGCGGCGTCGACGATCTGCCGGGCGTTGGCGAGCTGCGCGTCGTCGAGCGGAATGCGCGACTGGGCGCCCTCGATGCCGTGCGGGATCAGCTGGGCTCGGCTGGGCTTGCCGGCCGGCGGTTTGCCGGTGGCGGAGCCGGTGGTCAGGCCCGACTCGACGGGCTGGTCGTCCTGCTGGGCCGAGGTGGCGGCCTTGCCGGTGGCGAGGTCGATGGCAGCGACGGCGCCCTGGTGTGGTCCGGATGTGACCGGAGCGGCAACTGCGGTCGGCGCGAGCGCCAGGCCGCCGAGAGCGGCCACACCCGCCACGCTCAGCGCGGTCTTGCGGTACGAGTCCTTAGCGATGGCGGGGAGCCATCGAGTGAAGTCGGCCTTCACGATGGTTGCCCTTTCGATCGTGCGGAGCGCTCCGGGGTGAACACTCCTCGGGAGATGACCGCGGAAAGGTTTGGGCTCCGGCGGTACGGGGGACACAACCAGGTTCACGTGTCGGTCATTCCGGAAATGCCCTCACCTTGACCTGGTGAGGTCCCGGTCATTGCGCGGAACCGGACATCGCGGCTCTCTGCGCCCATCGCATCCGACGATGGTGACGGAAGGTGATTTCCGCGGTCGAAGGCTGGAACCGATGCCAGCCTTTGCTGTGCATCCACATACGCACCGGACACCGTCAGTGACGGCGGTAAGAAGCGCCCGTGGCGGGCGGAAAGAGCCCGTTCGCAGCTCACGGGACGTGGTGCGGATATGGCTGCAAAGCAAAGGGGGCGTGCATGGTGATGGGGAGGCGGGCGGCGAACGGGCTGTCGCTACCGTGAGTGGGAGTCCGGGCCAGCACGGTGGGTGAACTGCCCGACTCAGGTGCCGCCGTCACGTCCGGACTCCGCATCCCGCGTCCCGGCCCCCGCCTCCGGCGGGAGCAGCTCCTGGAAGACGGTGATGTGAAGGCCGGCGGGCGCGTCGAGGCGGGAGTTGAGCGACTGCCACGGCGTACGGGTCGGGGGCGCGACCTCGCTCGCGCCGGCGGCGACCAGCCGGGCGGTGGTCGCCTCGGCGTCGTCCACCTCGAAGGCCACCCGCATCCGGGGTGCGACCTGGCGTCCCACCTCGACCTCGTCGATCATGCGTTTCTGGGCCGGGTTGGCGATCTCCAGGGTGGCGCGGCCGGCGTCCAGGATCATCACCCGGGCGTCTCCGTCGCTGACGAACGCCGCCTCCTCGGGCAGGCCGAGCGCATCACGGAAGAACGCGACGGCAGCCTCGTAGTCGGCGGCCTCCACCACGAGGCGCAGCTGACGGACGACAGGTGTGGGGTGCTCGGCGGCCATGCGCGATCCTAACGCCGTAGGCATTCACCGTCGGCAAGGGAGCGTCATGGCCGGGGCAGCGCGCGACGAGACGTACCTTCTGCGACCGGTCGGGCGGGTCGCCTCGCCGTTGACGGACGCGGCGGACGCGCCGCGCCAGGGTGACGAGGGCGCGCCGACGGCGTGGCTGGTCTTCGACCCGCAGGTCGGCCCGGCCCTGCGCGACCTGCGGGCCGGCGCGGAGCTGCTGGTGCTGACCTGGTTGGACCGCGCCCGGCGCGACGTGCTGGTGGTGCACCCGCGCGGCGACCAGAGCCGGCCGGAGACCGGGGTGTTCAGCACCCGGTCCCCGCACCGGCCCAATCCGATCGGCCTGCACCGGGTGCGGGTCCTGGGGGTGGACGGGCTACGCGTCGAGGTGGCCGACCTGGAGGCTCTCGACGGCACTCCCGTCCTCGACGTCAAACCGCTGCTGGGCGCGGCCGACGAGCGCTGAGCCGCGCGCCCGCACGCGGGCTCAGTGACCGCGCGCCAACCACTCCTGAAGGTGCGGGGCCTCCGCGCCGATCGTGGTGTCGCCGCCGTGACCGGTGTGCACGACCGTCTCCGCCGGCAGGGTGAGCAGGCGGGCGCGGATCGACTGGACGATGGTGCCGAAGTCGCTGTACGAGCGGCCGGTCGCACCGGGACCGCCGGCGAAGAGCGTGTCACCGGTGAAGACCACACCCAGGTCCGGGGCGTGGAAGCTGCACGCCCCGGGGCTGTGCCCGGGGGTGTGCAGCACCAGCAGGGTGGTGCCGGCCACCTCGACGCTCTGCCCGTCGTGTAGCTCGCCGTGCGGCGGCAGGTGCGGGTGGACCATGTCCCACAGCACCCGGTCGGCGGCGTGCAGCAGCACCGGCGCGCCGGTGGCCTCGGCCAGTTCGGGCGCCACCCGGACGTGGTCGTCGTGGGCGTGGGTGGCCAGGATCGCGCGGACCTGCCGGTCACCCACCAGGGCGAGGATCGCGGCGACGTCGTGCGGCGCGTCCAGGACCACGCACTCGCTGTCGTCGCCGATCACCCAGACGTTGTTGTCCACGTCGAATGTCTGCCCGTCCAGGGAGAACGTGCCGGCGGTGACCGCGCGGTCGACCCGGGCGGTCATCAGAACACCACCACCGAGCGCAGCACGTCGCCGTGGTGCATCCGCTCGAACGCGTTCTCGACCTGGTCGAGCGCGATCTCCTCGGTGACGAACGCGTCGAGGTCGAGCCGGCCCTGCAGGTACAGCTCGGTGAGCATGGGGAAGTCGCGGCTGGGCAGACAGTCGCCGTACCAGCTCGACTTGAGGGCGCCGCCACGGCCGAAGACGTCCAGCAGGGGAAGTTCGATCTGCATCTGCGGGGTCGGTACGCCGACCAACACCACCGTGCCGGCCAGGTCACGGGCGTAGAACGCCTGCTTCCAGGTCTCCGGTCGACCCACCGCGTCGATCACCACGTCGGCGCCGAAGCCGCCGGTGGCGGCGCGAATCGCCTCGACCGGGTCGGCCTCCGAGGCGTTCACGGTGTGCGTGGCGCCGAACTTGCGGGCCCAGTCGAGCTTGCGGCTGTCGGTGTCCACCGCGACGATCGTGGTGGCGCCGGCGAGGACCGCACCGGCGACCGCGGCGTCTCCGACACCGCCACAGCCGATCACCGCGACCGAGTCACCCCGGGTGACGTTGCCGGTGTTCATCGCCGCACCCAGCCCGGCCATCACACCGCAGCCGAGCAGACCCACCGCAGCCGGTCGGGCGGCCGGGTCCACTTTGGTGCACTGCCCGGCGTGCACCAGGGTCTTCTCGGCGAACGCGCCGATGCCCAGCGCCGGGGCGAGCTCGGTGCCGTCGGTGAGCGTCATCCGCTGCTTCGCGTTGTGGGTGTTGAAGCAGTACCAGGGGCGACCTCGGCGGCAGGCGCGGCAGTCCCCGCAGACCGCCCTCCAGTTGAGGACCACGAAGTCACCCGGGGCGACGTCGGTGACGCCCTCGCCGACCTGCTCCACGATGCCCGCCGCCTCGTGGCCGAGCAGGAACGGGTAGTCGTCGTTGATGCCACCCTCGCGGTAGTGCAGGTCGGTGTGGCAGACACCGCAGGACTGGATCCGGACGACGGCCTCACCGGGGCCGGGATCGGGCACCACGATGGTGGTGACCTCGACCGGTGCGCCCTTGCTGCGGGAGATGACTCCCCGGACTTCCTGGCTCACTTCGCCTCCTGCTGGTGGTCTGCGGCAAGGCCGGAGCCGGGCTGGGCGGTGTGCCACGGGCTCGGCGGTGGGCCCCCGGCGAACCTACCGCGACCACCACGGCCAGCCCAGCCCGCCTGGCGGTTATCGCGGGTGGTCCGGGGTACGCGGGCCGCATTCGACCACGGCCAACGGGAGTGACCATGAAACTCGCACACCTGCCGCTACGGGTCAGCATCGGTGCGTACTTCCTCAACTCGGGTCTGCAGAAGCGGAACCTGGAGGGTGCCGCGGCCGAGAGCATGCACGGGATGGCGGTGACGGCCATGCCCCAACTCGGTCAGTTCGAGCCGGCGCGCTTCGCCAAGTTGCTGGCGTACTCGGAGGTCGCCCTGGGGGCCGCGCTGCTCGCACCGTTCGTCCCGGCACCGCTGGTCGGGCTCGGTCTGACCGCGTTCGGCGCGGGCCTGGTACAGCTGTACCTCAAGACGCCGGGGTTGCGGGAACCCGGCAGCATCCGCCCGACCCAGCAGGGTGCGGGGTTGGCCAAGGACGTCTGGCTGGTCGGCGCCGGCGTGACCCTGGTGTTGGAGGGGCTGACCCACGGCCGTCGGCGCGGCTGATCGGCGGGCGGCCTGAGGAACTGCGGTGACCCAGCCTCGCTCGGTGCGGCCGTTCTACCGGCCGATGCGGCCACGTCGTCGCGACGAGCCGCATCGCACGGCCACTCCGTTGGAACTCTTCTTCGACCTGTGCTTCGTGGTGGCCGTGGCGCAGGCCGCCGTCAACCTGCACCACGACGTCTCCGAAGGTCACCTCGGCCACGCGCTGACCAGGTACCTGATGGTCTTCTTCGCGATCTGGTGGTCGTGGATGAACTTCACCTGGTTCGCCTCGGCCTACGACACCGACGACGACGTGTACCGGATCACGACGCTGGTGCAGATCGCCGGGGCGTTGATCATCGCGGCCGGGGTGCCCCGTGCGTTCACCGACGGCGACTTCAGCGTCATCACGTACGGCTACGTGGTGATGCGTATCGCGCTCGTCGTGCAGTGGTGCCGGGCCGCCGCCGGTGATCCGGCGCACCGCCGGGCGGCCCGGCGGTACGCGATCGGCGTCACCATCGTCCAGCTCGGCTGGCTGCTTCGGCTGACCCTGCCGGAGGGCTGGGGGACGGCGGCGTTGCTGCTGCTGGTCGTGGCGGACCTGCTGGTGCCGGCGGTGGCCGAGCGGCCGGGCATGACTCCCTGGCATCCGGGACACATCACCGAACGGTACGGGCTGTTCACCCTGATCGTGCTCGGTGAGGTGGTGCTGGCCACGTCGGTGGCCATCCAGACCGGAGTGGACGCCGGCGACCGTCACCTCTGGTCGCTGGCGGCGGCGGCCACGGTGATCGTGTTCGCCCTGTGGTGGCTCTACTTCGACCGGCCCATCGAGGCGCCCGGCCGGATGCCGTACACGTTGGTCTGGGGCTATGGCCACTACCTGATCTTCGCGGCGGTCGCCGCGGTCGGCGCGGGTCTGAGCGTGTCGGTGGACTACGAGCGGCACCTCACGCACATCTCGGAAAGGACCGCCGGGTACGCGGTCGCCGTCCCGATCGCCGTCTTCCTGCTCACCGTCTGGGTGCTGCACGTACGCCGGCAGCAGCACGGCGTGGCGGTCGTCGCCTTCCCGGTCGTCGCGCTGCTGGCACTGCTCGCGCCCCTCGGCCCGGCCCCGGTGTACGTGCTCGCGGCCCTGCTGGTCGCGCTCGTGACGCTGACCGTGCTGCTGCGTCGCCGCGACGTCGGGCCCCGCGCGACGGTGGCCGGCCCCGCCTGACTCAGGGGCGCGCGGGAAGGAACGGCCGGCTGACGGTCAGGCCACCTCGCTGGCCGGGTCGACGGCGGCGTCGACGGAGGGGCGTTGCGCGGGGACGCCGGTGGCGGGCTGCCGTGCCGGGCGGACGACGCCCCGGTTCAGGCCGGTGACCAGGAGCCGGTTGTACGAGGCCGGCAGCACCCGGGCCAGCAGGTCGGGCAGTTTCGCCGACCAGCCGATCAGCACCCGGCCCCGACGCCGCTCGACGCCGCGCAGGATCACCTCGGCGGCCCGCTCCGGCGCGATGGTGAGCAGCTTCTCGAACTGTGCCCGGCCGACCGCGTACTCCTCGTGGGAGACGCCACTGCCGATCCGGGCGTTCTCGGTGATGCGGGTGCGGATCCCGCCGGGGTGCACCGACGTCACCCCGATGCCGTCGTCGACCAGCTCGTGGCGCAGTGCCTCGGTGAGGCCGCGCACGGCGAACTTGCTCGCCGCGTACGCGGTCTGCCCGGCGGGTGCGATCAGCCCGAACAGGCTGGAGATGTTGACCAGGTGCGCGCCCCGTTCCGCCCGGAGGGTGGGCAGCAGCGCGTGGGTCAGCTGCGCCACGGCCCGGAAGTTGACGTCGATCACCCAGCTGAACTCGTCGAACGTCACCTGGTCGAACCGGCCGCCGAGGCCGACACCGGCGTTGTTCACCAGCAGGCGTACGCGCGGGTGCCGCTGGCCGATCTCCGCCGCCACCTGGGCGGTGGCCCTCGCGTCGGCCAGATCCACCACGTACGTGTTCACCTGGCGGTCGGGATGCGCGACGCGGATCGCGCCGAGGACCGTGTCCAGCCGCTCCGCGTCGCGGTCCAGCAGCACCAGATCACTGCCCCGGCGGGCCAGCGCGTGCGCCAACGCCGCACCGATGCCGCTGGCCGCTCCGGTGACCACGGCCGTGGCACCGGCGAACTCGAACCTCTGCACGGAAGGTGCTCCTCTCCTGGCGGTCACCGACGCTCGGACGACACGGGACGCCGGGCGCCCGCGGGGGCGGGGGCGGTCACCTCGCCGGCCTGGGAGAACCGCACACCCTCGTCGGCGAGCCTGCCGTGCCGCATCAGCAGCACGTCGCGGGGGTAGTTCTGGTGCAGCCGCCACGGCGCGTTCGCACCCTGCTTGGGCAGCGCGTCGACGGCGCGAAGCACGTAGCCGGAGCGCAGGTCGATCAGCGGCACCCGTCGCGCGTCGGGTGGCGGGATCGGCGTGACGACCTGCTGGCCGGTGCGGTCCAGGTGCCGCAACAGACGGCACACGTAGCCGGCGACCAGGTCGGACTTGAGCGTCCACGACGCGTTGGTGTAGCCGAGGGTCAGGGCGAAGTTCGGCACGCCGGACAGCATCATGCCCTTGTACGCGACAGTGTTCGCGAGGTCGACGTCGACGCCGTCCACGCGCAGCGTCAGACCACCGACGGCGAGCAGGTTGAGCCCGGTCGCGGTGACCACGATGTCGGCGGGCAGCACGTCGCCGGAGGTCAGCCGGACACCGTCCGGGGTGAAGGTGTCGACCGTGTCGGTGACCACCGACGCCCTGCCCTGCCGCACGGCGGTGAACAGGTCACCGTCGGGCGCCACGCAGAGCCGCTGGTCCCACGGGTCGTAGCGGGGCGAGAAGTGCCGGTCGACGTCGTACCCGACCGGGAGTCGGCCGGTGGCGGCCCGGCGCAACCTCCGCCTCACCAGGCCGGGCGCACGCCGGCTGAGCTGGAAGGTGACGGTGGACAGCAGCACGTTCTTCCAGCGCACCACCGGATACGCGGCCTTCGCCGGCAGCCAGCGCCGCAGCGCGTCGGCCAGCCGGTCTCGCGAGGGCAACGCGGTGACGTACGTGGGTGAGCGCTGGAGCATCGTCACGTGGGCGGCCCGCTGCGCCATCGCCGGCACCAGGGTCACCGCGGTGGCGCCGCTGCCGATCACCACCACCCGCCGGCCGGCATGGTCGAGGTCGTCGGGCCAGTGCTGCGGGTGCACCAGCCGCCCGGCGTACGCGTCGACACCGGGCAGCGGCGGGGTGTAGCCCTCGTCGTAGCGGTAGTAGCCGGTGCAGGCGAACAGGAACGAGCAGGTCAGCAGCACGGTCTCGGCGGTGTCGGCCCGCTGGGCGTGCACCGTCCAGCGGGCGGTGGCACTGTGCCACTCGGCGCGCAGCACCCGGTGCCGGAAGCGGATGTGCCGCTGCACGTCGTACTCCCGGGCGGTCTGGCGGACGTACTCCCGGATGGTCGTGCCGTCGGCAATGGCCTTCGGGGCGGTCCAGGGCTTGAACGAGTAGCCGAGGGTGAACATGTCCGAGTCCGAGCGGATGCCCGGGTAGCGGAACAGGTCCCAGGTGCCGCCCACGGCGTCGCGCGCCTCCAGCACCGCGTACGTCTTGTCCGGGCAGTCACGGGTGAGGTGGCAGGCGGCCCCGATGCCCGACAGGCCGGCGCCGATGATCAGCACGTCGACGTGGTCGGAGGCCATGGCGTTCCTCCATCCGGGGCGGTGGACGGACCCTAACACCGCACCCGGATGGCCGGAAGCTGCTAGTCAGCCGCGCGCGTGAAGATCATGATCCAGTTGGTTTCCCAGGTCTGCTCGCCGTCGACGGAGAACGCCTGCTCCCAACGGGCTGTGGTCGCGCTGATGTCGGACCAGATGAACCGGCATCGCACCGGTCGCCCCTCGTGCTGGTCGTCGGCGTAGAAGTGGCCGACCCCGTCGACGAAGCGGCCCACCATCGGTGGCTGTTCCAGCACCCCGGTGCCGCTGGTCATCCAGTAGATCGACCACTCCTGCCGGGCCGGGTCGAAGATCCGGATCGTGGCGCCGGCGGAGCCCTTGGTCGGGAAGGTGATCTCGTCGAAGTGGCCGCCGCCGGCGAAGAAGCCGTGCGCGACCGACACCCCGGGGAACTCCTCCCACTCGTCGGAGCCGACCAGCCGCTCGCGCAGCCGCCGGTTGACGACGTTCCAGGTGCCGGTGAAGAAGTCGAAGTCGCCCATCAGTGGCCCACCGGCCCTTCCGCTCGCGTGTCGTCCAGATATGCGGCCAGGTCGGGAGTCTCCGGCGCAAGCATGTGCCGAACCCAGGCGGCGCGCTCGTGCTCCAGCACCGCCAACTCCCACACGCAGCCGACGGCGGGTCGACCTACCTCGACGAAGTGGGTCGGATCGTCGTCCGGGCAGGCCAGCGCCGGCTGCCCGGCCGCGGCGACGCGGACCTCCACCGCGTTGTCCCACACCCAGGTGTACGCCAGCAGGTAGGCACCGGTGTCCGCGCCCCGGTGCAGCACCACCCACCCGGCGGCCGGGGTGCCGTCGTCCACGACGTCGGTCAGCAGGGCGGGCAGCAGGTCGTACGCGGCCTTCTCCACCTCCGACTCGATCCGCTGTTCCGCCTGGTCGATGTGGTATCGCTTGAGCTGTCGACCGTCCACCGTGACCGGTCCCGGTGTGCTCAGATCCTTGTCCCGAAAAGCCATGTCGGGACAGTACGACCACTCCCCTGACAGCTAGTGTCAGTGAAGTGCGGGCCAGTCGACTTCTCTCCGTCCTGATGCTGCTCCAGACACACGGGCGGCTCACCGCCGCGCAGCTCGCCGACCGGTTGGCCGTGTCCCCCCGCACCATCTACCGCGACGTGGAGTCGCTGCACGCCGCCGGCATCCCGCTGTACGGAGAGGCCGGGCACGCCGGCGGCTACCAACTGGTCGACGGGTGGCGGACCCGCCTGACCGGGCTGACCGCCGAGGAGGCCGACCGGCTGTTCCTGGCCGGGCTGCCCGGCCCGGCCGGCGAGCTGGGCTACGGCGACGTGGTGGCCGCGCTGCAACTCAAGCTGCACGCCGCGCTCCCCGCACCGCTGCGCGACCGGGCCACCCAGCTGCAGCAACGTTTCCACCTCGACGCGCCCGGCTGGTACGCGGACGGCGACGC
The DNA here is from genome assembly GCF_039871815.1 of Micromonospora sp. B9E7. Classification (NCBI taxonomy): domain Bacteria; kingdom Bacillati; phylum Actinomycetota; class Actinomycetes; order Micromonosporales; family Micromonosporaceae; genus Micromonospora; species Micromonospora sp. B9E7. The sequence continues at coordinate 56,172 of NZ_JBDPLX010000004.1, forward strand.
GTCCCCGGAGTTGGCCCGCACGGCCGAGGCGGTCTGGCGGCAGCACCGCGTCGAGGTGCGCTACCGGGGGTGGAACGGTGAGGTGACCCGGGTGCTGGAGCCGTACGGCCTGGTGCTCAAGGGTGGTCGGTGGTACGTGGTGGCCGACCAGCCCGGCCGGGGCGCGCCGGCGACCTACCGGGTCAGCCAGATCCTCGCCCTGACCCCCCTTCCGCAGGAGTTCGACCGACCCGCCGACTTCGACCTCCCATCCTGGTGGCGGGCGCACGTGGTGCAGTTCCGCGCCCGGCTGCACCGCGACGAGGCCACCGTGCGGCTCTCCCCCGGCGGCCGGGAGCGGCTGCGGGAGATCGGCAGCGACCCGGTGGTGACCGCGGTGGAGGCCAGCGCCGGGCCGCCGGACGCGCGGGGCTGGGTGACCGCGGTGCTGCCGATCGAGTCGCTCACCCATGCCCACGGTGACCTGCTACGCCTCGGCGCCGACGTCGAGGTGCTGGCCCCGGCGGCGCTGCGCGAGCGGCTGGCCGCCACGGCGGCCGGGCTCGCCGCGCTCTACGCCGCGGGCTGAGCGGTCCCAACACATCCACAATGGAGGTGCCTGAGGGCATCGATTGTCGGCACGGTGTGCCACCCTGGGTGCGTTCTCCCAGCGGTCACCGGAGGTGAGGGTCACGTTACGGCTACGCGCACTGGTCGCCGTACCCGGCACCGGGCCGGTGACCCTCGACGTCCCCGCCGGCACGCTCGCCGCCCTGGTGGCCCCACCCCGGTTCGGCACCGCGGTGGCCCGGGTGCTGGTCGGCCTCGCCGCTCCGGTGACCGGTCGCATCCTGGTCGGTGACCGGGACGTCACCGCGCTGCCGCCGCCACGCCGGCAGATCGGCTACGTGCCCGCCGGTGGCGCGTTGCTGCCGCAACTCACCGTGCGCCGCAACATCGAGTATGGCCAGCGCAAACGCGAACGGGTGCACGAGGTGGCCGACGACTGGACGACCACCGTGGTCGACCGGCTCGAGTTGACGCTCTCCCTCACCCTGCTGCCGCACCAGATCTCCGCCGCCCAGCGGTTCCGGGTGGCGCTCGCCCGGGCGGCGGCCTGCCTGCCCGAGGTGCTCGTGATCGACCTGCCGGCGGGGTCGGCCGGCGACAGTCGCCTCGCCGACCTGATGCCTCGGCTCTCCCCACCCGACGCCCCCGGGGTGGCCGTGCTGGTCTGCACCGCCGACCCGGCCACCCTCGCCGAGATCCCGGTCCGGCACGAGCTGGTCACCGAGCCGAGCGAGGCGACCCGATGAGACCGACCGCCCGCACGAGTCGTCGCACCCTGCTGCGCGCCGCCGCCGCGGGCGTCACCGCCATGGCCGCCGGCTGCTCCGGCGGGGCCCGGTCGGTGCAGGTCGCGGTGGTCTGGAGCACCAGCGAGCTGGACCGGTTCCGCCAGGTCGTCGCCGACTATCCCGGCTCGGTGCAGGTGGTCAGCGCCGGCAACGACATCGACGCGTTTCTGCGGGCCCGGCACCTCGCGGGCACCAGCCCGGACGTGGCGATCCTGCCCCGCCCCGGCCTGGTCACCGAGTACGCGCAGCGCGGTTGGCTGAGCCCGGTGCGCCCGTCCAGCGAGTACGCCGTACCCAACGGGTTGGGCGACCTGCTGACCGCCGACGGCCGGCGCTACGGCGTGTGGGTGAAGGCGGCGCACAAGTCGTTGGTCTGGCACCTGCCGTCGATGCTGCCCGAGCAGCCGACCGACTGGGACGCGCTGGTCGAGCGCACCCGGCAGCTCGGCGCGCTCGCCCGGCGCGACGGCGGCCCGGCGCCCCTGGCCATCGGCGCTGCGGACGGCTGGGTGCTCACCGACTGGTTCGAGAACGTACTGGCCGACGTGGCACCTGAGAGCTACAACGCTCTGGCCAGGGCGGACGCGGACTGGCGGGGCAGTCCGGTGCGCGACGCCCTGGACCGGCTGGCCGGGCTCTGGAGCATCGACGGCGCGTTCCTCGGCGGCGGCCGTCGCGCCCTGCTCACCCAGTACGAGGAGTCGGTGATCCAGGTGGTGCACACCCGGCGTGCGGTGATGCTCTCCGGGGCCGACTTCACCGCCGACGTCGTCGGCCCGTTCCAGCGGGGCCCGGAGGCACCGACCACGTTCCCGTTCCCGGGCGCCCAACCGGGAGGCGGCCCACTGATCGTCGGCGGGGACGCCGCGGTGGCGTTCGCGGACGCCCAGGGCGGGGTCGAGCTGGTCCAGTGGCTCACCAAGGCCGATTCGTTCCGGCCCTGGCTACGTGCCGGCGGCTACCTGTCACCCAACACCAACGTCCCGATCACGAGCTACACCGACGAAGTCGGTAGGAAGCTCGCCCGGGAGATGCAGGCGCCCGGCACGCTGCGTTTCGACCTCTCCGACCAGTTGCCCGGGGCGTTCACCGGCTCGGACGGCGTCGGCATCTGGCGCATCATGCAGGGCTTCTTCGCCGACGTCACCGATGGTGTCAAGGCCGACGAGGCGATCCGCCGCGCCACCGGTCAGCTCGCTCTGGCGGCCCGCAGCGCGGGCGGCGGCCGATGAGCCAGCCGCGGGTCCTCGGCGAGCTGGCCGTGCTCGACGACGTCGGGCCGCCCCGGCGGGGCCGGGCCTATCCGGCGGCGGGGGCGACCTCCGCGCTGCTGCTGCCGGCCGCCGTGCTGCTCGGTGGGCTCGTGCTGTGGCCGGTGCTCCGGACCATGCACGCCAGCGTCACCACCGATGGCCGCTGGGTCGGCGCGGAGCACTTCCGGACCGCGCTCGCCTCCCCGGGCACCGGCGCGGTGGTCGGCCGGACGGTCCTCTGGGCGCTGCTGGTGCCGGCGGTGGTGACGGCACTGGGCTACCTGCTCGCCGCCGCGTCCCGCCGCTCCGAGGAGGGCGGCCTGGTCCGGTTGATCCTCCTGGTCCCGGTGGCGTTGCCGCTGGTCGTCACCGGGGTCACCTTCCGGCTGATGTACGACCCCGACCCGAGCCGAGGGCTGGCCACCCTGGTCGCGGCCCGGCTGACCGGCCGCTCGACCGAGGACGCGCCGCAGTTGCTCGGGCCGGGGCTGGTCACCGTGGCGCTGATGTCGGCGTTCGTCTGGGCCTGGGTGGGCTTGGCCGTGCTGGTGTTCCGATCCGCGCTGGACACGGTGCCGCCGAGTCTCGCCGACGCGGTCCGCGCCTACGGCGGGCGGCGTCGGCACGTCCTGTGGGACGCCCAGTGGCGGCCCCTGCTGCTGCGGACCACCGCGGTGGTCTTCGCGCTGGTGGCGGTCGGCACCAGCCGCACGTTCGACCTGATCCTGGTGATGACGCCCGGCTCGGTCCGCGACGAGGCGTCGGTGCTCGCGCTGCGGATCTGGCAGACGTCGGGTGGCACCACCACCGGCGACGGCGCCGCGCTCGGCGTGGTGTGGCTGGTGGCGGTCGTCGGCGGGATCATGGTGGCCGCGCTCTTCGTCCGGCAGGCCTGGCCGCCGCCGCCCGCCGAGGCCGCCCCACAGCCGGGTCCGGTCGCCCCGCCCCGGCGGGTCATCCGCCTGCTCGCGGTCGGCGCGGCGGTGGCCTGGCTGGTACCGCTGGTGGTGTTGGTCGCCACCTCGGCGCACGGGAGGGTGGACGCCGCCGCGCGCGGCTGGTGGTCGGCGCCACCGAGCGACGAGTCCTACCGCGCCCTGGTCACCGGCACCGAGCTGTGGCGCACGCTGGGCTTCACGCTGCTCCTGGCCACCGCGGTGACCGCCACGGTGCTGGTGGTCGCGCTGTTGGCCGCGTACCCGCTGGCCTGGTTGACCGGGCCGGCCGCACAGGCCACCGGGCTGCTGCTGCTGGCTGCCAGCGTCGTGCCGGTCCAGGTCATCGCCGGCCCGGTCAACGAGGTGCTGGGCCTGGTGCTCTCCTCCGGCACGGCCCAGGGTCTGGCCCTGGTGCACATCGCGTTGGGTGTGCCGTTCGCCGTGCTGGTGCTGCGCAACGCGTTCGCCGACCTGCCGGTCGAGCAGGTGCGCGACGCCCGGCTGGGCGGCCGTCGGTGGTGGCACACCCTGCGCCGGTTGGCCCGGCACAACCTGTCGGCGGTCGTGGCGGTGTCCGTGCTGGAGTTCGTCCAGGTCTGGAACGACCTGGTGGTGGGTCGGCTTTTCAGCGGGCCGGGGGCGTCGCCGCTCGGGCCGTTCCTGGCCGAGCAGACGCGCAGCTTCGTGAGCAACAGCGGCGCGCTGGCCGCCAGTTCGGTGCTCGCCTCGGTGCTGCCGGTGGTGCTGGTGGTGCTGTCGCGGCGGCACCTGGTCGCCGGGCTCGTCTCCGGGGGTGTCCGCTGACCAGGCCGGGCGGTGGCCGCCGCGGCCCGCGCTGGCCGGTGCTGATCGCGATCGGCGGGGTGGTCAGCGGCGTCCTCGCCAACGTGGTCAGCAACCTGGCCAGCAACCTGCTCTCCGAGTTGGCGGCCAGCGTGCTCGGGCCGACGAGCATCGCCCTCGCCGTCGGCGGCATCGTCGGCTTCGTCGTGTACGAGGTACGTCGCCGCCGGGCGGAACGCGACGTCGACCCCGAACCGACCGACGTGCTCACCACACCGGCCGCCGGCGCGCCGAACCTGCCCTACACGGCGGAGTTCACCGGACGCGGCGAGCACGTCGAGGCGGTCCTCAAACTGCTCTCCGAGGAACACGCGGTGGCGGTCCTGGGCCGGCGCGCGGTGGGCACCTCCGCGTGCGCCGTCCAGGCCGCGAACCTGTGCCGGGAAGACTTCCCCGACGGGCAGTACTACCTCGACCTGCGCCGGCACGGCCGACCTCGCTCGGCCCAACAGGTGCTCACCGCGCTGGCCCGGATCCTGGGCACCACCCCACCGGCGTCCGGCCGGCCGGACGCGCTCGTCGCCGCCGCCGACGCGGTGCGCGGCCAGCTCGACGGCCGCCGGATCCTGCTGGTGCTGGACAACGTCGACCGGCCCGACCAGGTCCGGCCCCTCCTGCCGCCGACCGCGCGCACCTGCCGGCTGCTGCTCGCCGGCGGCCCAGCGCTGGTGGGGCTCAAGGGCGTGGTCGCACACTGGATCGCCGAGCCGGGCACCTCCGAGGCGGTCGAGTTGTTCGCCGCCGCGGGCGGGGCCGCGCCCGCCGCCCGGGTTCGCCGTGCCGACCCGCGCACCGACCCGGCGGTACGCGACATCGTCGACCTGTGCGGCCGACAGCCCCGCACCGTCCGCGCGCTCGGTTATCGCACCGCGCAGCACGGCTGGCGGCACTCCGACGTGCTGGACGCGCTGCGCCGCGCGGTGCACACGCCACCACACCAGCGGCTCGCGGTGTCGCCGGCCGCACGGCTGATCACCGAACGGGACACCGCGTACCGGACGTTGAGCCGCGAGGCCCGACGGTTGTACCGGGTGATGTCGCTGATCCCCGCCCCGGTCGACCGGCCGACCATCGCCGCGCTGGCCGGGCGGCACCCCGAGCGGGTGACCGCGCTGCTCGACCAGTTGGCCGCCGCGGCGTTCGTGGTCGGCGCGCCCGGCGACCGGTACGAGATCCGCCCACTGCTCGCCGACAGCGCCCGACTGCACCTGCGGGACGCCGATCCGGTCCGGGCCCGGGTCGCCGCGCAGGCCCGGTTGACCCGGCACCTGGCCGGTCGGGCGGAACGGCACGCGGCCAACCTGGCGGTGCTCGGCGCTCCACCGGACCGGGAGTGGTCGCTGCCGTTGGACGACGACCCGTACGGCTGGTTCGACCTGCACCAGGAGCTGCTGCTGGCGGTGGTGCGGGTGCCGGCCGGCGCGGCCGAGACCCTGCCCCGACGGGTACGCCGGTGGTGGTTCCGGCTGGCCGTGGCGCTCTGCGGGTGGCTGGCGTACGCCGAGCGGCTCGACGAGTGGGAGCAGGTCTGCCGCACCGTGCTGGCCACTCCGACGGCCGACGACCGACCGGAGATCGCCGGGTGGGCGCACAACGAGCTGGGTGTGCTGCGTCGGCGTCGGCACGATCCGCACGGGGCGGCAGCCGCGCTCACCCTCGCGGTGAACGAGCGCGGGCGCGGGGGCACCGCCCAGGCTCGGATGAACCTCGGCCTGGCCCTGCTCGACCTGGGGCAGCTCGACGACGCGGTGGAGCACCTGGAGATGTCCCGGCGGCACCGCTCCGGGGCCGACCGGGCCGGGCACGCCCTCACCGAACTGGGTCTCGGCGCGGCGCAACTCGCCCGGGGTGAGCTGGACAGCGCGCACCACCACCTGGTGCGGGCGGCGAACACCTTCCGGTCGGTGGGTGACGCCCGCGGGTACGCGGCGGCGCTGACCAACCTGGTGCTGGTGCACGCGGGTCTCGGCGAGCACCTGGACGCGGCGCAGGCGTGGCGGGCCGCGCTGCGCGAGTACGAGTCGGTCAACGACCCGACGAGCCGGGCGACGGCTCTGCTCAACGCCGGGGCGACCCTGCTGACCAGCACCCCGGGGCAGGCGCGGGTGGCGTACGACCTGTTGACCGAGAGCCGGCGGCTGCGCGAGGAGACGCGGCCGACGGCAGGGCTGGCGCGCACGCTGCTCTACCTGGGTGACGCCTGCGCCGCGCTGGGCGAGCACGCCGACGCCCGGCGGCACTGGGCGGACGCGGCGACGGTGGCCGAGGAGGTCGGCGACGACCAGGCACTGGCCGCCGCCGACGCCCGACTGGAGGACGACGCCACGGACCGCGTGACGTAGGTCGCTCGGGTTGGCCGGTGGCGAGGCTCTGGGAGACTCTGTGATCGTGGACGCGCTCTCGGTACGGGGACTCAGTCGCAACTTCGGCAACCTGGTGGTGCTCGACGACGTGACTTTCACGCTCCCGGCGGGCCGGATCGCGGTGGTCCTGGGCCCGAACGGCAGCGGTAAGACCACCCTGCTGCGCTGCGTCGTCGGCGCGGACCGCCCGGACGCGGGCGAGGTGCTGGTGCAGGGCCGACGGGCCGACGAGACCGACCCGCAGGTGCGGGCACTGGTGGCCGCCGCCCTGGACGACATCGACTTCTTCCCCGACCTGTCCGTGGTCGAACACCTGGAGCTGGTCGCGTACGCCCACGGGGGTGACGCCGAGCCGGTCGAGGAGGTCCTCGCCGAGCTGGGGCTGGAGCCGGCCCGCGACCAGTTGCCGGTGACGCTGTCCAGCGGTCAGCGCCGCCGGCTGGCGTTGGCCTCGTGTTTCGTCCGGCCCCGTCGGGTGCTGATCCTCGACGAGCCCGAGCAGCGGTTGGACGTACGCGGGCGGCAGTGGCTCACCGAGCGCCTGCTCCGGGAGCGTGCCGCCGGGACCGCCGTACTGCTGGCCTCGCACGACCCGGAGTTGATCGACGCGGTGGTCGACGAGCGCATCGAGATCGGCCGGTGACCGCCCCGACGGCCACGATCGCCGACGAGGCGGCCGGGGTGCCCACCGCCCGGCAACTGCGGACGCACCTGCGTCGGGCGCGCAGCCGGCACCACGACCATTCGCTCGGCGACGTGCTGGGTGACGCGTACGTGATCGTCCTGTTCGTGGGCATGTACGGGTGGTTCGCGGTCAGCGCCAGCCGTGACCTGCTGGATTCCCCCACGGTGGGGCAGGCCGAGCCGGGCGTGCGCTGGTGGTTGGCGGTCGCGGCGCTGCTGGCCGGTGCCGGCCTCGCCTGGCGTGGCCTGCGCGCGCTGGGGCCGCTGCTGGTCACGCCGGCCACGCAGAGCTGGGCGACCAGCGCGCCGGTCGACCGGCGGGCCTGGCTGGCGCCGCGCTTCGTCCTGCTTCTGGTCGGCGCGGCGGTGGGCACCGGGGCGCTCGGGGTGGCGGTCGCCGCGCTCGGCGGTGTCAGCGATCCGGGTGCCCTGGGCTGGGCCGCCGCAGCCGGCGCGGGGTGGGGCGCGGCCGCGCTGGCGCTCAGCGTCGTCGCCCAGAGCAGCCGAGCGGGTCGACGGTGGCCGACGCTTGCCGGTGCGGTCCCGTTGGTGGCGGCTGCCGTGATCACCGGTGTGGTGGTGCTCGTCGGTGGCTTCGGCGACGCGCTGCCCCGGCCGACGGCGACACCGACCATCGCGCTGTTCGCCCTCGCGGTGCCCCTCGCGGGCCTGGGCACGATCCGCGCGGTGCGCGCGCTGCCCCGCGTCGACCGGGCCACGCTGACCACCGGCGCCCAGTTCGCCAACGCCGCCTCCACGGCCATGATCCTGCTGGACCCGAGTCTCCTCGCCGGGCTGGTCGAGAGCCGGCGTTGGCGTCGGGTCGGCCAGGTCCGCAGCAGCCGTTTCCTGCCCGGCCCGGGCTGGTGGGCGCTGCTCCAGGCCGACGTACGGCGACTGCGCCGCCACCCGAGCGCCGTGCTGATCTGGGCCGCGCTGATCGGGGTGCAGTATGCTGCCGCGCTCGCCCTGCCCGGGTTGGCCGGGGCCGCGCAGGTGGTGTTCGCGTACCTCGCCGTCGACCGGCTCACCGGTGGTCTGCGGTCGATCAGCCGCTCACCCGGGCTGCGCCGGGCGCTCGGGGGCAGCGACACCCTCCTGCGCGGGATCCACGTGGTGGTGCCGGCGGTCGGCGCGGCCCTGTGGTGGTTGCTGACCCTGCCGACTGTCGACCCGGGGCCGGCGTGGCTCGCGCCGACGTTGGCACTCGGGGTGGTGCTCGCCGCGTTCCGGGCCGGCACCCGACCGCCGATCGACTACGGCGGCGCGACGGTCAACACCCCGTTCGGGATGGTCCCGGTCCACCTGCTGCGTCAGGGCTCACGCGGGCCGGCGCTGCTCGCCGGGCTGGTGCTCTTCCAACTGTTTCTGGGCTGACCGGCCATCCGCCCGGCCAGCCCAAGGGCGCTCAACCGTCCAACCGGCGGACCATGTTCATGATGGTCTCCACCTGCGCGCCGCCCTTGATCGGGAAGTTGGTCGCACCGAGGTAGCCCCACCAGTCCCAGCAGCCGTTCGGGTTGCTGAGGGTGGTGCTCGCCTGCGGGTAGAGGACGATCAGGTTGTTGGTGTCGGCGTACTGGTTGAGGTTTGCCCGGTCGACGAAGGCCGTGCCCACCGCCCCGGCTCCCTGCACGCATCCGTGCAGGGCGACCAGCAGTCGGCACGACTGGCCGGCCGCGCAGGCCGACGGGACGTAGGCGAAGCCGTTGGCGTCCATGCTCAACCCGTTGGCCCAGCCGTTGACCGCGAACGTGTTCTGGCCGAACCGGACGAGGGTGCCGCCGAGCGCCCCGGTGTTCGGTGCGTCGACCCCGCCGAGCAGTTTGCGCAGCAGCGCGTTCTGCGGGTCGGTGCCGCAGTCGTTGAGGTAGGGCGCCGCGGTCGCCGTGCACCCGAGCGTGCCGTACGGGGTGACCCAGGAGTGACCGGCGGCGGAGCCGCTGTCGTACTGCACGCTGGCCCCGAAGTGCTGGTAGTACCGGACCAGGTCGTCGGTGACGGACTTCTCGACAGTGGTGTCGTTGCCGCCGTGGAACACGTACACCGGATCGCCGGACAGGTTGCCGACCGGGTCGACCCAGCCGTACGACGCCCACGTCCGGGTGTAGGCCTGCAGGGCGGCGAGATTCGTCGGGTACGCGTTGTCCCCGCAGCCGTAGAGCGCCTGCGCGACGGTGTTCTGGGAGCAGTAGTACGGCCCGGCGGCGAACACGGCCGCGCCACGGATGCGCGACGAGTAGGCGACGTGCAGTTGGGTGGCCATGTAGCCGCCGGAGGAGACGCCGGCGACGTAGACGCCGGAGACGTTGTAGGTGCCCAACGACCCGGCGACCGGGGCCTTGGTCGACGGGGTGGCGGCCTGGGCGGGGGCCGCGTTGGTCAGGGCCAGCAGGAGGACGGCGGCGAGGGTGGTGGCGACTTTCAACGGTGTGGACATGGGCGCTCCTCGACAGCGCCGACAGGGGCGTCGGCGCGCGCCGAAGCTACCGTGACATAGAGCACATCGGATATGAGCGCGGCCGACACGGTCGCCGCCGCCGGTGTGGTCCCTCAGGCGGTGTCGCCCGGGGCGAGGTGGCGGTAGCCGGGGATCGTCTCGGTGAACCAGCCGGCGACGCTGGCCAGGCCGCGCTCGTTGAGCTGCGCGTCGTGGATCGGGTACGCCGCGGCGGCGGCCACGGCGGCGGCGAATCGGATCGCCTCGTCGAGGCGCAACCACGACCCCTGGGCCGGGACGAGCAGGGTGTGCACCGGTTCGTCCGGCACGTGCAGTGAGTCGCCGGGGTGGTAGAGCCCGGCACCGACCAGGTAGCCGAGGTTGGGGCAGTCCGGTTGACCCTGGTGGATGGCGGCGTGCCGGCCGCCGTGGGCGCTGACCTCGATGCCGGCCGCCGTGAAACGTTGCCCGGCGCGGACCCGGGTCACCGGCAACGGCGCGAGATCCGGCAGTCGGGCGCCCTCGGGGGCGTACACCGGGACGCCCAGGCCGGCGAGCCGCAGCACGTCCACGTGGTCGGTGTGCTCGTGGGTGACCAGGACGGCGTCCGCGCCGACCAGGGCGCGCGGCTCGCTCCACGTCCCCGGGTCGATGACGAGCACCCCGCCGTCGTGCTCGACGCGGACACAAGCGTGCGTGAATCGGGTGATCCGCATCCGGCGAGGGTATGCCCTCGGCGTCCGGGGACGCGACGATTGGGTCGGCATGCTCGGGGTAGTGCGAACCCCATGCCCCAGCGTTACGAGAACTACCCGAGGGTCGCCGTGGTCACCGGTGCGGACTCCGGCATCGGCAAGGCCTGCGCGGTCGCGCTGGCCGAGGCCGGCTTCGACATCGGCATCACCTGGTACGGCGACCCCGACGGCGCCGAACGGACCGCGACCGAGGTCCGCGCCACCGGTCGTCGGTGCGAGGTCGCCGAGGTGGACCTGACCCGGCTACCGGAGGCGGCGGCGGTGGTGGACGAGTTGGCCGACGGACTGGGCGGCATCGGGGTGCTGGTCAACAACGCCGGCATCGGCGCCTCGACGCCGTTCGTCGACACAGGTTGGGAGCAGTGGCGCGAGGTGCTCGCCGTCGACCTGGACGCGCCGTTCCTGTGCGCGCAACGGGCCGCGCGACGGATGCGGGCCGCCGGCACCGGCGGGCGGATCATCAACATCACCAGCGTGCACGAGCACGCGCCCCGGGTGGGCTCCGCCGCGTACTGCGCCGCCAAGGGTGGGCTGGGTCTGCTGACCCGGGTGATGGCACAGGAGTTGGCCGCCGAGGGGATCACCGTCAACGCGGTCGCCCCGGGTGAGATCGCCACACCGATGACCGGCATGGAGGACGTCGACCCGTACACCCGGGACCGGCCCGGCGTACCGGTGGGGCGACCGGGCGACGCTCGCGAGGTCGCCGCCGTGGTCGCGTTGCTCGCCTCCCCCGCCGCCAGCTACGTCACCGGGGCGTCCTGGCCGGTCGATGGCGGCATGCTGCTGATGGGCCCGCAGGCCAACTCGTTGACCAGCGACGACTGGCGTTCGGTCTGAGCACCCTGAGTAGTCGCGCGCTGCCGTTACCGTCATCCCAGGAGCGGTGGCGGCGATCCGTCCGGGGAAACCGACGCCCCGAACGGGACAGCGAGCAGCAAACCGGGCACGTATCCTCCGCATTCTGGTGATTGCGGGCGGCGGTGGGCCGGCCCGACGACGAAAGGGGACCGGATGCCCGAGTGGGCTGGTCGGGGCGGGCGGCAACGACGCGCCTTCGTCGTCGGTGGGGCACTGCTCGGGGTCGCCGTCGTCATGCTGGTGGGCGCCTGGCGCAGCACCGGCTTCCTCAGCGACCTGCTGCTCAACCTCGGTGCCAGCGTGGTGCTCGCGGCCATCTCGTACGTCATCTTCGACCCGCTGTTCGAGGAGGCCCGCAAGGCACGGGTGCAGGAGCACCTGAGCTTCGACCAGCAGGCGTTCGTGAGCCGGCTGAACCGCTCCGGACGCCGGGTGCGCATCCTCGACACCTGGACGATCCTGCTGGAGCAGCGGCACCGCGAGGAGACCCTGACCGCGATCCGAGCGGCGCTCGGCAACGGCGCCCAGGTGCAGTTGCTCCTGCTCGACCCGGACTGCACCGCCGCCCAGCAGCGCTCCGAGGAGTTGGAACGGCAGCGGGTGGACGTGCCCCGACAGATCCGCGCCAACCTGCGCCACCTGGCCGCCTTCAGCGACGCCCTCGACTCCCGGCTACGGCAACGCCTGCAGGTCCGGCTCTACGACGCGTCCCCGTCGATCCAGCTCTACCAGTGGGACGGGCGGGCGTTGATCTCGTTCTTCCCGATCGGGAAGCTGTCGTTCAACGTGCCTCAGCTGGAGGTCGACATGGACAGCCCGTGGGGCGGGTTCGTGCACGCCCGCTTCGAGGAGTTGTGGGAGCACGAGCAGGCCACCCTGAACCTGGAACGGTACTGGTCGGTCGTGGTCACGCTGCGCCACGACGACTCGGACGTGGTCGAGGTGCGCGTGCCGTACGTGATGGTGGACGGGCAGCACTACGTCGACTGCCGTGGGTTCCGGGTGACCGGGCCGCTGACCGTGCGAGCCATGCTGCCGCCCCGCGCGCCTGGGGCGTCCCCCGCGGTGTTCGCGCTGGCCGAGCCCGCCGACGGCGACCACACGCCGGCCGACGCCGTGAAACGGCACTTCGACCAGAAGTACGGGCACGACAACGGGGACCGGGCGATCTACCGGTTGGTGCCACCACCGGGCCACTCCCGTACCCCGGCTCCCCGCTCGGCGGCGGCCGGCGACACGCACGGACGGTGACCCGACCCGACCGGTCGGCTCGGCACGCGAAACAATGGTGGCCTCGCCCCGTACACCAGGAGGACCGGCCACGTGTCGCCCAGCCCCGCACCGCCGCCCGGGTCGGCGCAGCTGCGCGCCGACTGCGGACGCTGCTTCGGCCTGTGCTGCGTGGTGCCCGCGTTCGCCCGATCGGCGGACTTCGCCATCGACAAGCCGGCCGGGCAGGCCTGCCCCAACCTGGGCCCGGACCACCGCTGCGGCATCCACACCGAGCTGCGGCAACGCGGGTTTCCCGGCTGCACCGTGTTCGACTGTTTCGGTGCCGGCCAGCAGGTCTCCCAGGTCACCTTCGGCGGACGGGACTGGCGGGGCGCGCCCGAGACGCTGCCGGCCATGGCGGAGGCGTTCGCCGTGCTGCGCCCCCTGCACGAACTGCTCTGGTACGTCACCGAGGCGCTGACGCTGCGCCCGCCGGCCGGCCTGCGCGACGAACTGGTCCGCGCCCGCGCCGAGACGGCAGCACTCACCGAGGGTGACCCGACGCGCCTGCGCACGGTGGACGTCGCCGCGCACCGGGACCGGGTCAACCCCCTGCTGTCCCAGGCCAGCGACGCGGCCCGCTCCCCCGGGGGCGTCGACCACCGGGGCGCGCACCTGCCCGGGGCCGACCTGCGCCGAGTCGACCTGCGCCGGGCCAACCTTCGCGGGGCGCTGCTGATCGGCGCCGACCTGCGCGGCGTCGACCTGAGCCTCGCCGACGTCACCGGCGCGGACCTGCGCGGGGCCGACCTGCGCGGCAGCGACCTGCGGAACACCCTCTTCCTGCACCAGTCCCAGCTGGACGCCGCTCGGGGCGACGTACGCACCGGCCTGCCGGCCACCCGCACCCGGCCACCGCACTGGACGGCGCTGCCGCTCACCCCGGTCCGCCAGCCGTCCCGGGCCACGGCCCGTCGCGGCCGGCGCCGATAGGGCCCGGCCCGCGTCAAGTCATGCATGTACCCCGGCGAGCGATGCTCCTCATCGTGTTGATGACCGTGGCGCAGCTCCCGGTCGCGCTGCGGCAACTGCTCGTCGTGCTGCTCGGCCACCAGAACACCGGCAGCTTCGCCACCGCCGGAGTGGCCAGCGCCGGCTGCGGGATCGGGCTGGCGCTCACCGCACCACTGGTCGGCCGGCTCCTGCGCCGGCTCGGTGCCCGGCCGGTACTCCTCGCGACCAGCCTCGCCCACCTGCTCGCCCTGCTCGGACTGGCCGTCACCACCGAACCGGCGGCGTTCGTGGCACTGGCCACCGTGGCCGGGCTCAGCACGCCACCGGCCGTCGGCAGTGGACGCTCCCAACTGGCCCGGATGGTCCCCGCCACCGCGCTGGCCCGCACATACGCGGTCAACGCCGTCGGGCAGGAGCTGCTGTACGTGGGCGGACCCCTCGCGGTGACGCTGAGTCTGCTGATCAGCGGCCCCACGGCCGCACTGCTCGTCTTCGCCGTCATCGGCACCGCCGGGCTGCTCGGCATGGTCGCCGTGCTGCCGCCACGCGACGTCGAACGACAGCCCGGCGGGAAGCGGTCCGCGCTGCCGGGCCGGGCCACCCGCCGCACCGTCGTCGGCACCCACATCGGCTACATGGTCAGCATCGGCGCCATGTGGGTGCTGGTGCCCGCGTTCGCCACCACGGTCGGGCACCCGGACCAGGCCGGGCTGCTGGTGACCATCTGGTCGGTGGGCAGCCTGGCCGGTGGCGTGCTGCTGGCCCGCCGGGGTCGACCCGGCAGCCCGGCGGGGGCGTACCTGACGCTGCTCGGCACGTTGGCCGCCACCTCGCTGGCGCTGCTGCTGCCCCGCAGCGTGCCGCAGATGGCCGTGGCGCTGGCGGTGTTCGGCCTCGCGCTGGCACCGTTCCTCGCCGTCACCGACGAGATCCTCGCCCGATCCACCCCGGTGGCCCGGCTCCCCGAGACGTACGGGTGGTTGCAGACGGCCGGGCAGCTCGGCATCGCCGCCGGGTCCGCGACCAGCGGCGCGGTCAACGACCACGTCGGCAACACTCCGGCGTTCCTGGTGGTCTGCGGCGCGCTGGCGGTGGCGCTGACCGTCGCGCTCAGCCGTCGCCGGACGCTGCGGCTGCCCTCTGCTCCCCCACCGGCCGAGACGGTCGGACCAGCGGTGACCGCCGGCGGGCGAGGTTTCGGCCCGGACGACGCCGGGTAGCCAGCGCCGACGCGGACGGCATCGACGGGGGGCACGGCGTGGGCTACCGAAATCGCCAAGGTGAGCAGCCGGGCGACCCGCAGCACAGCGAGGACGAGGCCGGTCAGGTGCCGTTGGTCCAGGTCGAGGCGGACACCGAGGTCCCGGCGCCGGCCGACACCGACGTTCCTCCGGACGTCGTGACCGAGGGCGACAACTCGGGTGTCGCCGGCGGATCGTCCGGCAGCAGCGGCGGCGGTTCCAGCATGCCCGGCCACCCGGACGCGACCCGCTGACGCGGCCCCTCCACGGGCCGGCGCAACCTCAGCTGCGGGCCGGCACCGCCGAACGGGCCTCGGTCATGCCCTTGTTGGCCAGCCCGTCGGCCCGCTCGTTCTCCGGGTGACCGTTGTGTCCCTTGACCCACAGCCAGGTGACCTGGTGCCGCTCGCAGGCCGCCTCCAGCCGCTGCCACAGGTCGGCGTTCTTCACCGGCTGCTTAGCCGCGGTCCGCCAACCGTTGCGCTTCCAGGACGCCAGCCAACTGGTGATGCCGTTGCGCACGTACGTGCTGTCGGTGTGCAGCTCCACGGTGACCGGCCGATTCAGGCTCTCCAACGCCTGGATGGCCGCCATCAGCTCCATCCGGTTGTTCGTGGTCGGCGTGGCCTCGCCACCGCACAGCTCCCGCTCGTGATCGCCGTAGCGCAGCAGCGCGCCCCAACCGCCCGGCCCGGGGTTGCCACTGCACGCCCCGTCGGTCCAGATCTGCACGCCCCTGCCGGCCGCCGCGTCCACCATGCCCGGCAACCTACCGCGCGGTGACGTCGTCCTCCCTGGCCGGGGGCCAGGGCGCGCCGAGGCGTCGTGCCCCGCCTCCGCGGCAGGACGTCGTGCCCCACCTGCGGGGCAGCTCGACAGGTTCCGGCGCAGACGACGCCGGTCGGTGCCGGTGGAGCGGCCTACCCGCCGGGTGATACGCCGGGCTCCGAGCCGACCACGGCGGGCGGGATGGTTGGCGCGGGTCGGGTGGGCCGCAGCCGGTCGCGGACGCGGTGCGCCGCGTCGCCGGCGGTGGCGGCGATCATCGGCAGCAGCCGGGTGGAGTTCATGATGGCGACCTCCTCGGCCGGTGTGGTCACGCCGTCGAGGAAGCGCAGCACCCGCTCGGCGGGGTTGCGGTCGAAGAGCCGGTCGAAGAAGTCCGGCCCGCCGACTCCGCCCCGGTCCAGCGCCCGCAGCGCCACCGCGTCCATCCAGCGGTGTCGGCGCGGGTACGCCGCCTGCGGCACCGGCGGTCGTCCCGCCGCGAGGGCGCGGGCCACCTGGTCGGCCTGGCGGTACATGGCGGAGAAGGTGAAGCCGGTGGAGGGGCGGGTCGCACCGCCGGCCGTACCGAGTCGGACCACCCGGGGCGAGGGCCGGGCCGGAAACGGCGCGTCGGTCATCGGGATCACGCCGTTCTCCACCTCCCGCACCCGCAGCCCGGCCGGGTCCAGCCCGAGCAGGTCCCGGTAGCCGGCCAGCGCCTCGTCGTACCCGGCGTCGGTGAGCAGGTCGGGCGAGAACTCGGTGTACTCGACCAGGGCGTAGCGGTCGCTCACCGGCAGCACGTAACCGAAGGAGACGCCTCGGGGCGGCTGCGGGGTGCGGAAGTCCATCAGTACCGCGCGTGCCGGGTCGAAGACGGGGCGGTCGGCCTCCAACCACCAGCCGCGGAAGTGCTGCAACCAGGTGGTCCGTCCGGCCCGCGCCGGCGGGCGGGGGCGCGAGTCGAGCACCCACCCGGCCCGTACGGTCCGTCCGTCACCGGTGCGCACCCGCACCCGTGTGCCGTCGTCGGTCACCGTCTCGGCGGGCGCGACGATCCGGGTGGCGTCCAGTCGGCGTTCGGCCTCGGCAGCCCGGTCGTAGACCGGGCCGGAGCGGAGCATGGCGTACCGCAGCGGGGTCAGGTCCAGGGCGCGACGCCGCGCCGCCGTCGCCACCTCGACCTGCTGCCAGCTCGCGCTGAGCAGCGGGTCCAGGTCGGTGCCCGGGTGGCCCCAGAACGCCCAGGTGCGGTCCTGACCGCGCCGGCGGACCGGGTCGACGACGGCGATGCGCAGGTCGTGGACGCCGTGCCGGTCCAGTGCGGCGAGCAGCAACGATGCCGCTCCGCCGCCGCCGAGCAGCGCGAGGTCGACGTCCAGCGGCGCGGAATCGGTCACCGCACCACGCTGCCACACCACTCGACGGCCGCTCACGCCGCTCCCGGGCGGTGCACCGGCCGGCGCGACCTTGACTAGCAACCATTTGGTTGCCTATGGTGATTGGCAACCAGGCAGTTGCATGTTGGGGGAGGGTTGATGGACGAGGCGTTCCGGGCACTGGCCGACCCCAGCCGGCGTCGGCTGCTCGACCGGCTCAACGAGCGCAACGGCCAGACCCTTCGGGAGCTCTGCGACGGGTTGGCGACGACCCGACAGGCCGTCAGCAAGCACCTGTCGGTTCTGGAGGCGGCCAACCTCATCACGACCGCACGGCGGGGCCGGGAAAAGGTGCACTACCTCAACGCCGCCCCGATCAACGCCATCGCCGACCGGTGGCTCAGCCGCTACGACCGTGAGCGCGCCGCCACCCTCGCCGACCTGACCACCGCATTGGAGCGACAACCCATGGAGAGCCCGACCTTCGCCTACACGACGTACGTCACCACCACCCCGCAGCGGCTGTGGGCCGCACTCATCGAACCGGAATTCACCCGTCGCTACTGGGGTGGGATCGCGCTCGTGTCGGACTGGCAGGTCGGGTCACCCGTGCTGTGGCAGGACGCGCCGGGCGACGAGCCCCGCGATCTCGGCCAGCGGGTGCTGGCCGCAGAGCCGTACCGTCTCCTCTCCTACAGCTGGCACGGCTTTCAACCCGAGCACGCCGAGCACTTCGGCTGGTCTGCCGAGGAGCTGGCCTCCCGGCTCGGCGAGCGCCGGTCGAAGGTGACGTTCCAGATCGAGCCGTACGGCACGACAGCCGTCCGGTTGACCGTGATCCATGACGACTTCTCCCCCGACAGCGAGATGCACCGGGCGGTCAGCGGCCAACTCGACGGCAGCGGAGGCTGGCCGGAGCTGCTGGCCAGCCTCAAGACACTCCTCGAAACCGGCGAGCCGATGCCCGAGCCGACCCGGGCCGGCTGACCCGGCGGCCAGCCGGCGTATTTCCGTCGTCGTCGGCAATACCTCGCCATCGACCCAGCCGCGACAGCCCGACATCGACCGGAGGACCGGCGCTGCTCGGGCCGTCCGGGCCTTTCCGCAGCTCTTCCCGCCTTCGGGTGGACACGTGACGGCAACGAGGAATTCTCATTTTCACCTGATCGTGGGCCCAACCCACCTAGTGTTGGGCACACCGGTGCTAGTCACGGAGTTGGCCACCCGAACGACGTCCCACGCAGTCAGCGGACGAAAAGTGAGGGAAGACGCGTATGAAGGTCTCAACAGCACTCTGCTCGGCGGCGCTCGGCGTGGGCCTCGGCACACTCCTGCTGCCAGGCGCCGCACTGGCCGACACCACGGTGTCACCGGCCACCACCCCGGTCGGAGGGACCGTCGTGCTCACCGCGACGACCTGCAACCCGAAGTCGGGTGACGCCCTGTTCCGGGTCACCGGCCCCAACCGCGACCAGAACGTCCGGTCCACGACGGCCGCCGCCGGCGGCGGGCTGAGCGCCGAACTCTTCACCGCCGGATTCACCCTGGGCACGTACACGGTGGCGGCGACCTGCGGCGACGGCAGTTCGGCCGGCAGCGCCACGTTCACCGTCACCCCGATCGGCGGCGCGCCCGCCGGCTCCGGCGGCGACAGCCGCGACAACGGCGCTCTGGCTGCCGGCGGCACGCTGCTCGGCACCGCCCTGGCCGGCGCGGTGATCCTGATCCGCCGGCGTCGTCCGGTGTCCACTGTCGCCTGACCGGCGGCTGTTCCATCCCTGAGGACGGGTGCCCGCGCCGGTGACACCGGCGCGGGCATCCCGACGATCCCTACGGAGGTGCCCACGTGTGGTGGCGGCGGACCCTACCGGCGGTGGTCGCCCTGCTGGGCGTGAGCGGGCTGGGGCTGATCACGGTCGGCCTCACCGCCGACCCGGCCGCGCCGCCACGACCGCCGGCCGACGCGCCACGACGCACCGAGCCGGCACCGGACCTGGTGCCGCTCCCGCGCGCCGCGCCGGTCCGGGTGCAGATCACCGCCATCGGCGTACGCGCGGAGGTCGTCCCGGTCGGGGCCGACGCCGCCGGGGTGCTGGAGGTGCCGCCACTGGACCGGCCCACCCTCGCCGGTTGGTACCGGCACGGGGTGAGCCCCGGCGAGACGGGCAACGCCGTCCTGGTCGGACACGTCGACTCACCGGCCGGTCCGGCGGTCTTCTTCGACCTCGGTCGGTTGCGCCCCGGCGAGCAGATCCAGGTCACCCGGGCCGACGCGCGGGTCGCCACGTTCACGGTGGACGACGTGCGGGCGTACCCCAAGGACCACTTTCCGACCACCCTCGTCTACGGCCCGGCGGACGCCGCCGCGCTGCGCCTGATCACCTGCGGCGGCCGGTTCGACGCCGCGACCGGCAACTACGTCGACAACGTCGTCGTCTTCGCCACCCGCACCGCCTGAGCCGACCCGCCCGCCTGAGCCACCCGCCCCGCTGTCGGGAGCCGGACCCCGCTCGGCAGAATGCGGTGGCACCATCCCTGATCGGGCGGTGCGCCGGCGACGGGGAGGCACACAGTGGATCAGCGACCGGTACGGGACCGGGCCGGTCGAGGCGTACGCGCCCTGGCCCGTCGACTGCTCGGACGGGTCGAGGGCGATTCCCCCAACCCCCGCCGGACCAACCCGGACGCCGTGGTCGACTGCGCCGTCTACGCCAACGGCCGCCGGGAGCCCGGTCGACCGCACTACGCCGACGCGTACGCCCGCGCCCGGCACGGCCGGGACGCCTTCGTGTGGCTGGGACTGCACGATCCGGGCCCGGCGGTGCTCGCCGCGGTCGGCCAGACCTTCGGCCTCGACGAGCTGACCGTCGAACAGGCGCTCGCGGACGGGCACCGGCCCACCGTGCAGCGCCACGGGTCGGTCACGCTGCTGGTCCTGCGCACCGCCGGGTACGTGGAGCACGACGAGCTGACCGACACCTCCGAGGTGATCGACACCGGGGACGTCATGGTGCTGCTCGGTGACCGCTTCGCCATCACGGTGCGGCACGGCGCCGCCGGGGCGCTGCGCAGCGTCCGCGCCGACATCGAGCGCCGCCCCGCGCTGCTGGCCGCCGGCCCGTGGGCGGTGGCGTACGCGGTCTGCGCCCGCATGGTCGACTCCTACCTGGAGGTGGCCGGGCACGTGGAGCGGGACCTGGAGCGGGTCGAGGAGGCGGTGTTCGCCCGCGACCGCACAGCCGACATCCAGCACATCTACCAGCTCAAACGGGAGGTGGTGGAGTTCAAGCGGGCGGTCCTGCCGTTGCAGGCGCCCATGCGTACGTTGCTCGAACCCGACGGCCCGCCGCGTGCCCTGCACCGCTGGTTCGTCGACGTCGACGGCCGGTTGAGCCGGGCGGTGGATCGGGTGGCCGCGTACGACGACCTGCTCACCTCGATCGTCCAGTCCCGACTGGCGCAGCTCGCCGTCGAGCAGAACAACGACATGCGCAAGATCGCCGCCTGGGCGGCCATCGCGGCCACCCAGACCGGCATCGCCGGGATCTACGGCATGAACTTCGACCACATGCCCGAGCTGGCCTGGCGCTACGGCTACGCCGGGGCCGTCACCCTGATGGCGGCGGCCGCCCTGTTCCTGTACCGGCTGTTCCGCCGCTCCGGCTGGCTGTGAACGCCGCAACCCGGCGCCGGCGGCGGGACGCGGGGGCGTGAGCAGGGGCGGGTCTCCGGTGCGGCAGGATAGGGACGTGGGTAAGGGTGCGGGACGTCGGCGGGCGAACACGGCGACGGGACGGGTCTGCCCGTGCGGCTCCGGCCAGACGTACGCGGACTGCTGCGCACCGGCGCACTCCGGCGACAGACCGGCGTCGACGGCCGAGGAGTTGATGCGGTCCCGGTTCAGCGCCTTCGCTCTCGGCGACACCGGCTACCTGTTGCGAAGCTGGCACTCCTCGACCCGGCCCACCTCGCTGGAGCTCGACCCGGGGCAGCGGTGGACCCGCCTGGAGATCGTGGAGACCGAGCGGGGCGGCCTGCTCGACAACGCCGGCACGGTGACGTTCCACGCCCACTACCGGGACGCCGGTCGGCCCGGCACGATGACCGAGCACAGCCGGTTCGTCCGTGCGGACGGCCGGTGGGTGTACGTCGACGGTGACCAGCCCTGACCGCCGATCTGGCGTAGGATGAGGTCGGCGTTGTCCTGCGCCGCACCTCCCTCCCGGCGCTCACGCCGCCGGCAACGCGGAGGCAAAGGGGGCCTGGAGCCCTCGGGACGTGGTGCCACATGCCCCACTCCGGCGGGGTCGGCGGGAGCGTGAGTCCCGGTGACCGTGCCGTTGACCGGGAGCATGTGATGACCAACCAGAGATCGTTCAAGGCCCGGGTCCGGACCCGGATGGAGAAGACCGGCGAGAGCTACACCACCGCCCGCCGGCACCTGATCAATCGGGCCGCGCCGCCGGATACGCCGCCAACTCCGACGTCCACCGCCGCATCTCCTTCGGCGCAGACCGAACCGACCGCCGCGGCCGCCGCTGCGCAGACCGAGCGGATCGCCGACGACCTGATCCGCGCCCGGACCGGCCGCGGCTGGGCCGATTGGTTCGCCCTTCTCGACGCCGCGTCCGCCAGCGAGTGGACGCACACCCGGATCGCCCGCCACCTGGTGACCGTGCACGAGGTGCCGGGCTGGTGGGCGCAGACCGTCACCGTCGGCTACGAGCAGGCACGCGGCCTGCGCGCGCCGGGTCAGCGGCGCGGCGGCGGCTTCGAGGCCAGCGCGAGCCGGACGGTGGCCGTGCCGGCGCTGCGGCTGTTCGAGGCGTTCGCCGACGAGACGACACGCGCCCGCTGGCTGCCCGACGTCGAGGTACGCGTCCGCACCGCCACCGCGCCGCGCATCTTCCGGGCCGACTGGGCCGGTGGTCCCACCCGGATCGTCGTCGGCATCGGCGCGGTCGGCGAGTCGAAGGCCCGGGTCAGCATCGTGCACGAGAAGCTGACCGGAGCCGAGCAGGCCGCGGAGCTGAAGGCGTACTGGCGCGAGCGGCTCGCCGCGTTGAAGGTGCTGCTCGAAACGAACGGAGACCACTGATGAGCATGACCTTCATCAACCTGCCGGTGCGCGACCTGACCACCGCCGCAGAGTTCTACCGGGCGATCGGCTTCACCAGCGACCAGGCCGAACAGGACGGCGGTACCACGGTGCTCACCATCTCCGAGAGCACCCGGCTGGTGCTGCACCTCCGCTCCCGCTTCGAGGCGTACACCGGGGTCGCCACCACCGACACGGAGACCAGCCGGGAGGTCGTCGTCGGGCTGTCGGCGCAGAGCCGGGAGCAGGTCGACGAACTGGTCGACCAAGCGACGGTCGCCGGTGGGGAGTCGCTCGGACCGGGGATGGCCAACGGGCCGATGTACATGCGCGGTTTCCGGGACCTCGACGGCCACCAGTGGTCGTTCCTGCACATGGCCGGCTGAGTGAGCCGCCCGGCGGCGGCTCGTCCAGTCGCCGCCGGGCAGGCCGGTGGTCAGTCCGGCAGATCGGCCGCGAGCTGGGCGAGGCCGGGCAGGATCAGTCAGCAGCAGCTCCCCAGCGGGCCGGGCGGCTGGCGGCGGGTCAGCAGCACCAGCGCCACCACGAGGTACGCCCCGGCGGTCAGCGCGAACGCCACCGCGTTGCCGGCCACCGTGGCGAGCAGACCGTAGCCGGCGTACGTCACGATGATCAACATGTCGGTGGCCATTCCGGCCAGGGATGTGACGGTGGCGCGGGAGCTGCCGGTGATCCGGGCCTGGAGCCCCGCGTCGGCCAGCACGGTGGCCAGCTGCGCCGCACCGAAGGCCACCGCGAGCAGCACGAACCCCGCCGGGTGCCGGAGCAGGGCACCTCCGGCCAGCGCGACACCGACCAGCCCCAGCAGCGCGGCGTAGCCTCGGCTGCTCAGCCGCTCCCCTGCCGGGGCGAGCAGCCCGCCGACGGTCACCCCCGCCCAGAGCAGCAGGAGCAGCAGGGGTACGGCCTGCGCCCCGACGCCGGTGTCCAGGGCGAGCAGCGGGGTGTACTCGTCCAGGGCACCCCAGTCGGCGGCGACCACGGCCACCAGCAGCACGGCGGCCCGTACCGGCGGACGGGTGCGCACCTGCGACACGCCGGCCCGCAGCGTGTCCCACCACCCCAGGTCACCGTCGTCGTCCCGGCTCGCGGGCGGGGCAGTATCGGGCTCGCCCTGCCCTGGTGGTGCGGCACCCACCGGTCGAGCGGCCATCGCCGGCTCGGCGACCGGAACGCGTGCGGCGGCCGGCGCGCGGTGCTCCGGGAACCGGGTGGCGACGATCGTGGCGAGCAGGCAGGCGAGCACGCTGGCCACGCCCACCGCCGGGTAGCCGCCGACGGCGAGCACCGGGCCGGCGAGCACTCCGGAGAGCACCACGCCCAGCACGCCCGCCGTCCGGGACCGCCCGAGCACCCGGGCGTACCGGCCGACCGCGCCGAGCCGGTCCAGTTCGGTCCAGACCAGCGCCTCCAGCGCGCCGGAGACCAACGCTCCTCCGGCCCCCCAGAGCAGAAACCCCATCGCGAACGCCGGGTACGACGGCACCAGCACCCAGAGCGCGAACCCGGCGGCGGTCACCAGCGGGGCGAGGCACAACAGCAGTCGGCGGGACACCACGTCGGCCCACGCGCCGGACGGCACCTCGAACAGGATGCCGGCGGCCGACCAGATGACGAAGAGCGACGAGATCTGCCCGACCGACAGCCCGGTGTCGGCGAAGAACACCACGTACAGCGGGTAGAGCAGGGCGAGGTCGCTGAGGAACGCGTACCCGTAGAGGGTGGCCGTCAGCCGACGGACCGCCGGGTCGGGCACGCTCGAGGCGATGTGAATCATGGGGCCTTCCCGTGGGAGTGGAGACGGACACCGGATGTGCGGTGCCCGCGGTGGCCCACGGGATCGGCCTACGCGGCTGGATCAATGTCGCCAGGTCATGCCCGGATGTTAGCCGCGCACCGTCATGCTCGCCAGCGCTTTCGGCCTGCCCGGACAGCGTGCGGCGGGGTGGGATCCCGAAGGACCCCACCCCGCCGGTGACGTGCGTGTCAGCGCCGGTTCGGATCGACCGGCGGGAGGACCGTGGTCGTCTCACTGTCGTCGCCGGTACGCGGGCCGGGCACCGCGCCGCCGGCACCCACCACCTGGGTCGTGTCGGCGTCACCACGACTCACCACCTGGGTCGCGTCGGCGTCGACCGGTCGGGTCACCATCTGGGTGGCCTCCGGATCGGACGGTCGGGTCACCATCTGGGTGGCCTCCGGATCGGACGGCCGGGTCACCACCTGGGTGGCCTCCGGATCGGACGGCCGGGTCACCACCTGCGTCGCCTCCGAATCGGTGACGACGGACGGCGGACGGGCCGGCTCGGTGTCCGGCGTCGCGGGGGAAGCCGCCGCGCGGGCCAGCTCGGCCTCGGCGTCGCGGCGACCAGCTCGGTAGGCGCGGGCGTGCTCGGCGATCAGCTGCGACTCCTGCTCGGCACGGGTCAGCCACCCCTCCCAACGGCTCTGCATCGGACGGATGAGGCCGCCGCCGACCCCGACGACGAGGATGCCGCCGATCGTGGCCAGCACGGCGATCAGCACGGGAGTGGTGACCGCGGTGGCCACCCCGATCTGGTTCAGCGCGGCGATGACGCCCAGACCGAGGATGAACACCGACGCGGTGGTGGCCAGCACCCGGCCGTACGACAGGCCGCCGAGCGCGCCGCTGATGATGTCCTTGACCGCGCTGGCGATGGCGGCGGCCACCACGACGATGACGATCGCGACGAAGGCGCGCGGGAGCCACGAGATCACCGCGCCGAGCAGGTCGGAGATCGGGTTGGGCCCCCAGATGCCGAAGGCGAGCTGGAGGGTGAACAGCAGCACCGCGTAGTAGACGAGCTTCGCGACGATGTCGCTGGCGTCGTACCGGGAGCGACTCAACGCACGACGGACGCCGCCGCGTTCGACGGCGCGGTCGAAGCCCACCCGCTCCAGGACCTTCTCCACGATCTTCAGCACAGCCTTGGCGATCAGCCATCCGGCCACCAGGATCGCCAGGAAGGCGACGGCCTTGGGCAGGAAGAGCATCACCGAGCGGAGGGCGTCGCCCACCGCGTCGCTGACGTTGTCACTCATCTGGTCATTCCTCACAGGGCAGCGGGACAGTCGGTCCTCGACCTACCCCCACCGGCTTGCGGGGAAACGCCGGCCTGGTTGGACGGGGTCTAGCGCACGGACGAGTCTTGGCAATATTCTCCGGAGTGCGTGCGGCCACTGGAGCTACTTTTCATCCCCCCGCCGTCGGCCGCAGGAGGAGATGTCATGCACGTCGACCATTCCGAAATGGATCGCCGGACGCTGCTGCGGGCCGGCCTCGGTGCCGCCACGGTCGCCGTCGTCGGGAGCGAACTCGCCTTCCCCGCCTCGGCGCAGGCCGCCCCCGGCACCGACCTGGACTGGATCATCAGCTGCGACGAGTGGGCCGCCCGCCCGCCGAAGGACCCGTTGTCGGTCAGCGCCATCGCCACCAACAAGATCATCGTGCATCACATGGCGTTCCCGAACGTCACCGACTACTCCCGCGAGCAGGCGGTCAAGCTGGCCCACGACTGCCAGGACCTGCACATGGACGGCAACGGCTGGTCGGACACCGGCCAGCACTTCACGGTGAGCCGGGGCGGTTACGTGCTGGAGGGCCGCCGGGGCAGCCTGGAGCGACTCGAAGCCGGCGACCGGCAGATGATCTCGGCACACTGCCCGGGCGAGAACGGTCGGGCCATCGGCATCGAGAACGAGGGCACCTACGTCACCGAGACGCCGCCGAAGGCGCTGACCGACTCGCTGGTCAAGCTCTGCGTCGCGATCTGTCGACAGTACGGACTGCACGCCCACGACATCTTCGGCCACTGGGACTTCCGCACCACCGAGTGCCCGGGAGCCGCCTTCTACCGGCAGTTCCCGGACCTGCGTCGGCGGGTGCACGCCGCCCTCGGCACCAAACTGGGCGACGTGCCGGCGCGCCGCTGGCCGGACCTGTGGCGCTTCGTCAACTCCCCCTCGGTCCGGGTCGTGCAGCACCTGCTGGTCCACCGGGGCTACGCGGTGACGGTCAGCGGCACCTTCGACGCCGCGACCGTGGCGGCCGTGCAGGACTGGCAGGCCCGCAACGGCATCCCGGTGGACGTGGACGCCACCCTCACCCCGCCGACCTGGGAGACGCTGGCACCGGAGCTGGACCAGCACGCCGCCGGCGCGCCGGTCACGGCCGTACAGGAGATGCTCGCCACCAAGGGGTACGCGGTCACCGTCACCGGGGCGTACGACCACGCCACCCGGGCCGCGGTGCAGGACCTGCAGGCGCTGCACCGCCTGCCCCGCAACGGCAAGCTCAGCACGAGCACGTGGTGCACGATCGTCGGCGGGTCGGTCCGCCAGTCGTACCGGCACCGTTGAGCCCGTGGCGGCGGTGCGGGTCCGACCCGCACCGCCGCCGGCCCAGCCACCAGCGCGAACGCGCCGGCGAGCGGTTTGAGCCGACGTGCGGGCGGAAAGAGTGCCGGGCATGACATGGGCCCGTCGAGCCGTACCCGCCGCCGCTGCCGTAGCGGCACTCGCCGCGCGGGATCTGATCCAGCGCGACCATGCGCTGCTGCGCAACTTCCCGGTGCTCGGACGCGCCCGTTACCTGTTGGAGGCGATCGGGCCGGAGCTTCGGCAGTACATCGTGGCCGGCAACAACGAGGAGCGGCCGTTCACCCGCGACCAACGCCGCTGGGTGTACGCGTCGGCGAAGCAGCCGACCAGGCGGAGATCGTGCGACTGATGACGCCGGAGGCACCGCAAGGTGGCAGTGCCCCACCGTCGGCCACCGCCGTCGGCGTTCGGCGGGATAAACGCGTGGAGCCGTCGCCGGGAGCACCCGTATCGTGGCGCGGTGCTGATCAGACGCGAGACACCCGCTGACGTCGACGCCATCCGGGCGGTGCAGGCCGCCGCGTTCGCCAAGACCGGCGACGGCAACGGCGTACCGGTTGAGGCGACCCTGGTCGACGCGCTGCGTGCCGACGAGGGCTGGCTGCCCGCGTACTCCCTGGTGGCGGTCGATGCGGACGGCCAGGTGGTGGGGCACGTGGTGGCCACCCGCGGTCGGGTGGGCGGCGAGCCGGTGGCGTTGGGCCTGGGGCCGCTCGGCGTGCTGCCCGGTTGGCAGCGGCGTGGCGTCGGCAGCGCGCTGATGCACGCGGTGCTCGGCGCGGCCGACGCGCGGGACGAGCCCCTCGTGGTGTTGCTCGGGCATCCCGACTACTACCCGCGCTTCGGGTTCGGGCCCGCCGTCAACCTGGGCGTGACCCCGCCACAGCCGTGGGGCCCGCAGTACTTCATGGCCCGTCCGCTGGACGCGTGGCGCGACTCGATCCGGGGTGAGTTCCGCTACGCACGCCCGTTCGACGACCTGTGACAACACCGCGCATCCGCCGCCGGCGCGCCGCTGACCTCGACGGATGCGTCGCGGCGCTCGCCAAGGTTCACCGGATCGACAGGTACCCGCTGAACTGGCCCGCCGACCCGCGTCGCTGGCTACGGGAGCCGCGCCAGGCGGACGCCTGGGTCGCGGTCGACGACGACGCGGCGATCGTCGGGCATGTCTCGGTGCAGGTGCCCAGCCGGGCGGACGCGCCGCTGGCCCGGCCGACGGCCGAGGTGGCACGTCTCTTCGTGGTGCCGAGGGCCAGAGGGTTGGCGCTCGGCGGTGCCCTGCTGGGCCGGGTTCGGCAGTGGGCTCGCGAACGTGGGACCGATCTGTCGCTCGAGGTGACGTCCGAGGGTGCCGCGGCCGCCGCCCTGTACGAGCGCACCGGCTGGCGGCACGTGGGAACCAGCATCGCACCGTGGACCGCACCGGACGGCAGTGCGGTGTCGCTGCGTCACTACGCGCTGTCCTGCGACGCCGTGCCGGCCATCACCGCGAGGCGTCGGGCGAGCAGGGCCGCGGCGTCGCGCAACTCCGGAGGCTCCAGCACCTCCACCTCGTAACTCAGACGTGCGAGGTGCGCCGCGAGCCAGTCCAGGCGCTCCCCGCCGACGACCAGCACGCACCACCCGTCGCGGTCGTCCTCGACCCGTCCCACCTGGGGCGGCACCAACTTCCGCACCTGGTCGGCCGTCGCGCGCACACGTGCCCGGGCGAGATACCGGTACGGCGCCTCGGTCACGGCCCGCTGCACGAAGGCGACCGGGTCCGGGTGCTCGCGCGCCCGGAAGCGCCAGGTCGTGGCGACCGCCGCACCCATCCGGTCCAGGCGAAACGTCCGCCAGTCGTCGCGGTCGACGTCCCAGGCCATCAGATACCAGCGACGACCGGTCGTGACCATCCGGACCGGCTCGACCGTCCGCTCGTGTTGCCCACTGTTGCGGGCCTCATAGGTGAATCGCACCCGCACGGCATCGCGACAGGCCCGGGCCAACGTCACCAGCAACTCCGCGTCGATCTCGGCCACCGGGCCCACGAGCGTCTCCGTGGCGCCGTGCACCGCCCGCACCTCGGCGCGCAGCCGTGCCGGCATGACCTGGTCGAGCTTCGCGAGGGCCCGCAGGGCCGCCTCACCCGCCCCCGCGATGGTTCCGCCCGAGGCGAGGCGCAGCGAGACCGCCGTCGCGATCGCCTCCTCGTCGTCGAGGAGCAACGGCGGCAGCCGGGTGCCCGCACCGAGTTGGTAGCCACCACCGACCCCCGGCACCGCGTGCACGGGATAGCCGAGCGTACGCAGGCGCTGCACGTCACGGCGCACACAACGGTCGGTGACACCCAGCTCGGCGGCGAGGTCTGCGGCCGTCCAGGATGGGCGCCGCTGAAGCAACGCCAGCAACCGCAGCACCCGCTCGGTCGTCGCCTCGACTGTCACGCGCCGATCGTTGCACAACATGCGGAACGTTCCTGTCCGCTATCTACGCAAGGCTGAGCCCATGACCGACCAAGATCACGAGATGGGGAGCTGACATGGCCCGCGACGTGCAGATCACCTTCGACTGCGCCGACCCCGCGGGGTTGGCGGCGTTCTGGGCCGAGGCCCTCGGCTACGAGGTGCAGGGCCCACCCGGGAACTTCGAGTCTTGGGAACAGGCGCTCGACGCGATGGGCGTGCCGCCGGAGAACCGCAACGACGCGTCGGCGGTGGTCGACCCCGAGGGGTTGCGACCACGCCTGTTCTTCCAACGGGTTCCGGAGCCCAAGCGGGTCAAGAATCGCGTACACCTCGATGTGCGGGTCGCCCCCGGGCTGGACGGTGACGAGCGGATGGCGGCCCTGGAGAAGGAGGCCGAGCGGCTCGCCTCGCACGGCGCCACCCGGCTCAGTCGCCATGAGCCCGCTCCCCCGCTGGGTGCCGGTCACCTCGTCATGGCTGACCCCGAGGGCAACGAGTTCTGCCTCGACTGAGCGGTCGTTCGCCCAGCTCACTGCCGTGATTGCCGGGTGCCGTGCGAACATGTGTACGTGTCGCCCGGCGCCAGCATCCTGCACGCCGACCTGGACGCCTTCTACGCGTCGGTCGAGCAGCGCGACGACCCGCGCCTGCGCGGCCGACCGGTCATCGTCGGCGGGGGCGTGGTCCTCGCCGCCAGCTACGAGGCGAAGGCGCGGGGCGTCCGCAGCGCGATGGGCGGCCAGCAGGCCCGCCGGCTGTGTCCGGACGCGATCGTCGTGCCGCCCCGGATGTCGGCGTACACGGCGGCGAGCCGCGCGGTCTTCGAGATCTTCCGGCAGACCACTCCACTGGTCGAGGGGCTCTCCATCGACGAGGCGTTCCTGGAGGTGGGTGGCCTGCGTCGGCTGGTCGGGCCACCGGCCGACATCGCTGCGCGGCTGCGTCGGGAGGTTCGTGAACGGGTCCACCTACCGATCACGGTGGGTGTGGCCCGCACGAAGTTCCTGGCGAAGGTGGCCAGCGGGGTGGCGAAACCGGACGGGCTGCTGGTGGTCGCACCGGACGCCGAGTTGGCGTTCCTGCACCCCCTCCCGGTCGAGCGGTTGTGGGGCGTCGGCCCGGTCACCTCCGCGAAGCTGCGGGAGCACCGGATCCGTACCGTTGGCGAGGTGGCGCGGCTCGGCGAGGCCGCGTTGGTGTCGCTGCTCGGGTCCGGCGCCGGTCGGCACCTGCACGCCCTGGCGCACAACCGTGACCCACGTGCGGTGCAGGTCGGTCGCCGACGCGGCTCGATGGGCGCCCAACACGCGCTGAGCCGTACCCCGCATGCCCCGGCGGAACTGGACGCCATCCTCGCCGGCCTGGTCGACCGGGTCACCCGCCGGATGCGGGCGGCCGGGCGGTCCGGGCGCACGGTGGTCCTGCGGCTGCGCTTCGGCGACTACAGCCGGGCGACCCGCTCGCACACCATCGGCAAGGCGACCGCGGACACGACCCCGCTGCTAGCCGCCGCGCGCGCGTTGCTGCGGGCGGCCCAGCCCGAGATCGACCGTCGTGGTGTCACGCTGATCGGCGTCTCGGTGGGCAATCTGGACGACAGTCCGGTGCAACCGGAGTTGCCGTTCCACCGCGACCCGGGCGCGGAGTTGGACGCCGCGGTGGACGCGGTCCGCGACCGGTTCGGCTCGACGGCGCTCACCCGCGCGGTGCTGCTCGGCCGGGAGCCGGGCGTCGAGATGCCGCTGCTGCCGGATTGACCGATCTGCGTGCGGTGTCCACGCGAGGAGTTGCGACCGGAGACACATCACAGCAGGTCGGCGGTTTAGCCGGCGGCTGACGGGTGACCCTTGGGGGGTACAGCCTGACAAGGGGGGACCCACCATGTCCGACGACACCAGCAACCGACCGAGCCGTAGCGCCGAGCGACCGTACGACGTGACCGACCCGCTGCTCTGGCAACTGGCGATCGACGTGCTGAGCGCCCACGAGCCGGACGACGAGGGTCACTGCCGCAACCTCCAGTGCGCCGGGCAGTCCTGGCCGTGCGCCGCCCGCCAGGGCGCCGAGCATTCGCTGCGCCTGTCCCGCGGCGCGTCCGACTCCGTCGAGTTGACCCTCGACGGCGTCGATGCCGGCGCGGAATCGGTGCCGGCCTCCCGCTGGGGTCGCAACGTCGGCCCGGTGGCGTCGCGTCGAGCGCCGAAGGCGTCTGCCTCGGCTGCGTGACTCGAACCCGGCCCGGCCACTCGGGCTGACCAGCACCGTACACACGAACGCTCGGCCGGTGACCCGGCCGAGCGTTCGTGTGCCATCCGTCAGAGGCTGAGCTTCTGACCGGGGAAGATCAGACCGGGGTCGGCCCCGATCAGCTGCCGGTTGTGCTGGTACAGCGCCTGCCAGCCGCCGGACACCCGGTGGGCGTCGGCGATCTCCGACAGGGTGTCGCCCGGCTTGACCAGGTACGTCTGGCCGCCTGCCGGCGGCGCGGTGCGCTCGTGGCTGCGGGTCGCCGGCTGCTCGCCGCGCGACGACCGCTCCGTGGGCTTCGCGGTGGACTTCGCGGTGGACTTCGTCGACGACTTCGTGGCGGAGCCGCCCGACGAGCCGCCCTTCTTTCCGCAGGTCGGCCACGCGCCGATGCCCTGCCCGTCGAGCACCTTCTCGGCGATGGCGATCTGCTCGCCGCGGCTGGCCAGGTCGGCGCGGGCGGCGTACTTCTTGCCGCCGTAACCGGCCCAGGTGCTCTGCGAGAACTGCAGGCCGCCGAAGTAGCCGTTGCCGGTATTGATCTTCCAGTTACCGCCGGACTCGCACTGGGCGATCGCATCCCAGTTGACTCCGGCCTGGGCCGGGGCGGCCGGGCCGAAGAGGGCGACAGCGCCGGTGACCGCGCCGACGGCCAGGGTGCCGACGGCGAGACGGCGGGTGGTGACCCGTCGATGACGGGGCGTGTGAACAGACGTCATGTGAGCTTCCTCCACGCCGGCGAGGTGAGCTGTCGGGTTCGGGCCGAGGAGCCCGGCCGCACGGTGGCGGCTTCACCCCGAGGTGACGTGCACCGAGGAACATGTGGGTCCCCCGCTCCTGCCCGGGTGACTGGGTTCCGACGGCCGGGGGCAGGATTAGGCGTTGCCGGCCGTGGTGTCCGCAGTGGCGAACCCGACCGACGTTAGGCACGGCCGGTGACGATCGCCCAACCCCTGTGAAGTTCTTCACCGGGGTACGCGGGGCGCCCTCCGCAGCGGTTGCGGCCGGTCGGACACTGTGCAGAGGCCACAGTGGACCGTTTCGGATCAGGCCTCGTGAAGGAACAGGACCACGGTACGGCGCAGCGGTTCGATGTATCGCTCGCCAAAGGAACTCGACGTGTCCGTTGCTGATCGGATGCTCGACGCCGTACGCCGGATCGGCCGGCGGGCCCCTGGTCGGGCGGCCCGCCGGCCGGAGGGGCGACCGTCTACAGAGTGCGCGCCAGCCGGTCGGCGAGCGTCCGGGTGAAGCGGGCCGGGTCGGTCAGCTCACCGCCCTCGGCGAGCACCGCCAGGCCGTAGAGCAGCTCCGCGGTCTCGGTCAGGGCTGCCGGGTCGCTCCCCTGCTCGTGGGCCTTGCGCAGCCCGGAGACCAGCGGGTGCCCCGGGTTGATCTCCAGGATCCGCTTGGTCGGAGGCACCTCGTGCCCCATCGCCCGGTACATCTTCTCCAGGGTCGGAGTGAGGTCGTGGGCGTCGCCGACGACGCAGGCCGGTGAGGTGGTCAGTCGGGAGGACAGCCGGACCTCCCGGACACTGTCGCTCAGGGTGGTGCCCAGCCAGTCGAGCAGGGTGGCGAACTCCTGTCGCTGCTGCTCGCGCTCGGCCTCGGCCTGCTTCTTCTCCTCGTCGGTGTCCAGGTCGATCTCGCCCTTGGCGATCGAGCGCAGGGGCCGGCCGTCGTACGCGCCGACCCGCTCGACCCACACCTCGTCGACCTGGTCGGTGAGCAGCAGCACCTCGTGGCCCTTGGCCCGGAACGCCTCCAGGTGCGGCGAGTTCTCGATGGCGGCCCGGGAGTCGCCGGTGGCGTACCAGATGTCGCTCTGGCCGTCCTTCATCCGCGAGACGTAACCGGCCAGGTCGGTGGGCTCGGCCGCGTCGTGGGTGGAGGCGACCGACAGGATGTCCAGCAGGGTGTCGCGGTTGTCGGTGTCGTCGATCAGCCCCTCCTTGACCACCGCGCCGAACTCGGTCCAGAAGGTGCGGTAGCGCTCGGGGTGGTTGGCCTTCAGGTCCTTGACGGTGGCGAGGACCTTCTTGACCAGCCGGCGGCGGACGATCTGGATCTGCCGGTCCTGCTGGAGGATCTCCCGGGAGATGTTCAGCGACAGGTCGTGCGCGTCGACCACGCCCTTGACGAAGCGCAGGTAGGTCGGGACCAGCGCCTCGCAGTCGTCCATGATGAAGACACGCTTGACGTAGAGCTGGACGCCTCGGCGGCCCTGCGGGGAGAACAGGTCCAGTGGGGCGTGGCTGGGCAGGAACAGCAGCGCCTCGTACTCGAAGGTGCCCTCGCCCTTCATGTGCACGACCTCGAGCGGGTCGGCCCAGTCGTGGCTGACGTGCTTGTAGAACTCGTTGTACTCGGCGGCGTCGACCTCGTCGCGGGGCCGCGCCCAGAGCGCCTTCATCGAGTTGAGGGTCTGCACCTCGCTGGTGGCGGCCTCGCCGTCGGCGCCGGGGCGCTCGACGGTCATCCGGATCGGCCAGGCGATGAAGTCGGAGTATCGCTTGACGATGTCGCGGACGGTCCACTCGGCGGTGTAGTCGTGCAGGTTGTCCTCGGTGTCGGCCGGCTTGAGGTGCAGGGTCACCGTGGTGCCCTGCGGGGCCTCGTCCACCGCCTCGATCGAGTACGTGCCCTCGCCGGTGGACTCCCAGCGGGTTGCGCCGGTCTCGCCGGCCTTGCGGGTCAGCAGGGTGACCCGGTCGGCGACCATGAACGCCGCGTAGAAGCCGACGCCGAACTGACCGATCAGGTCCTGCGAGGCGCGGGCGTCGGCGGATTCGCGCAGTTGGCGCAGCAGCTCCGCGGTGCCCGACTTGGCGATGGTGCCGATCAACTGGACGACCTCGTCGCGGGTCATCCCGATGCCGTTGTCCCGCACGGTGAGGGTGCGGGCCTCCCTGTCGACCTCGAGCGTGACGTGCAGGTCGTCGGTGTCGGCGACGAGGTCCTTGTCGACGAGCGTGGCCAGTCGCAGTTTGTCCAGCGCGTCGGACGCGTTCGAGATGAGTTCCCGCAGGAAGACGTCCTTGTTCGAATAGATCGAGTGGACCACCAACTGGAGGAGCTGACGCGCCTCGGCCTGGAACTCCAACGTTTCGGCCTGCTTGCTCACACCGTCTCCCATCTCGGCTCGTGCGGGGTTTCGCGGAAAGGATACGAGCAGTCACCGGCCGGGGTGCTGCCGCGTCCGGGTCTCATTCCCGATTGAGGGGGGCCACCGGTGTGACATAGCTGACTTTGGTTGACAGAAGTCAGGTGGGATAGCGTGACCGCCATGAAGATCTCTGGAAGCACCGCCCTCGTCACCGGCGCCAACCGTGGCTTCGGCCGCCACCTGGCCGCCGAACTCCTCGCCCGTGGCGCCACCGTCTACGCCGGCGCCCGCAACCCGGACAGCGTGGATCTGCCCGGCGTGACGCCGGTGCGCCTGGACATCACCGACCCCGCCTCGGTGGCCGCCGCCGCCGAGCTGGCCGGCGGCGTGAACCTGCTGGTCAACAACGCCGGCATCGACACCCGCACCGACCTCCTCGAGGGTGACCTGGACCTCGTTCGACAGGAGCTGGAGACCCACTACATCGGCACACTGTCGATGGTCCGGGCGTTCGCGCCGGTCATCGCCGGCAACGGTGGCGGGACGATCCTCAACGTGCTCTCGGTGCTGTCCTGGGTGAACTTCCCGATGCACGGGGCCTACGGCGCCGCGAAGTCCGCCGAGTGGGCGATGACCAACGCGCTGCGCCTCCAGCTCGCCGAGCGGGGCATCCGGGTCGCCGGGCTGCACGTCGGCTACCTGGACACCGACATGGCCGCGACGGTGACCAGCCCGAAGTCCGACCCGGCGGTGATCGCGCGGCTCGGGGTGGACGGCATCGAGGCCGACGCGTACGAGATCGTCGCCGACGACATCAGCCGGCAGGTGCAGGCCGGGTTCCCCGGTGGCGTGTCCGCGCTCTACCCGCAGCTCCCCTGACCCATGACGTGACGGGCCGCCACCGGGAAGAACCGGTGGCGGCCCTTTCTCGGGTACGCGGTCAGCTCGCCTGCAACGCCACGTCGTCGATCACGAAGCTGGTCTGCAGCGACGAGTCCTCGGTGCCGGTGAACCTGAGGGTCACCGTCTGACCGGCGAACCCGGCCACGTTGAAGCTGCGCTGGGTGTAGCCGGCGGCGGCGTTGAGGTTGGAGTACGTCGCCAGCGTGGTGGAGCCGAACTGCACGGTGAGCCGGTCGTACGCCGTGGAGCCGGTGGTCTCGGCGGTGTCGATGTGCAGCCAGAACGACAGCGTGTAGCTGGCACAACCGGCCGGCACGGTCACCGACTGCGTCAGGCTCTCGGTGCGGGTGCTGCCGTTGCCGTTGAGCCACGCCTTGTAGGACCCGGTCCGGGCCGGCTGGCTGCTGGAGTTGGTGATCACGCCGGAGGACGCGGTCCACGGCGTGCTGCCGTTCTCGAAGCCGCCGTTACCGATCACCTGGCCGCCGACACAACCGGGGCTGCCGCCGCCGACAGCGAGCTGCCACAGCGCGTACGCGACACCGTCGGCCGCCCGGTTCAACACGGTGGCGCTGACGTTGGCGGTGGTGTCGCAGGACCGGTGGTAGCACGGGTCGTACGCGGCATTGGCGGTGCCGCCCCACTTGGCCGCCTGGGCGCTGGTCTTACGGGCGCTGGCACCTGCGGCGTAGCCCGAGGTGGGGATGCCGGCCTGCTGGAAGTAGTAGTCGTCGGAGCGACCCTGACCCTCGACGTTCTCCTCGGGCTGCAGACCCAACGAGTCCCAGTACGCCTTCAGCGGCGCCGCCGTGGTCGAGGTGACCCGGTTGATGAAGTAGCCGCCGTTGACCGAGCCGACCATGTCGAAGTTGTAGTAGCCCTTGATGTAGCCGCGCTGGGTGGCGCTGAGCGAGTTGACGTAGAACCGGGAGCCGTTGAGCCCCTGCTCCTCGTCGGTCCACCAGGCGAACCGCACCCGTTTGGTCATGGTCGGGTTCTGCGCGGCCAGGACCAGCGCGTTCTCCAGCAGTGTCGCCGAGCCGGTGGCGTTGTCGTTGATGCCGGGGCCAGCCGAGACGCCGTCCAGGTGGGCGCCGAACATGACCACCTGGTCGGCCGGGCCGCCGGGCCACTCCGCGATCAGGTTGTTCGACGGGTACCTGCAGCTGGAGCAGTACTGCTCGCTGACGGTGTAGCCGGCGGTCTGGAGCCTGCTCTTGACGTAGGTGAGCGAGGCTGTGTAGCCGGCCGAGCCGGCCCGTCGGTTGCCGCCGTTGCTGGTGGCGATGGCATTGAACTGGGTGAGGTGGGCTTGGAGGTTGGTGACGGAAATGTCCGGTGCTGCCAACGCGGCGACGGTGGCGGCGATCGGCCGGGCCATCGTCGTCGCGGTCGTGGGTGACGCGGCCACCGGCTGGGCGGCCAGCGTCACCGTCATCCCGGCGAACACGGCAAGCGCGATTCCCGCGCTCAGCGTTCTGCCTCTCATGAGGGCTCCTCGGGGTTGGAGAGATACCCGAGACACTTACAGATGTCGATGCGATGGGCATCGGTCGTTCGTCCTGTACCACCACCGGTTCGACGATGGGTACCGGCTTCGGCACAGGTGAGTAGAGGTGTCAGGATGGGTAGGTAACACCAGCAGGGGTCGTCGGGCCCGGAACGGGGGCTTGCGATGGGGCCGGGTCGACCGTGACACGACCCAGCATTGACCTGTTCAGCGGCGGTGGCGACACCGGTCGGCTGATGGCGGGGCTGGACTGGGCGCGCACGCCGCTCGGCTCGGTGGACGGATGGCCGCAGAGCCTGCGCGCCGCGGTCCGGCTGGTCCTGTCCTCCCGGTACCCCATGCTGCTGCTCTGGGGCGAGGAGTTCTCCCAGCTCTACAACGACGCGTACTCCACCCTGATCGGCGACAAGCACCCCGCCGCGCTCGGCGACGACGTGCGGGTGACCCTGGCCGAGGGTTGGGACGTGCTCGCCCCACTGATCAAGCAGGCCATGACCACCGGGGTGGCCAGTTGGGTCCCCGCCCTCCGGCTGCTGCTGGAACGGGCCGGCTACCGCGAGGAGGCGTACTTCAGCGTCTCGCACGCCCCGGCCCGCGACGACGACGGCAGCACCGTCGGCGTGTTCACCGTGTGCAGCGAGGTCACCGAGCAGGTGGTCGGCGAACGCCGGCTGCGGTTGTTGCACGACCTGTCCGTTCTCGGTGACGGTCGCACCGTCGACGTGGACGCGACCGGCGCACGCCTGATCGACGCGATCGGCGGTCACCCGCTGGACGTCCCATTCGCTGCCATCTACCTGCGCGACGGGGCGTCCCTGCGGCGGCTCGCCCGCACCGGCGGCGACCAGAGCGCGATGCCGGACACCGTCGACCTGGCCCACCCGGGCCCGGCCGCGCACGCCTGGGGGCTGCCGGACGCCGCCGAGGGTCGTCAGGTCCAGGTGTCCGACGTCGCCGACCGGATGCCGCTGCCCGCCGGCGCGTGGGACGACCCGGTCCACACCGCGCTGGCGCTGCCGCTGCCCTCCGGCGACGAGGACCAGCCGCTGGGTGTCCTGCTGGCCGGGGTCAGCCCCAGCCGAAAGCTCGACGAGGCCTACCGGTCCTTCCACCAACTCCTTGCGCAACAGGCGTCCCTGGCGCTGCGCAACGCGCAGGAGCACGAGGAGGAGCGGCGCCGGATCGAGGCGCTGGCCGAGCTGGATCGGGTGAAGACCGACTTCTTCGCCAACGTCAGCCACGAGTTCCGCACGCCGTTGACCCTCATGCTCGGCCCGCTGGCCGACGCCCTCACCGACGCCACCGCACCCCTGGCGCCCGTGCAGCGGGAGCGGGTGGAGACCGCGTGGCGCAACGCCACCCGACTGTTGACGCTTGTCAACAGCCTGCTCACCTTCTCCAGCCTGGAAGCCGGTCGCGCTCGCAGCGATGCCCGGATGGTCGACCTGTCCGCGCTCACCGCGGAGCTCGCCGGCGTGTTCCGGGCCGCCGTCGAGCGGGCCGGGCTGACCCTGGAGGTGGTCTGCCCGCCGCTGCCACGGCCGGTCACGATCGACCCGGTCAACTGGGAGCGCGTCGTCACCAATCTGCTGTCCAACGCCCTGAAGTACACGTTCATCGGGCGGATCCGGGTCAGCCTGACCGCCGACGACGACGAGGTACGCCTCACCGTCGCGGACACCGGCATCGGCATCGCCGAGCAGGACCTGCCGAAGCTCTTCGAACGCTTCCACCGGGTGCGGGGCGCGCGCTCGCGCAGTCACGAGGGCACCGGCATCGGCCTGGCCCTGGTGCACGAGTTGGCCCGGTTGGAGGGCGGCGAGGTCCGGGTGACCAGCCAGGTGGGCGTCGGCAGCACCTTCACCGTGGTGCTGCCGTGGTCGGCGACACGGCGCAGCGCGGTGACCGGAGCGCCGGTGGACCGGCGGGGCGACGCGGCCCGCGCCGCTGCCGAGGAGGCGGCCGGTTGGCTCGCCGAGGTGGGCGACAGTCCGACGGAGCCCGAGCACGCCTGCGGGCCGGCCGTGGACGAGCTGGCCGGCGCGCGAATCCTCATCGCCGACGACAACACCGACATGCGGGCGTACCTCAGCCGGCTGCTCACCGGGCAGGGCTGGCGGGTACGCGCCGTCACCGACGGCCGGCAGGCCCTCGACGAGGTCCACCGCGAACGGCCCGACCTGGTCCTCACCGACGTGATGATGCCGGTGCTGGACGGTTTCGAGCTGCTGCGCCGGCTACGCGCGGACCCGGCGACCCGTGCGCTGCCGGTGTTGGTGCTGTCCGCCCGCGCCGGCGGTGAGGCCAGCGCGGAAGGGCTGGGCCTGGGTGCCGACGACTACCTGGTGAAGCCGTTCGCCGCGACCGAGCTGATCGCCCGGATCCGGGCCGCCATCCGCCGGGCCCGTGACCGCGACGACCCGGCCGGGACGGGAACGGTCGATGCCGCACCGGCACGGGCCGTGACGGGGGTCGGGGAGCCGACGGCCGAGACCGGGGGGCCGTCGGCGGACGTGCTCGCGAGCACCACCGGCACACCGGGGACCGACGCGTCCGTGCGGGATGCTCCGGCCGACCGGTACGGATCGGGCGACGTCCTGGACGTGGGTTGGACGTACCCGTCCGAGCCCACCTCGGCGGCGGTCATGCGCGGGGATGTCCGCCGGACGCTGCGCGAGCTCGCTGTCGACCCGGACGTGCTGGAGGATCTGCTGCTGGCCGCGTCCGAGGCGGTGAACAACGCCGTCGAGCACGCACAGCGGCCCAGCCGTCCGGAGGTGCGGGTGCGGGTCCAGGTGGGTGACGGTCTGGTCCGGATCTCGGTGCGGGACTTCGGCACCTGGCGGGACCGTCGGCCGGCGATGGACCGGGGCCGCGGCGCGCTGCTGATGAACGCCTACGGCGACGTGCGGCTGGTCTCCACGGTCGAGGGGACGACGGTGACCATCGAGCGTCGGTTGGACGACCCGGCCTGAGTGACCCGCCCGGGGTGACCAGCCGTCGGCGTCAGAGTCGCCCGCCGGCGGCGTCGCGGGCGATGATGCCGTCGAGCCGCTCCCCCGGGGTCAGCGTGGTGGGCTCGAACCAGAAGATCACCACCTGTTTGTCGACACTCCATCGGGCCAGGCGGGCATCGACCTGCCGCCCGTCCACCGTGCCGGTGATGCGGTGGGCGGGGCCGACGAAGTAGCCGAAGGTGGGCACCGGGGCCGTCGACGAACTCTCGTCGTAACCGATCTGATGGAACCCGGGGCTGCGGTCAGCCCCCTGCACGTCGTTGACCAGGATGTCCGTGGTCAGCATGCCGTCCGGGAGGCGGCGACCGGCGGCCAGCCCGATGGTCACCTTCGGCTCGCCGGGCACGGACACCCGGACGACGTAATACACCCGCTGGTCGACGCCGTGGCGCACCTCGCTGTCGATCACCTGGCCCAGCGGCTTCGGCGACGGCACGTCGTCGGCCGTTGGCGGTGGCGGGGTGGGCTCCAACGACCTCGCCAGTGTCGGCGAGACACCGACCGGTGACGGGGCGATGGCGACCGGTGGTGGACGATCGGGCGTCGGCGGACCACCCGACCGGGCGTCGACGGCCACCACGACGACGACGGCGGCCAGCCCGGCGGCGAGCGTCGCCGCCCCGGCTCCGGCGACCCGCCGACGGGTACGCAACCGCCGCCCGTCGCGCATCACGGCGGCCAGGTCGAGGACGGTGTCCGGGCGCTCGGTCGCACGCATGGCGTGGCGGAGCTGCTCCAGCTCGCTCATCGGCGCGCCTCCTCGTCGGCGTGCCGCGGCCCGGCGGTGCGCAGTTTCTCCAGGGCCCGTGAGCTGGTGCTCTTGACCGTGCCCACGGATACGGCGAGCTCCCGGGCCACCTGTGCCTCCGGTAGGTCGAAGTAGTAGCGCAGCACGACGATGGCCCGCTCCCGAGGGCTGAGCGCGCCGAGGATGCTGATCAACCAGCGCCGGGTGGCCACCTCGTCGGCCACGTCTGCGCGCCGCTGCTCCGGCACCTCTTCGGTCGCGTACTCGCGCATCGGCCGCCGCCACCCGTCCACCAGATGGTTGACCAGGGTGCGACGGGCGTACCCGTAGGCGTCGTCGTCGTGGATCCGCGACCACGACGCGTAGGTGCGGGCCAGGGCGGTCTGCGCGGCGTCCTCGGCCAGGTGGTGGTCGCCGGTCATCAGGAACGCGGCGTGCACGAGTCGCGCGGACGCCGCCCGCGCGAACTCGACGAACTCCGCGTCGCCCCGCGCCACCGTGAACCTCCCCCGTGCCACACCGCTATGGACGGGTCAGGTCGGCGAAAGGTTGAGCGGTGGGTCACATCAACTTTTCGGCACGGTCACCCGTCTTCTCCTCCGCGCCGCCGCCGAGCGCCGCGCGAGGGGAGAGACATGTCGACGAAGGTTACCCACCGATGGCGTTCCGCCTCGGCGACGCTGCTACTCGTGGTGGCGCTGCTCACCGGTTGCGGACTGCCGGCCGCCGGGCGGCCTGCGAACGATCCCGTCGCCGCCGGGCCGTCGCCCGACGGGCACGTCGCGCCGGTC
Organism: Micromonospora sp. B9E7; assembly: GCF_039871815.1. Lineage (NCBI taxonomy): Bacteria > Bacillati > Actinomycetota > Actinomycetes > Micromonosporales > Micromonosporaceae > Micromonospora > Micromonospora sp. B9E7. The sequence goes on from NZ_JBDPLX010000004.1 coordinate 97,555, forward strand.
GCCACCGGCGGGCCGACCGGGGTCGTCGACGTGGTTCCGAATTCCGTGCCTGCCGTCCCGATCAGCTACCCCGCCTCCGGCGGGAACCGCTGGGCGACAGCGCCCGGCGAGACCGCACCGGCGCGGACCGGCCGTGGCACGTTGCTGCGGTACCGGGTCGCCGTGGAGCGCGACATCCGGGGCCTTCCGGTGGCGGACATCGCCGCGGCGGTCACCGCGACCCTGGACGATCCGCGCGGTTGGACCGCCGGCGGGGCCTGGCGACTGCGCCGGGTGGGAGCCGACGACCCGACCGACTTCACCATCTACCTGGCCACTCCGGGCACCCGTGACACCCTCTGCCAGGACCAGCCGGAGGGCTACACCTCGTGCCGTAACGGTGGTCGGGTGGTGCTCAACGTGGCGCGTTGGGTCAAGGGTGTGCCCGGGTACGGGGCGAGCCTGGCCACCTACCGGGAGTACATGGTCAACCACGAGGTGGGGCACAAACTCGGGTTCGGTCACGAACGGTGCCCCGGTCGGGGCCGACCCGCGCCGGTGATGCAGCAACAGACGTTGGGTCTGCACGGCTGCACCGCGAACGCCTGGCCGTACCCGCAGGGCAAGGTTCGCTACAGCGGGCCGGTCGGGGCGTACGACGACGAGATCCCGCGTCGCGAGGGCGCCTACTCCGCGCACTGACCCCGATCGCTCGCAGGCGCTGCCTCAGGTGCGGCGGCCACGTTCCTGCTCCAGCCGCTCGTCCAGCCGGCCCAACTCGTAGACGGCGTTCAGGCTGGTCGGCAGCCGGCTGACATTGTCCGGCGCGGAACCAGGGTCGGGAGTGGGAGCGGGGGCGGGGGTGGGTGCGGGGGTGGGCACCGGCGCGGCGGAGGGGCCTGGCGCACGGCGACGCAGGACCAGCAGTGCCAGCACCGCCAGGACACCCAGGAGCAGCAGGTAGGACAGGGGCGGCCACCTGTCGCGGGCGGAGTCGGCCGGCGGCGCGGCGACCGGAGCGGGGGCGTCGGCGTCGCGCACGGGCACCTCGGCCTGGCGGGTGCCCGGGCTCTCACCAGCGCCGGGGCGGGCGGGCGCGGCGGGTGCCGCCGGAGGTCTGGCACCGGCAGACGACACGACGGGCGGGGTGGTCACGGTGGGCACCGCGGCACCGGGCCGGGGGGTGGACGACGGCGGGCCTGGCGTGGACGACGGGGTCGGGGTGACGCTCGGCGGGCGGTCGCCGTCCAGCAGGTCGTCGACGAGCCGACCGACACCACCGAGGAGGTCACCGACCGGGCCCGAGGTGGCCGACGGCGACGGTGTGGGCGCGAGGGCGAGGGTCAGCACGAGGGCGACGACGGCAGGCACGACGGCCACCTCCGGTGTATCGATGTGCCAGGCACCGTAACGCATCGTGGTATCGGGTGGGTGACCCTGCCACGCCGGAGGCGGGGACGTGTTGCGCGTCCCCGCCTCCGGCGTCTCTCGTGGTCAGACCGGCAGGCCGCCGACCTGGGTCGAGATCCACGATCGGATCGAGGGCAGGTCGACGTAGATGGACGGGCCGGTGGCGCAGGTGGAGTTGTTGTTGCCGGCCCGGCTGGTCGCGCCGATCAGGTTCCACACCCCGTTGACGCGGCGCACCTGCGGGCCACCGGAGTCGCCGTAGCAGGCGCCGGAGTTGCCGTTGGTGTTGTTGGTGCAGATCTCGTACGGGCCGTTGATGCCGGAGCACCGGCTGTCGGCCACGATGGACGTGTCCAGCTCGTTGGCGACCGCCGGGGCGGAGCCGCAGCCCCGGGGCGCGCAGGTCTGGCCCCAACCGATGATCCGGGTGGCCGTGCCGACCGCGCCGGAGGTGCTCGGGATCGGTGCCGGGGCGTAGGTGACCGAGCTGGACAGTTGCAGCAGCTTGACGTCGACGCTCGGGTGGTTGACCGCCCGGGTCACCCGCACCACGGTGCCGCCGCTGGTGCGGTTGATGCTGCCCACCCGCACCGAGGACGGCGTCGAGCAGTGCTTGGCGGTGACCGCCCAGTTGCCCTTGATCAGGGTGCCGGTGCAGCCGGAGACGTACACCATGAAGGGGTAGTTCTCCGAGGCCGGACGGCCGCCGACCACCGTCGGCGCGATGTCCGAGGCGCCGTCCCAGGTGTACGTGGTGCTGGCCGGTGCGGCCAGGCTGCCGGCGAACAGCGAGTTCACCCGGCTCGCCTCGGCGGAGCTGGGGTTCGCGTTGCGGCAGGAGACCGGTGCGCTGCTGCCGGACATCAGGTCGGAGCAGAGGCCGGTACGCCGGTCCGGCAGGCCCAGGATGTGACCGAGTTCGTGGGCGGCGATGCGGTTGCGGTCGTAGCCCTGGTTGACGGCCGTGCGACCCATCCAGATCCGTCCCGAGCCGAGGCCGGTCGGCTGCGCCCGGGGCCAGCCGTCGTCGACGTAGATGGTGATGCTGGCCGGGGTGCCGGCCAGCAGCCGGACGTTGCTGACCCGGCTGTTCCAGATCTGCGCGGCCTGGTCGAAGTTGGTGCGGAACTCGCCGGTCCGGCTCGCGTCGTAGTAGACGGTTCGGACGGCGGCGGCCGGCGCGCCGGTGGTGAGCTGCACCCCGGCTGCCGCCAGGGTCGCCGCGAGCATGGCCAGCGCCACACGTCGCAGTTGTCGTCGGAACATCACGCACTCCCCTGCGGTCGTCCGGCGACCATCGGCCACCGGTTATCGATGTGTGTCGATGTTAGGCCGTTGGTGGTCGGTAACTGTCATAGCGGAAGCGTCATACCGGCCCGGTCGGCGGCTGTTACCCAGCGGTTACACCGCAGCGAAGCGCCCGTGCCGAGGCAGGACGACGGTGGCGACAGAGGGCCACCGGCAACGTCGCCGCCACGTGACCCCGACCATCGAACGGAGAGCCATGATGAGGATCAGGAGCGCACTGACCGCGTTGGCGGTCGTCCTTGCCGGACTGGTCGCCGGCGTGGGCAGCAGCAGCGCGGCGGGCACCAGAAGCAGCGCGGCGGCCTACTGCGGGATCACCTGGGGCAGCGCGGAGAAGTCGGCCGGCACCCTGAGCGACGCCCCGCTGACCGAGGTACGGACCGGCCGGCACGACTGCTACGACCGGGTCGTGTTCGAGTTCGCCGGGTCGGTCGACGGTTACGCCGTCGGCTACGGCGAGACCTGGACCGAGGGCGAGGGGTTGGCGTTGTCGCCGTACACCGCCGGCGGTGCCCTGCTACGGGTCTCGCTGCGCGCCCCGGCGTACGACGACGCGCACCAGGGCACCGTGCCCTACGCGGTAGGTGAGCACGTCGCGAACCCGCTGCGCTACTCGACGCTGCGGGACGTCGTCTTCGGCGGCAGCTTCGAGGGCTACAGCACCTTCGCGGTGGGTGTTCGGGCCCGGTTGCCGTTCCGCGTGCTCGTGCTGACCGGCCCCGGTGCGCACAGTCGGGTCGTGCTCGACGTCGCCCACCAGTGGTGAGGACGCCTCACCTCGTCGATCATGGAGCTGTGGTGGGTGACATAGCGGGCACCGGTCACCACAACGGGCACCACGACTCCATGATCGACGCAGCCGCGCCACGGGCACGGTAGTCCGGCTAGGCCTCGTGGGTCAGGTGCCAGACCTCGCGCATCGGGGCCCACCAGTCCCCCGAGCCGGGCTCGGCGATCGACTCCTGACACGGGTCGGTCAGCTTCCACCACTCCTGCGTCTGCGGATCGGCGGCGATGAACCGCAGGTCGGCCTCGTAGTCGTCACCGACGTACTCGTAGTAGCCGAAGAGCAGGTCGCCGTGGAGAAAGATGGTGTAGTTGCGGAAGTTGGCGTCGCGCAGCGTCTGCTCGACGCTCGGCCAGACCTCGGCATGCAGCCGCAGGTAGGTTTCCCGCTGGTCCGGGCGAAGTCGAATCACGCAGCCATGACGTTGCACGTCGTGCCCTTTCGTGTGAACTGATCGAGGCGTGCCGAAATCATCCGACCTTAGCGGTTGGACGGTGCTTCGCGGAGAGACTGCCTGGTCTCTGGGATCAGCCGTTCTACCAGGACTGCGCAGCGTGTCGGCGGGTCTACCCTCAGGTGATGGAGGGCCGAGTACTGGTGGTCGAGGACGACGCCTCCATCCGGGAGATCACCGTCCTCGGGCTGCGCCGCGCCGGCTTCCGGGTCGACAGCGCCGTCGACGGGCGGCAGGCCCTGGCGGCGTGGCGGGCCAACCCCCTCGATCTGATCGTGCTCGACGTCATGCTGCCCACACTGGACGGCCTGGAGGTCTGCCGGGAGATCCGGCGGACGAGTCAGGTGCCGATCCTGATGCTGACCGCGCGCACCGACACCATCGACGTGGTGGTCGGGTTGGAGTGCGGCGCGGACGACTACCTGCGCAAGCCCTTCGACCTGCCCGAGCTGGTGGCCCGGGTCCGCTCGGTGCTGCGTCGGGCGAGCGCACCCGTCCCGTCGACACTCATCGAGGTCGGCGGCCTGGAGATCGACGCCGGCGGCTTCGTGGTCCGCCGGCACGGCCGGGAGGTGGCGCTGACCACCACCGAGTTCCGCCTGCTGCTGGAGCTGGCCCGTCGACCCGGCCAGGTCTTCACCCGGGAGCTGCTGCTGCACCTGGTGTGGAGCCACGACTTCCTGGGCGACTCCCGACTCGTCGACGTGGCCGTGCAACGGCTCCGCGCCAAGATCGAGGAGGATCCGGCCCGGCCGCGGCTGGTCCAGACCGTGCGGGGTGCCGGCTACAAGTTGTCGACCGGTTGACGGGAGGGACGGCGATGGCCGGACGCGCGGTGCCCCCGGGCCGCCTGCGGCGCCGGCTGACCGTCGCGTTCGTCCTGGTCGCCGGGGTCTCGGCCGGGCTGCTCGCCGGCGGGACCGGGCTGCTGCTGCGGCAGTCCTGGTGGGACGCGTCGTTGCAGGAGGCCGCCGCCGACGCCCGCTACCAACTCGTCCTCGCCGGGCAGTTCCTCCCCTTGACCGAGCAGCGCAGCACCGACCTGCTCACCAGCTTCGAGGCCAGCGGCCGGCACGTGGTGCTCGTCGACGGCCCGGCCCGCCCCTCGCACCCCGCGTACGCCCCGGAGCTGGGCACCGGGTTGCGGGCCACCGTGGCGGGCGGGCAGCTCGGCTACCAGCGCTCCGCACCGGCGGACCGTCCCCGGCTGTTGGTGGTCGGCGGCCGTATCCCGGGCTCGACCGCCGAGCTGTACGTCCTCACCGTGGAGGACGACGTCGCCACCGACCTGGGTCAGCTGCGGACCGCCCTGGTGGCGGGCTGGGTACTCGTGGTGCTGCTCGCCGCCGGGGTGGGTCACGCGCTGGCCCGTCGCACGTTGGAGCCGGTGGGCCGGGCCAGCCGGGCCGCCCGAGCGCTCACCGAGGGCCTGCTCGCCACCCGCCTGCCGGTACGCGGGCGCGACGAGTTCAGCGCCTGGGCGGCGACGTTCAACGAGATGGCCGAGGCACTGGAGTCGAAGATCGGTGCACTGTCGGCCGCCCAGGCCCGCGAGCGGCGGTTCACCGCCGACGTCGCGCACGAGTTGCGTACCCCGGTGACCGCGTTGGTGGCCGCGGCGTCGCTGCTGCGCGAGCACCTCGACCAGTTGCCCGACGACGCCCGGCCGGCCGCGCGGTTGTTGGTCGGCGACGTGGCCCGGCTGCGCCGGCTGGTCGAGGACCTGATGGAGATTTCCCGGTTGGACGCCGGACGGGAGCAGCCGACCGTCGAGCCGGTCGACGCGACGGCGCTGCTGCACGGCATCGTCGCCGCGCGCGGCTGGGCGGATCGGGTGCTCGTCGGCGGCGACGCCGTCCCGCTGCGCACCGACCCGCGTCGGCTGGAACGGGTGCTGGCCAACCTGGTCGCCAACGCGGTCGAGCACGGCGGCGGGGAGATCAGGGCCACCGTCGTCGGTGAGGGTTCGCTTGTCGTCTTCGAGGTCACCGACCAGGGGCCGGGCATCCCGGCGGAGCATCTGTCCCGGGTGTTCGACCGGTTCCACCAGGTCGACAGGTCCCGCTCCCGGCCGGGCAGCGGGCTCGGGCTGGCCATCGCCCGGGAACACGCGGCCCTTCTCGGTGGCGTGCTCAGCGTCCGCAGCGGGTCCGGCGCCGGTGCCTGCTTCCGGCTGGAACTGCCGGCGGGCAGTGCGACGACCGATGACGATCGCACGGGCCGTTCCGGCGTCGACACTCCGGTGGACGGTGCGGCGTGAGCCCGCGCGGTGTCGTCGGGGCGGTGCTCGTCGCCGCACTGTTCGTGGGCGGCTGTGGAAGTCCCCGCTCCGGGGCGCTCGGCCCGGCGCCCACCACGGCACCGTCGGGCACAGCCCCGGTGACCGCCGCGCCGTCCAGCGCCACGTCGTCCGGACGCCCCGAGCCGACCCCGCCGGCGGACCCGCCAGCGTCGTCCGCGACCACCCCGTCGACGCCGACGAGCGGCCCCGCCCGGGGCACCGTGACCGTCGAGTTGTGGTTCGTCCGCGCCGGGCAACTCGTGCCGACCAGGCGGTCCCGTCCGGCCACCGTGGCGACGTCCCGGCTGGCGCTGACCGAGCTGGCCCAAGGGCCCACAGCGGCGGAGGCCGCCGTCGGGCTGGAAACCCTCGTCCCGGCCGGCGTCGAGGTCACCAGGATCACCGACGGCACGGCGACGCTGCGGGTCCCGTCCGCCGACGACCCTGCGGCGCGGCGGCTCCGCGAGGCACAGGTGGTGTGGACGCTCACCCAGTTCCCCACCGTGCGTCAGGTCCGCCTCGACGGTGCGGACCTGGTCGACCGGGCGGACTACGCGGACCTGCTGCCGCCGATCGTGGTCACCGGACCGATCGTCGGTGAACGCGTCACCACCCCACTCGTCGTCACCGGCACCGCCGACGTGTTCGAGGCCACGGTGAGCGTCCGGGTCCTGGACGCCGCCGGCCGGGAGGTGGCCACCGGGTTCGGCACCGCCAGCTGCGGCAGCGGCTGCCGGGGCGGCTACCGGGTGCTGGTCGGCTGGCGCACGACCCGGGAACAGAAGGGCACGATCGAGGTGTACGAGGTGTCCGCGCGCGACGGCTCGCGGATCAACACGACTACCGTGCCGGTGCTCCTCGCACCCGCCGCCTGACCACCGCGTTCATCGGGCGGACTCCACGAGGAAACGCAATCGTTCCGCCTTCTGCCTGCGACGCAACTCACGAAAGCCTGCACGTTCGGGCAACCGCGAACTAGTGTCGGTACGACATCGTTTCGCGGGGGGTCGTCGAGGATGCTGGGTGGTCAGCAAGTGGGCGCGAGTGCCGGGGTGCCGGCCGCTCGTGGTCCGCGCTGCACCGAAACCGACCTGTTCGCCGTGGTCATCGATCTGGTGCGCGAGGTCGGCTACGACCGGATGACCATCGACGCCGTCGCCGCTCGCGCCCACGTCAGCAAGGCCACCATCTACCGGCGTTGGGACGGCAAGGCCGAGTTGGTCGTCGCCGCTCTGCGCGACCGGCACGTGGGGGTGCACAACCCGCCCGACACCGGCTCCCTGCGCGGTGACCTGATCGAGTTGCTGCGCGCCACGGCGGCGATCTGTGTGGCCGACTGCGACCTCATGCAGGCGTTGACGTTCGCCATGCGGACCAACCCCGAGCTGGAACGCCTGGTACGCCACCAGGTGCTGCCGGCCGGGCGGGTGGCCAGCACCGCCATCCTGGTCCGTGCCGCCGCCCGGGGGGAGATCCCGCCGGAGGCCGGCGAGCGCGAGTTGTTCCACGATCTGGCGCCCGCGCTCACCCTGTCCCGCATCGTCGCGCACGGCCTACCCGCAGACGACGTGTTCCTCACCCAGGTCGTCGACCAGGTGCTGATCCCGGTTCTCCGCTACCAGCACGACCGCCCGTCCCAGGCCTGATCTCTCTCGACATTCGCAACACGGAAGGCTTCACCATGCCCGGAACCACCTCGACCGCCCCCGGCGCGCCCGGCGCCGGGGCGTCGACAGGAGCGCCGCACCCGCGTCGCTGGATCGCGCTGGCGGTCATCGCGGTCTCGCAGCTGATGGTCGTCCTCGACGCCACCATCGTGAACATCGCGCTGCCGCAGGCCCAGGTCGACCTGGGCATCACCGACGCGAACCGGCAGTGGGTGGTCACCGCCTACACGCTGGCGTTCGGCGGACTGCTGCTGCTCGGCGGCCGGATCGCGGACTACTGGGGGCGCAAGCGCACCTTCCTGGTCGGTATGACCGGTTTTGCGCTCGCCTCCGCGCTGGGCGGCCTCGCCACCACGGGTGGCATGCTCTTCGCCGCCCGCGCGTTGCAGGGCGCCTTCGGCGCGCTGCTCGCCCCGGCCGCGCTCGCGCTGCTCACCGTCCTGTTCACCGAGGCCACCGAGCGGGCCAAGGCCTTCGCGGTGTACGGCGCGATCGCCGGCGGCGGGTCGGCCGTCGGCCTTCTCCTCGGCGGGGTGCTCACCGAGTACGCCGACTGGCGCTGGTGCCTGCTGGTCAACATCCCGGTCGCCGCGATCGCCATCGCCTTCGCGCTCCCGCTGGTGCCGGAGAGCCGGGCGCACGGCAACACCCGCTACGACGTACCCGGCGCGATCGTGGTCACCGCCGGCCTGGTCTCCCTGGTCTACGGCTTCACGAAGGCCGCCGAGGACGGCTGGGACGCCACCGGGACGCTCGGCTTCATCGCCGCGGGTGTGGCGCTGCTCGCCGCCTTCGTGGTCATCGAGATGCGCTCCAGCCACCCGCTGCTGCCGCTGCGGATCATCCTGGACCGCAACCGGGGCGGTGCGTTCCTCACCTCGACGCTGATCGGCGCCGGCCTGTTCGGGGCGTTCCTCTTCCTGACCTTCTACTTCCAGGTGGTGCTGCAGTACAAGCCCCTGGAGGCCGGTCTCGCGTCGCTGCCGGTCACCGCCGGTGTGCTGATCGCCGCGGGTGGCGCCAGCCAGCTGATGCCGCGACTGGGCGCCAAGCCGCTGATGCTCGCCGGTTCGGCGCTCGCCGCCGTGGGCATGCTGGTGCTGACCCAGATCGACGTGAACACGTCGTTCCTCACCCATCTGCTGCCCGCCCAGGTCATCCTGGGCCTGGGTCTGGGCTTCACCTTCGTCCCGCTGTCCAGCCTGGCGCTGGTCGGGGTGCCGGAGCACGACGCCGGCGCGGCCAGCGCGACGCTCAACGCCACCCAGCAGATCGGTGGCTCGCTGGGCACCGCGTTGCTGAACACCCTCTACACCAGCGCGGTCGCCACGTACCTTGTCGGTCGGGCACCGAACCCGGTCAACCAGGTCGAGGCGCTGGTGCAGGGCTACAGCGTGGCGTTCGCCTGGGGCGCGGTGCTGATCGTGCTCGCCGGCCTGGCCACCCTGTTCCTGGTGAAGGTGCGCAAGGAGGACATCCCGACCGGTAACACCGTGCACATGGGCTGAGCTGACCGACGTGGCCGCCGGCCGGAACGCCCCGAGCGTGGGGTGGGCCGGCCGGCGGCCGCTTCCGGTAACGTCCCGACCATCGTCGAAAGTCCGTTTGAGGAGATCCATGTCGACCCCTGCTGACCAGATCATCACCGCTCTGCGCGCGGGCCACGAGGAGCTCGCCGCGCTCGTACGGGACCTCAAGGAAGACGACCTGCTCCGCCCGTCGGGTGCCAGCGAGTGGCAGGTGTCCCAGGTGCTGAGCCACCTGGGCAGCGGCGCCGAGATCAACCTGGCGACGCTGGACGCCGCCCGCACCGGTGCGCCCGGCCCGGACGGGGACTTCAACCGCGGCGTCTGGGCGCGCTGGGACGCGATGTCCCCGGCCGAGCACGCCGCCGGATTCCTCGCCACCAACGAGCGGCTGGTCGAGGCGTACGAGGCGCTGGACGCCGAGACCCGGGCCTCCATGCGGATCGACCTCGGCTTCCTGCCCGAGCCGGTCGACGTGGCCACCGCGGCCCGGTTCCGGCTCAGCGAGTTCGCCCTGCACCAGTGGGACACCGAGGTGGCGTTCAACCCGTTCGCGGCGGTGACGCCGGGGGCGGTGACGCTGCTGCTCGACCAGGTCGGCGGCATGCTGTCCTGGACCAGCCGGCCGCAGGAGCTGGCCGGGCGGGAGGCCACCCTGCTGGTCCGGCTGCACGCGCCCGAGCGGACGTTCGGGCTGCGGCTGGGCGAGCGGGTCGAGTTGACCGACGCCCCGGAGCAGCCCGACGGCGAGCTGACCGCCCCGGCCGAGGCGTGGCTGCGGCTGGCCACCGGACGGCTGGGCCCTCAGCACACCCCTGAAGGGGTGCAGGCGACCGGCCCGGTGACCCTGGACGATCTGCGCCGGGTCTTCGTCGGCTTCTGAGCAGCGGCCGTGCGGGCCGGTCTCCCCGGCCCGCACGGCACGTCAGCCCTTCACGCAGACCACCTGCTTGAGGTGCGCGACCACCTCGACCAGGTCCTCCTGCTGCGCCATCACCTCGGTGATGTCCTTGTACGCGCCGGGGATCTCGTCGACCACCCCGGCGTCCTTGCGGCACTCCACCCCGGCGGTCTGCGCGGCCAGGTCCTCCGTGCTGAACGTCCGCTTGGCCTGGGCCCGCGACATCCGCCGCCCGGCTCCGTGCGATGCCGAGCAGTACGCGTCCGGGTTCCCCCGACCCCGCACGATGTACGACCCGGTGCCCATCGAACCGGGGATGATGCCCAGGTCACCCCGGCCGGCCCGGATCGCGCCCTTGCGGGTGACCAGCACCTCCACCCCGTCGTAGCTCTCCTCCGAGACGTAGTTGTGGTGACATGAGGTCGGCTCGTCGTAGGAGACCTGCGGGAACTGCTCGCGCACCACGCCGCAGAGCAGTGCCAGCATGACCGCCCGGTTGCGGCGCGCGTACTCCTGCGCCCACCACAGATCCCGCCGGTACGCGTCCATCTCCGGCGTGCCGGCGAGGAACACCGCCAGATCCCGGTCCGGCAGGTCGGCGTTGTGCGGCAGGCCCCGAGCCACCCCGATGTGCCGCTCGGCCAGCTCCTTGCCGATGTTGCGGGACCCGGAGTGCAGCATCAGCCAGACCCGTCCCTCGTCGGCGCCGCCCTGCTCCAGGCAGACCTCGATGAAGTGGTTGCCCCCGCCGAGGGTGCCGAGCTGCCGCCGTGCCCGCGTCTCCAGCTGCGCCACCCGCCGGTCCAGGCCGGCGAACCGGCCCCAGAAGTCGTCCCAGCCGGCCTGCTCCAGCCCACGGACCCGACGGGTGTCGACCGGGTCCTGCCGCTGGGCGAAGCCGACCGGGATGGTGGCCTCGATCGCCGAACGCAGCGCGGCCAGGTCGTCCGGGAGGTCGGCGGCGGTCAGCGAGGTACGGACCGCCGACATCCCGCAGCCGATGTCGACGCCGACCGCGGCCGGCGAGACGGCCTGCCGCATCGCGATCACCGAACCGACCGTGGCGCCCTTGCCGAAGTGCACGTCGGGCATGACCGCGACGCCCTGCACCCAGGGCAGCGCACCGATGTTGCGCAGTTGCCTGGCGGCCTGCGGCTCGATGGCGTACGGGTCGGTCCAGACCCGGACCGGGGCCCGGGTGCCGGCGAGAGGGGTGAATCCCATGGTGGTCTCCTTCGGTGGTGCGGGTGACCGATATCGATCAGGAACGGGCCATCGGTGGCCGGGCGGCGCGTAGATACGAGAAGGCCGCCCGATCCCGGTGGGGAGGGGCGGCCGGCGGACGCGCGCGTCAGCGTCGCCGTCAGGCGCGCCACCCCGGCCCGGTGCCCCGCAAGGGGTTACAGACAGTGGTCATGAGCGTGGTGAGCAGATAACCGTCGGCAGGAAGCGGACGCCGAGCGGCATCGGTGCGGGCGCGTCGGGACACGGCGTACTCCCCTCGTGGTTTCTCTCGTGGTTGCTCTCTCGACCTTGTACCGATGACAGTAGGAGGGCGGCGGGGCGTCCGCAATGGATATCCCTGTCGACGCGACGCGGTCGGCCCGCGGCGGCCCGACGTCACCTGGCCCCGCCGCGCTCGACGAGAAGCCGGGTCAGGTGTCGTAGCAGCCGTCCCAGGGTGGGTCGAACCCGAGGTCGTCGGGGAGGAACTCGGCATGGTCGGCGCCGTCGTACTCGTGGGACCAGTCGACCAGCCCGAAGACGTGCCCGCCGACCTCGACCTGGAACAGCCGGATGGCGATGTCGGCGAAGAACCGGCCGGGCAACGCGTCCAGCCACTCGGCGAGGCGGGCCTCCGCCCGGTCGATGGAGGCGTCCTCGTCCTCGCTGGTGCCGGCGAACCAGATGTCCGAGTCGACGTGTGTGCCGTCGGCGTCGAAGCGGTGCAGCACCGCGTACCACCGCTTGTGGCGGTACCAGTCGTCTTCGGCTCCGGCACCGTCCTCGAGGGTGGCGGTGACGGAGCCGAAGAACTGACCCTTGTCGTAGTGGCCGATCGTGCTGGTGCGGTAGTCGGGCTCGTGCGCGATCGGCACCAGGTCGGGAATCGCCATGACCCGGGACGCTACGGCAAGGCTATGACTGCGGCACCAGCCGGAACGACTGCGCGGCGGTCCCGTTGCAGGTGTACTGGATGAGCTGGACGCTGTCCGCGGTGGACGCTCCCGGCACGTCGAGGCACTTGCCGCTGAGCCGGTTGACCAGACGGTAGTAGCCGCCGCCCTCGGATTCGGCCCGCCACTGCTGGTTGTTGCCGCCGGTGTAGTTCCAGAGCTGGATCGGCGCGGAGTCGGCCGTCGACACGTTTGTCACGTCGAGCACCTGCGCGCTGTTGTTGCGGTTGTTGACCCGCAGGAAGCCACCGCTGGTCGGCGCGAACTGGTACTGCTGGGCGGCGCTGTTGTTGCAGGCGTACTGCTGGATGGCGGTGCCGTTCGCGCTGGCGGCGGCCCGGGCGTCCACGCACTTGCCGTTGCCCCGGTTGACCACCGTGTGCCAGGCGGTCGGCGAGATGCCGTCGGAGGGCGGGGGCGTCGTCGGGGGCGTGGTGCCGACGCCGGCGAGCCAGTGCAGCCCGTCGATCAGCAGTTGGTTCTGCTGCGGGCTGTCGAAGGTGGAGGACAGCCCGGTCTTGGTGCTGTAGTTCATCGCGTTGTGGCCGAAGTTGGCGTACAGCATCTTGTACTGCCGGTTGCTCCAGACGAGCGGGTAGTAGCCGCCGTACCAGGACTGGTTGGGGTCGGTGCCGACCGGGAAGCTGGACGGGTCGACCGAGGCGAGGATGTCGATGTTGGGGTTCTGCCGCAGGTCGTTGCTCCAGGAATACCATTCGCTGATCGACGAGGGGAACGTCGCGGGCAGGTTGCGGGTGGCGGCGTGGGTGCGGTTGTCGGCGCGCATGGTGACCCGGGTCGGCCCCCAGGTGTTGGTCTGGAACGAGCCGGTGCCGAGGAAGGTGTTGTAGTACCAGCTCCAGCTCGACGGGTTGGTGGTGAACGCGCTGACGTGGAAGCCCAGCCACCCCCCGCCGTTCTGCACGTACTGCTGGAACGCGGCCCGCTGCCCGGCGGGCGGCGCGTCGTCCAGGAACATGATGACCTTGTACTGCGCCAGGTTCGCGGTGTTCAGCAGACCCCAGTTGTTGGTGGCCTCCCAGGAGAAGCCGTGCTGGGCGGCGGCCTGCGGGAACCAGGCCCGGGCGTCCTTGACGAAATCGATGTGCGCGTCGTCCCAGGTGCCGTTGTAGAAGGCCAGGACCTTGAACGTCGGGGCGGCCTGCGCGGAGCGCGAGGCGCTGACCGCGACACCGGCGGTCAACGCGACGACAAGGGCCACGAACAACGACAGGATCCGTCTGGTACGTGTGGAGAGTTCTGCGATCACCTGATCGTCCCTTCGGTGGGGACGCGCGCCGCCGCGTCGAGGTACATCTGTTCACAAGGTTTACAGATAGACGAAAGGTTATTCCTCTCACCTGATCGCGTCAATCGCCGATCGACCGATCGGGTGGGATTCCTGCGGCAACGGGTACCCCGGCCCGGTGACCAGCCCGGACGCCGTCGACGTCGACCAGCCGCTCGCCGTGGACGCACCCGCCGCGCCGCACGACGCCAGCGGCGAACGGGTGTCGACCCGCGACCTGGCCGGCCTCGCGCCGCCGGCCCGGCCCGCGCGCCGCTGGACCCCCGGCCGGGTGGTGGCCACCCCGGCCGCGCTGGACCACCCCCACGGGCAACGGATCGTCGAACGGGTACGGGCGCTGGGCATCGAGGTGGAACACCTGAAATCCAACCGGCTCACCGGGGTACGCGGGCAGACCGACCGGGAAACGTACGCGCGGGCCAAGTCGACCATGGCGATCGTGGTGAGCCCACCCTCGCGGCGCACCCTGCAACCGATCGCGCCCAGCGCCGACTGGCGGGTAGACCTGGCCGAGGGCTGCCCCGCGCACTGCCAGTACTGCTACCTGGCCGGTTCGCTGTCCGGCCCACCTGTCACCCGGGTGTACGCGGACCTCGACGACATCCTGGCCGGGCTGACCGCGTACGCCGGGCGTGGGACGGTGACCAGCCGCAACGCGCGGCGCGCCGACGAGGGCACCACCTTCGAGGCGTCCTGCTACACCGATCCGCTCGCGCTGGAGCACCTGACCGGCAGTTGGCGGCGGGCGGTGCAACACTTCGCCGACTGGGACGCGCCGGTGCAGTTGCGCTGGACCACCAAGTACGCGGACGTGGGCACCTTCGTCGGGCTGCCGCACGCCGGCCGGACCCGGGTCCGGTTCAGCGTCAACTGCGCCCCGGTCAGCGAACGGTTCGAGGGCGGCACCGCCCGGGTGCCGGACCGGCTCGCCGCGCTGCGTCGACTCGCGCTCGACGGCTACCCGGTGGGGCTGACCGTCGCGCCGATCATCGCCCTGCCCGACTGGCGGGAACGTTACGGGGAGTTGCTCGACCAGGTCCGCGCGGCGGTCGACGGGGTCCCCGAGCTGGACCTGACCGCCGAGCTGATCACCCACCGGTTCACCCCCGGCAGCAGGGAGGTGCTGCTCGGTTGGTACCCGCGCACCCGGCTGGAGATGGACGAGGAGTCCCGCACCCGCAAGCGCGGGAAGTTCGGCGCGGTGAAGTACGTCTACCCGCGCGACACGATGGCCGAGCTGCGTGGCTGGTTCACCGCCGAGCTGACCGCCCGCCTACCGGCCTGCCGGATTCTCTACTGGACCTGAGCCGCCCTCACCTCGCGAGGTGAGGGCGGCCCGGCCGCGCGGGCGTTGCCGAGTGGTCAGCTACGGGTGGACCACTGCTGGTTCTGTTGTCCGTTGCAGGACCACAGGATGAGTTTGGTGCCGTTCGCGGTCCCGGCGCCGTTGGCGTCGAGGCAGAGCCCGGACTGGACGCCGGTGATGGTGCCGCTGGCGTTGAGGTTCCATTGTTGGTTGGTGCCGCCGTGACAGTCCCAGATGATCGCCTGGGTGCCGTTGGTGGTGCCCTGGCCGTTGGCGTCGAGGCACTTGTTGCCGTACACCTGGAGTTGTTTGGCGGCGGTGTAGGTCCAGCGTTGCGCGGTGTTGCCGACGCAGTCCCAGAGTTGGACCTGGGTGCCGTTGGTGGTGCTGCCGTTCGGTACGTCGATGCAGCGGCCGGACTCGCCGCCCACGACCTGGACGTTCTGCTGGGGATTTCCGCCTCCGGCGGGCGCATACGCGGCGGCGGTGATGTTGGCCTGCACGGCGTTCTCGGTGGCCGCGGTCGGGTAGCCGGAGGTCAGCACACCCTCGAAGAAGGTGCCCCGGCCGGTGATGCTGTTGTCACCGCCGATGCCGAGCAGGATGGCGCCCTCCTTCTTCATCGGGTGGTAGCCGTTGGGGCGTGGCCCGTCGAAGTAGGTGGTGAGGCTGCCCGACTGCGCGTTGCCGCCCCGGATCGCCCAGTGGTTCGGCTCGCCCTTGACCATGGCGGTGACGAAGCGGTGGTTGATGGACGCGATGTTGTTGTAACCCGCGTTCACCCCGGAGAACAGCCCCCACTCCAGGTCGGCCATGATCCACGGGCCGGCCCCCGCGCCGTAGCCCCACTGCTTGTTGGCGCCGAAGTAGACGGTCTCCATGATGGCGCGCTCGTCGGCCAGGTTGTTCGTCTGCGCGTTGCCGTAGTCGAAGCAGCACCACTGGTTGTAATGGGTGCCGTCGACAACCGCGTAGATCCCCTCCGGCTGGTCGCCGGTCGCGACGCCGTTGGTGTTGTTGTTGCGGTAGCCGGTGCCGGGCGCGATGTAGACGCCGTACGCCTTCTGGCCGCCGACGGTGACCGGCGCGGCCTTCGCGTCGGCGAGGTTGTCCCACCCGCCGGGGGCGGGGCCGGCGAAGCCACCGGGCGGCGCCTGGGTGAGGCGGTTGTTGCGGCCGGACTGGTCGTAGATGACGGTGATGACGCAGGTGGTGTTGGCGCAGAACGTGTCCTGGGTGGCGGCGTTGGCGTAACCTCCCGCGCTCAGCACGCCGACGTCGCGGGTGGTGTTGTCCGACGAGCGTCGGACCTGGTAGAGCGGGCCGTTGTAGGCGCCGTAGAGCGCCCGGGTGGTGCTGTGCGCGGCCACACACGGCGTACCACCCGAGGCGTAGATGTCGCACGGGCCGGTGGTGGCGGCGCGGGCTGGCGGCGGGTCGGAGAGCACGTAGCCACCGGCGCCGGTGGCCAGGAGCAACGGGATCCCTGCGGCGGCCAGGAAGCGGCTGAGTCTTCTTTTCACGTTCGTCGAATCCTCTCGAACGGGTGATGAGGGCGTGGCGCGTGCCGGTGGCCGACACTGCTTGCCAACCACAGTGGAGCGTCGAGGTGGCCCGGCTGGGCATCGGAGTCAACCCGGGAGCGAGCATCATCGATGATCCGGGCGGAGTGAGCGAATCGATTCGACCATGCCCGATGTGATAGACATCATACGTCTATTGTTTGCAATCGAGAAGCGTCGTTGTCTTGAGTTCGGGTGGATCGCTCTGCGGCACATCGCCCTCAGGAGCAGCGGCACCCGCTCGCTACACGCCCACGGCGCCGTCGATGCCCTCGCGGAGGAAGTCGGCGTGGCCGTTGTGCCGGGCGTACTCGTGGATCAGGTGGAGCATCACCAGCCGAAGTGACACGGTCTCGCCGGAGCGGACGTTGAGGCCGGTCACATCCAGCGACGCGGCCCCCCGCTCGATCCGGCGGGCATGCTCGACCTCACGCTCCCAAGCTGCGAACGCCTCCGCCCGGGTGGCCGAGCTGGCGTCGTAGGCCTCCTGGAAGTCGCCGGCCTCCGACCAGACCAACGGAACGTCCTCGCCGTCGATGACCCGTCGGAACCAGGCGCGTTCCACCTCCGCCATGTGCCGCACCAGGGCCAGCAGGGAAAGCGTGGAGGGCGGCATGGACTGCCGGCGCAGTTGCTCGTCGGAGAGGCCCTCGCACTTGAGAGCCAGCGTGGCACGGTGGAAATCGAGGAAGGCGCGTAGCGTCTCCCGCTCGTCGCCAGTGACCGGGGGGCCGATCCGTTCGGTGGTCATTGCGACGATCATGCCGGACGCCCCGACGGCGGCGCTGCTGGGCCAGGCTTCAGCCGACCGACGAGCGGGCAACCGGCGCGGCGAAGAACGTGTCCGGGTACGGCTCGTCGCGCAGGCTGTAGTGCCACCACTCGCGGTCGTAGTTGACGAACCCGGCGTCGGTCATCAGCCGCTGCAACAACCGGCGGTTGTCCCGAGGAGTGCCGGTGATACGGGGGTCGGCGGTGTGCGCCCGGGAGTCGAAACAGTCGAAGCCCGTGCCCATGTCGATGCTGTTGTCGGCGAAACGCTGCCCGCGTGGCGCGGTGCAGGCGACCAGCGGCTGCCCGACCCGGTACGGAGGTTGGCTGGCAGGCGGTTCGTCGACCAGGGTCAGGTCCGCGGTGCTGCCGCGGCTGTGCGCGGTGGGCGCGCCAATGTACCCGTCGGCGAAGAGACGGTCCTTCGCCACGTCCGGGTAGAACTCGGCCTTGGTCTGCTGCTCGCCGGAGCGCTTCGACCAGGCGACGAAGTCGTCCACCGCCGGCTGCGGGCGGTAGCAGTCGTACACCTTGAGGCTGTGCCCGGCGGCAAGCGCGGCGTCCTGCACGCGCCGCAGCGCCTCGGCGGCCTGCCGGGTGAGCAGGCACAGCGGCTCGCGGTAGCCGGTGATCGGACGGCCGACGAAGTTGTGCGGGGTGGCGTAGCGGATGTCGGCGCGGATGCGGGGGTCGAACTCGGTCAGCACCACGAACCCGGGCAGCCGCTCGGCGGGGGGCGGCGTCGGGGCGGGGCGCACCGGCGTCGGCTGGGGTGTCGACTGCGGCGCGGCCGACGAGGCCGGCGCGGGCCGAGGCTCCGCCCGCGAACAGCCGCCGAGCAGCGCGACGAACGCGAGCAGGACGGCGACGCGGGTACGCACCGCTCTTGTCTACCAGCCCAGATCGGGCCGCCGCCGATGGTGGCCGTGATCGACTCGCTTTCGCGGGATACCGGGGTGTCCGGGACAGTTTGATACCGGGACATCACGAAACCCGAGTTGATCAAGACGCAGGCGGCACCTTCGGAGCCGGCCGGCGAGGCCGGGCGGTGCCGTCCGCCCGAGATGTTTCCGGAAGATTTCCGCAACTTTGGTGATCATCAGCACCCACCTGGCATGTCGTCAACGCGCTTCCGTGAGGCAAGATGACGCGTGGAACGGGCACGCCGTTCCGGGACACACGGCGGACGGCACCTTGTTGTCGTTCCTCCGGCTCGGTGAAGGAGACGCGGGTGGGCGCGGACGACGGACGCAGGGTGACCATCACCGCGATCGCACGGGAGGCCGGGGTCTCGGTGCCGACCGTGTCACGAGTGCTCAACGGTCGCTCCGATGTGGCCCCCGGCACCCGGGAGCGGGTCGAGGAGTTGCTGCGCCACCACGGCTACCGGCGTCGCACCAGCCGCAGCGTTCGCCGCGCAGGCCTGGTCGACCTGGTCTTCAACGACCTGGACAGCCCCTGGGCCGTGGAAATCATCCGTGGCGTGGAGGATGTCGGGCACGGCGCGGGCCTCGGCACCGTGGTCTCCGCGATCCACCGGCAGCCCACCGCGGCTCGACAGTGGCTGCAGAATCTGCGCACCCGGGCCACCGACGGCGTCATCTTCGTGACCTCGCACCTGAGCCCGCCGCTGCACGCGCAGCTCCGCCGCCTCAACGTGCCCGTGGTGGTCGTCGATCCGGCCGGCGTTCCGGCCATGGACGTGCCGACCATCGGGGCGACCAACTGGGCCGGGGGGCTCGCCGCGACGGAGCATCTGCTCTCGATCGGGCACCGGCGCATCGGCTTCGTGGCCGGCCCGACGCACCTGCTGTGCAGCCGTGCGCGGCTCGACGGTCACCGGGCCGGGTTGGAGGCCGCCGGGGTGCCGATGGACGACGCGCTGATCTACCCGGGCGACTTCTACCACGCCTCCGGTTTCTCCGGCGGAACGGCGCTGCTCGACCTCCCCGACCCGCCGACCGCCATCTTCGCCGCGAGCGACCAGATGGCCTTCGGCGTCTACGAGGCCATTCGACGCCGCGGGCTGCGAGTCCCGGACGACGTCAGCGTCGTCGGCTTCGACGACCTGCCGGAGGCCCGGTGGGCGTCCCCGCCGCTGACCACCGTGCGCCAGCCGTTGGTCGAGATGGGACGGTTGGCGGCACGGACCGTGCTGCGCCTGTCCCAGGGCGAGGGCATCGACTCGCCACGTGTCGAACTCGCCACGGAACTGGTCGTGCGGGACAGCACCGCCGCGCCGCCGACCGGGTCGCCCGACCCGTCGTGACGGCCGGAACTGTGCCGGAGACCGGTTGGAGCGCTTCCGATCCGGTTCCGGTAAATCCGGCGACGGGTCGGCAACCCGGCCGGGGGGCGTGCGGCTGACGCCGGGCGCGGTGAGCGACGACGGGTCACCCACCGCGCCGCACGGTCAGTGGTGGTGGTGCGGGCGGACGGCCTTGCGGATCGTCGCCGGCAGCGCGGGCGCACCGTCGACCGGTGCGGGGTCCTCGGCGGTCGGGGCCACTCCCCCGGCGGCGATCCGGTCCAGGGTCGCCAGCCCGGCCGCGTCGACCTCGCCGAAGATCGTGTAGTGGGGGCGCAGCGCCGAGTTGGCGTACACCAGGAAGAACTGGCTGCCGTTGGTGTCCGGCCCGGCGTTGGCCATCGCCAGGACGCCCCGGGCGTACACCCGGCGTTCCCCGGTCGGGTCGGTGGGCGCGGGCGGCAGGTCGGTGGGCAGTTCGTCGCGGTACCGGTATCCCGGGCCGCCCTCGCCCGTGCCCGACGGGTCACCGCACTGCAACACGCTCAGCGTCGGGTACGCGGTGAGCCGGTGGCATGACGTGCGGTCGTAGAAGCGCTTGCCGACCAGGTGCAGGAAGCTCTGCACGGTGCACGGCGCGGCGGCCCGGTCCAGGGTCAGACCGATCGGCCCGTGGTTGGTCGCCAGGGTCACCCGGACAGCACCCCGGGCCGGGGTACGTCGCGGGTCGGGCGGCAGCGGCACCGGTCGGGCCGCCGGCTCGTCCGGCGTCTCGGTGTACGCGCACGGGCCGTGCGTGGTACGCGGCGGTCGGGTGGCGGCGTCGGCAGCGGTGAGCTGCGCCGCGGACGCGGTGGTCCCGTCAGCCGACGGGCCTGGCGCGGTGGTCCCGTCAACGGACGGGCCTGGCGCGGCGACCGCGGCGGCGGACGCGCCGACGACCAGCGCCCCGGCGAGGACGGTCACCCCCGCGAGGCGGGTCAGGGCGCGCACCGGCCGGCGGGGTGCCGCCACGCGGGGGCGCGGTGGGGGTTCACTCGACACAGGGATCCTCCTGGACTCGTGGTGCCAGAAAGACCGGAGTCTATGGATGCCAGCGCCGGATGTCGATTCGTCAGGGCAGTCGACGGCGACGCCGCCACAGCAGCCCGCCCATCAGTGCCAGCACGCCCGCGCCGCTGACCGCGGTCACCGACCAGAGCCAGCCCGAGCCGCGGTGCCCCGCCCCGCTGGCCGCCGCCGGTCGGGGAGCACCGGCTGCCGCCAGCGCGGACGGTGCCGCCGACGGTGTGGCGGTCAGCTCGCCCGGATCGACCAGCCGGCCCACCGAGGCGTCCCGGGGCACGGTGAACCCCCAGTCGAGCAGAGCCGCACCCTGCTCCCAGCCACGCTTCGGCGCCGATTCGGCGCCCAGCAGGGTCACCACGAGCCGTCGTCCTCCCCGTTCCGCCGCCCCCACGTAGGTGTGCCGGGCCAGATCGGTGAAGCCGGTCTTGCCGCCGAGCGCACCCGGGTACCGGTAGACGAGCTGGTTCTCGTTCTGGATGTCGAAACCCTTGGTGCGTTGCGCCGGCTGGGCCGGAATCGACGTCTGCTCGGTCAACGCGTACCTGCGGAAGGTCGGCTCGGCGAAGCAGGCCCGGGCGATCAACGCCAGGTCGTACGCGCTGGTGAACTGGCCCGCGCCGTCCAGCCCGGACGGGGTGACCGCGTGCGTCTGGAGCGCGCCGAGGTGGTGCGCGTGCTCGTTCATGGCGCGTACGCCGGCGGCGCTGTCCGTGCCGCTGCCGAGTCGGGCCAGCGCGTTGGCGGCCTCGTTGCCGGAGTTGAGCAGCAACCCGAGCCAGATCGTCTCGATGGCGTACCGGCCTCCCGCGACCAGGCCCACCGCCGAGGAGCCGGGTTCGATGTCCATGTCCTCCTCGGTGACGGTGACCGTCTGCTTCGGGTCCAGCCTGGGCAGCATCGTGGCCGCCAGCAGGAGCTTCTGCACGCTGGCCGGCGTGCCGTACTCGTGCGGGCCGCAACCGCCGAGCACCTGGCCGCTGTCCAGGTCGGCGACCAGCCACGACGTGGCGGTGACCCCCGGTGGCGCGGCGACACCGGCCGGCACGACCAGGCCGGCGGTGTCCAGCCCGGCCCCACCGACGACCCGCTGCGCGGGGACGGCGGGCGGGGGCGACGGCCGGGGTGGACGGGACATCGCCGGCGCCGGAACCCGGGGGCACCGCACCGCCGGCACGGCGGACGCTCCCGCCGCGGCGACCGGCGCGGGAGCGAGCAGGACGGCGGACGTCGTGGCCGCCAGCAGCACAGCTCTCATCTGCCCGACCCTAGTCACGACGATCGCCCGGCGGGACGGGATGCCCCGGTCGGTCAACCCGCGTCGCGCCCGCTGCGCAGATAGTCGTGCAGCGCGGCACTGCCCCGCAGCCTTCGCAGGCTGCGGGTGTGCAGCTCCTGCTCGCGGCGGGCCAGCTCGGCACGGACCCGCTGCGGGCTGCCGGTGGTCCGAAGCTCGCCCAGCACCGCCTCGATGATCTCGAACGGGTACGCGCCTCGACGCAACAGCGCGATGACCTGCGCGGCGCGCAGCTCCGTCTCGTCGTACACCCGGTAGTTGGTGCCCGGGGTGCGGCCCGGCCGCAGCAGTTCCCGCTCCTCCCACAGCCGCAGTTGCGAGGTCCGGACCCCGACCAGGGCGGCGACCTCGCCGATGCGGGCGTCGCGGCGCGGGGTGGGCCGGGCCTGCGACGGGCTGGCCAGCACGGTTTCGAAGGCGCCGAGCACCCGACGGATATCGGCGCGCTCCCGGTCCAGTTCGGCATGCCCGCCGTCGAGCGCCGCGAGGGCCGTCGGCAGGTCGCCCCGGTGCACCGCCGCCATGATCTCCCGGGTACGGATCCAGCCGTGCCCCTCGGCCAGTCGGCGCGCCACGGTGAGCGCCCGCGCGTGCTCGGTCGTGAAGATCCGGTAACCGCTTGCGGTGCGGCGCACCGGCGGCAACACCCCCTGCTCGACGTAGTTGCGCACCTGCTGCACCGAGATCCCGACGGTGCCCGCGAGGTCGACGGCGCGCAGACGTTCGATCGCTCCGGAGGTCACGACGGCAACCATAACGGTTACCACGTGATTTGAGACTTTCCCGAACACTTCGCTGTGGCCTGCTCAGGGATATCGCCGAAAGCCTCTACATGTGGATGAATGAGACAATGGAACCCGTCAGCACCCGGCGGGGCGCGAGTCCCGCCACGACTCCGTGAAGGGTTCGCATGCCGCAGTCAGCTTGGTCCGCCGCCGACAGCCACGACATGATCGAGGTACGCGGAGCGCGGGAGAACAACCTCGCCGACGTCTCGGTCGACATCCCCAAACGCCGGTTGACCGTCTTCACCGGTGTCTCCGGGTCGGGCAAGTCGTCGCTGGTCTTCGGCACCATCGCCGCCGAGTCCCAACGCATGATCAACGAGACCTACAGCGCGTTCCTCCAGTCGTTCATGCCGAACCTCAACCGCCCAGACGTCGACTCGCTGCGCAACCTCAGCGCGGCCATCGTCGTCGACCAGGAGCGGATGGGCGTCAACTCCCGGTCCACCGTCGGCACCGCCACCGACGCGTACGCGATGCTGCGGATCCTGTTCAGCCGGCTCGGCCAGCCGTCGGTGGGCGGCGCGGGGGCGTTCAGCTTCAACCTGCCCGAGGGCATGTGCCTCACCTGTGAAGGGCTCGGTCGGGTCTCCGACCTCGACGTCAACGAGTTGGTCGACGTCGAACGCTCCCTCAACGACGGTGCCATCACCGTGCCCAACTTCGCTGTCGACTCGTGGTACTGGCAGACCATCGTCGGCTCCGGCCTGTTCGACCTGGACGTCAAACTCCAGGACTTCACCCCGCAACAGTGGGAGGACTTCCTGCACAAGCCGGCCACGAAGATCAAGGTGGGCAGCAACAACTGGACCTACGAGGGGCTGGCGGTCAAGGTCAAGCGGCTCCTCCTGGCCAAGGACCGCGAGTCGATGCAACCGCACATCCGCGCGTTCGTCGACCGGGCGGTCACCTTCACCACCTGCGGCGACTGCGGCGGCACCCGACTCAACGCGGCGGCCCTGTCGTCGCGCATCGCCGGACGCACCATCGCGGACTGCTCGGCCATGCAGATCAGCGACCTGGCGACGTTCGTCCGGGGCATCGACGACCCGGAGGTCGCGCCGCTGATCGTCAACCTGCGGGACCTGCTGGAATCCCTCGTCGAGATCGGGCTGGGCTACCTCAGCCTGGACCGCGAGTCGGCAACCCTGTCCGGCGGTGAGGCGCAACGGGTGAAGATGGTCCGGCACCTCGGCTCCAGCCTGTCCGACGTCACGTACGTCTTCGACGAGCCCACCGTCGGCCTGCACCCGCACGACATCGCCCGGATGAACGACCTGCTGCTGCGGCTGCGCGACAAGGGCAACACGGTGCTGGTGGTCGAACACAAGCCGGAGACCATCGCCATCGCCGACCACGTGATCGACCTCGGGCCGGGGGCCGGCACCGAGGGTGGTCGGATCTGCTTCACCGGCGACGTCCCCGGCCTGCGCCGCTCCGACACCCTCACCGGCCGGCACCTGGACCACCGGGTCACCCTGCGCGCCGACGTACGCCCACCCACCGGGCAACTCGCCATCCGCCAGGCCGACCTGCACAACCTGCACGACGTGGACGTGGACATCCCGCTCGGCGTGCTCACCGTGGTCACCGGAGTGGCCGGCTCCGGCAAGAGCTCACTGATCCACGGTTCGCTGCGCGGCCGGCCCGGCGTCGTGATCGTGGACCAGTCCCCGATCCGTGGATCCCGGCGCAGCAACCCGGCCACCTACAGCGGGCTGCTCGACCCGATCCGTACCGCCTTCGCCAAGGCCAACGGAGTCAAGGCCGCCCTGTTCAGCGCCAACTCCGAGGGCGCCTGCCCGGCCTGCAAGGGGATCGGGCTGATCTACACGGACCTGGCGATGATGGCCGGCGTGGCGAGCGTCTGCGAACGGTGCGAGGGCCGACGCTTCACCGACGAGGTGCTCACGTACACACTGCGCGGCAAGAACATCAGCGAGGTGCTGGCCATGTCGGTCACCGAGGCGCACGCGTTCTTCCCGGGTGGGCCGGCGCACCTCATCCTCGGCCGGCTGGTCGACGTCGGGCTGGGCTACGTCAGCCTCGGTCAACCGTTGACCACCCTGTCCGGCGGCGAGCGGCAACGACTCAAGCTCGCCATCCACCTGGCGGAGAAGACCACCACGTACGTGCTGGACGAGCCCACCACCGGCCTGCACCTCGCCGACGTGGACCAGTTGCTGGCCCTGCTGGACCGGATGGTCGACGCCGGCAACACGGTGATCGTCATCGAGCACCACCAGGCGGTCATGGCGCACGCGGACTGGCTCATCGACCTCGGCCCGGGCGCCGGACACGACGGCGGTCGGATCGTCTTCACCGGCACACCCGCCGAGTTGGTCGCTCGCGGCGACACCCTCACCGCCACCCACCTCCGCGAGTACGTCACCGAGCCGGCAATGGTCGCCAAGGGGTGACGCCTGTGCGTGATGCGCGGGGCCCATGCGTGGGCGGACCGGGCTGTGGGCACGGCGGGCCGGGGCGCGTGGAGGTCGCGGCTCAGGCGACGCGGCGCAGCCAGCGCCGCTGCCAGGGCGTCTCGACCGCCTTCGGGTGGTAGCCGGACCGGACCCACGGCACCGCCCGCTCGACCGGCAGACCGTCGAGGATCGCCAACGCGGCCAGGGCCGTTCCGGTGCGCCCCACCCCACCCCGGCAGGCCACCTCGACCCGTTCACCGTCGTGCGCCCGCCGTAGCGCCTCCCGTAGGGCATCGACGGCGTCGGCGCGATCGAGCGGAACCCAGAAGTCGGGCCACCGGATCCGCCGATGCGCCCAGGCCGGCACCGGGCCGGGTGCCAACAGCACGGCGAAGTCGGCGGGCGAGGTAGCCGCAGCGATGCGGCGTCCGCGCACGGTGACCCCACTGGGAAGTACGAGTACGCCCGGCTGCTCGGACCACGGCTGCGCCTCTGTCATCCGGACATTGTGCCGCCGCCCGTTGAGCACAGACAGCGCCGCCCCCGGCCGGTGGGCCGGGGGCGGCGCTGGTGTCGGTGTGCAGGTCGCCTCTCGGCGAGTGGCACGACGCGGCTCCAGCCGAACGGTATTCCGCGAGGGCAATATAGGTGAGGCCCGGGGACACTGAGTCACACCGACACCCTCCACAACCAGCCCGACCCCGACCTTGTTCCCGGACCAGCCTCGCCGCGCACCCCTGCGCCACAGAACCTCGAACCACGAGATCTTGGAACAGTTCCCGTTACGCGAAAACGGAAACTGTCCAAGATCTCGGCGTGGACATGCCGCTGGCCGGCACCCCGTGTGGGGGTGCCGGCCAGCGGTCGGGTCGTTCGGTGGGGGTCAGCTGTTCCAGTGCTGGCCGACCAGGTCGGTGGCCTGCTGCTCCCACTGGGCGTAGGCGTCGGGGTAGGCGGAGACCTGCACGGTCTGTGCGGCCTCGGTCAACGGCATGTCCTGCCACCCGTCGACCTGCTTCAGGCCCTTGAGGAACGCGGTCGTGGAGTACTCAGGGTCGGTGATCTGCTCCGGCGTGCCCCAACCCGAGCTCGGGCGCTGCTGGAACAAACCCAGCGAGTCATGATCGTTGGCATCGCCGAGGTGGCCCAGGTTCTCCAGCTTCGACTCCTGCAGACTCGTCGCGATCGAGATCACCGCGGCCCGCTCCGGCAGACCAGCCTTCTTCGTCGCGGCAATGATCGCCTTCACGTTGGCGGTCTGCTCGTCGTTCAAGGTGATGTGCGACTGCTCGCCCTGCGGCTTCGGCGCCGCCGTCTGCACGGCGGCAGCAACCGGCTTGGCATCCACCGTCGGGGTGGCGGCGTGGGCGGCGATCGGACCGGCGAACACACCACCGGCGAACGCGAGACCAGCAACAGACAACACACTCTTACGCATGATCGTATTCATGGGGGAAGCTCCTTCGGGGGTAAGAACACCCGCCTGAATGCCGCGGATGAGAGCACCTCGTCCGGCGCTGCACTAACAGGGGAAAAGTCTGAGGATCGGCGACCTACAAACCGGGGGGCTTGCGGCACCGGGGGTCGGCGGCCTACGAGCGGGGGCTCGGGCGCCGGGTCCAGGTGTAACGACCCGCAAGGCGGGGTCATTCCGGGGCCGGTCGATACCGTGGCACCCGGTGGAGCGGGGTGCCGGTCGGGCCGGGGTCCAGGTGTAACGACCCGGGGCCGGGGGTGATTCCCGGGGGCTGACCATCGAGCCGACAGGCCGTGGTCCTGCCATCGTCAGGGTGTGTAACGACCCCGACCCGGCCATGATTCCGCCCGACAAGTGCCGCCGATCACAGCCCAAACTAAGCATTACCGGACAAACACCCCGAGCGCCGACGCATACCCACGTCGACAGCGGACCTGACACCTGATCCGGCTGCCTGCGGACGTGACCGGAACCGCGATGATCGACTCGGTTTTCAGGAAGTCGCGGCATCAAACCGCGCCCCGGACACCCCGACATCAAGGAAGGCGAGTCGATCACGGCCCCGGCGGGGAGGTCCGGCCACGTCTCGGGCCACGGACGTCAGGTGCCCAGGTAACGCAGGACGGCGAGGATTCGTCGGCTGTAACCGGCCGTGTGCGCGAGGTCGAGTTTGTCGAAGATGGCGTTGACGTGCTTCTCGACCGCACTTTGCGACACGTGCAGCCGCTGGGCGATCGCGAGGTTTGTGTGGCCCTGCGCCATCTCGTGCAACACGTCCCGTTCCCGTGGCGTGAGCCGACCGAGCGGGTCGGGCCGCCCCGAGCCGGCCACCACCTGACGGACCACCTCCGGGTCGAGGGCGGTGCCTCCGGCGGCGACCCGGTCGAGTGCGTCGAGGAAGTCGTCCACCTGGGCGACCCGATCCTTGAGCAGGTAACCGACCCCCTCGGGGCGGTCGGCCAGCAGCCGGCCGGCGTAACGCCGCTCCACGTACTGGGAGAGCACGAGGACGCCGGTGTCGGGCCACCGTCGACGGATTTCCAGGGCGGCCCGCAGCCCGTCGTCGGTGTGGGTGGGCGGCATTCGGACGTCGGTGACGACCACCTCGGGACGGACGCGTCCGACCGCCTCGACAAGCTCGTCGGCGGTCCCCACCGCTGCGAGCACCTCGTGGTCCTCCTCGGCGAGGAGCCGCGTCAGACCCTCCCGGAGCAGCGTCGAGTCTTCGGCGAGGACTAGCCGCACGGCAACTCCGCCCGCACTGTCGTCGGGCCGCCGGCCGGGCTTGTCACCCGCAGTCGACCGTCCAGCGCAGCGACCCGTCGCGCCAGCCCGGACAGGCCGCGCCCGGTTGGTTCCGCCCCGCCGACGCCGTCGTCGTGCACGCGCATCCGGATCCACCCATCCTGTGCCTCGATATCGACCGTGACCAGGGTAGCGGCGGCGTGTTTCGCGGCGTTCGTGAGCGCCTCACAGGCCACGAAGTAGAGCACCGTCTCGATCTGCCGCTCAGGGCGGACCGGCAGCTCGCAGCGGATCCGTACCGGCACCTCGGATCCGCGGGCGACGATGGCCAGCACCTCGCCCAGATCGCTGCTGTCCAATGCCGACGGGTAGACCCGCCACGCCACCTCGCGCAACTCCTCCACGGCCCGCTGCACGTCCTCGTGTGCCTGTGCGATCAGCGCGCGCGTGCGGTCGGCGTCGCGGGCACGGCGGGCCCGGCCGAGCAGCATGCCGAGGGCGACCAGCCGCTGCTGGAGGCCGTCGTGCAGGTCGCGTTCGATGCGCTGCCGTTCGGCGTCGACCGCGGCGATGACCCCGGCCCGACTGGTGGTCAGCTCCTGGACCCGCCGCGTCAGCTCTGCCCGACTTCCGAGGCTGAGCAGTCGCCGAGCCAGCCGGACGTCCAGCGCCGCGACACTGGCGAACGCTTGGACGTTGAGCAGCAGCAGGACCACCCCGACGCCGATCTGGGACAGGGCGTCGAGGAGGGGCAGTTCTCCGTGCACCGCCGCGCGCAGCACGATCCCGGCCAGCACCAGACCGATGCCGAGCACGGCGTATGCCAGCGCGCCGAGTGCGCCGGGTAGCAGTCGGGCGGCCAGGTAGCCGATCTGCCGCCGGGTCGCCACATCGTCTGGTGTGGGTAACTCTCCCGCCGCGAGCAGCCCGGCGAGGCGGCGACGTTCCATGTGCACCAGCCGCGCCGCGTACCTCCTGGTCAGGCCGACAACCCGACGGTGGGCCGCGGGCACGGTCGCGGCCACGCCGCATGCGGCGGCCGCGATGGCGAGAAAGGCAAGCTCGACACCGGCCGTCGCGATTCCGGCGGCGACGCCGACCGGCAGCCGGAGCCGGTCCCACCACCTGCCGTCTCGCCGCTCCCCCACCACCTCGTCCGCCTTTCGCACCGGGTCTGTCCCGTTGGCTCTGCTTCACCAGACGCGCCAGCCGGCGGGGTGAAGCAGAGCAAGGGAGACGGGGAAGAGTCGTTACCGCTCGTCCGAGGCCCACGATCCGCTGCGGTAGAGGGTGCCGCGACCGGCCGGGTCGGGCACACCGTTCGGCGCGCTCTGCTCGGGGTCGGTCGGTTCGGGGTTGCTTGCGGCGCGGCGGGCTCGCAGCACGCGGGACCCGACGAACCAGGCGGCCGCCGCCACGCAGACGACGATCACCACTTTCTGGAGCATGCCGGCGTAGCCCTCGACCAGGTGCCAGTTGTCGCCGAGCAGGTAGCCGGCGAGCACGAACGTGGTGTTCCAGATCAGGCTGCCCAGCGTGGTGTAGAGCAGGAACGTGCCCACCGGCATCCGCTCCACCCCGGCCGGAATGGAGATCAGGCTCCGGAAGATCGGGATCATCCGCCCGAAGAAGACGGCCTTCACCCCGTGCCGCAGGAACCACGCCTCGGTCCGGTCCACGTCGCTGAGCTTCACCAGTGGGAGCCGGGACACGATGGCGCGCATCCGGTCGCGCCCCAGCGATGCGCCGATCAGGTAGAGCGCGAGCGCACCCACCACCGAGCCCAGGGTGGTCCAGAAGATCGCACCGACCAGACTCATCCGTCCCTGCGCGGCGACGAACCCGGCCAACGGCAGAATCACCTCGCTGGGGATCGGTGGGAAGAGGTTCTCCAGCGCGACCGCCAGGCCGGCACCGGGGCCGCCGAGCCGTTCCACCAGGTCAGTGACGTAACCGACGATCCCGCCCTGCGGGGGTTCCGCCGCGGCGGTGGGGGTTCCGGTGGCGAGCACGGCGTGGGACGTTCGAATCATGCCCCCACGGTACGAAGCGATCCTGAGAGTCGACCATGAGGCCGACCGCCCGACCGCACGGGTCGACCACACCGGTGGGGGTGCGGAAAACCGCACCCCGCTGCGGCTCGCGGCGGTGCAGCCGCCGTGCGTACCCCTGGATGTCGCGGAGAATGCGCGGGCGCACGCCGCCGCGGTGCGCGCGGCGCGCGCCCGGGTGGTGGTCTTTCCAGAGCTGTCGCTGACGGGGTACGAGTTGGACGCGCCGGTCGTGTCCGTCGACGACCCGCGGTTGGCGCCGCTGGTCGAGGCCTGCGCCGAGATGGGCGCGATGGCCCTGGCCGGTGCTCCGGTCGCGGGCGACCACATCGCGATGCTGGCGGTGACCGGGGGCGGTGCGACGGTGGCGTACCGGAAGATGTGGTTGGGCGGCGCGGAGTCCGGCCGCTTTCGACCGGGTGACGCGCCGGCGGTGCTCGACGTGGACGGTTGGCGGGTGGGGTTGGCCATCTGCAAGGACACCGGTGTCGCCGCGCACGCGGCGCGGACCGCGGCGCTCGGGATCGACGTGTACGCGGCGGGTGTTCTGGAGTCGGCCGAGGATTCGGCGGTGATCGACGAGCGGGTCCACCGGATCACGACCGCGCACCGGGTCTGGGTGGCGGTGGCGAGCTTCGCCGGGTCGACAGGTGGCGGCTACACCGAGGCGGCGGGGCGGTCGGGTGTCTGGACGCCGGACGGAGAGGTGTACGCCCGCGCGGGCACCGGCCCGGGCGAGTCGGTCAGCGCCAGCCTCGGCTGAAGGCTGTCGACGCCGGCCCCACTCACGCATGTCGTACGTCTCGGGCAGGATCGCCCCATGAGCACTGTCCCCTCCCGACTGTCGGTGGTCACCCTGGGAGCACGCGACGTCGCCGCGCTGCGGTCGTTCTACCGGTCGTTGGGGTGGCCCGAGCTGCCGGCCAGTGACGACGGCTGGTCGGCCTTCCTGCTCGGCGGTGTGCTGTTCGCGCTCTACCCACTGCCGGAGCTGGCCGCCGAGGCGGCGCCGGGCGTGCCCGCGCCCGCCGGTGGCTGGTCTGGCACCACCCTGGCCTGCAATGTCGACAGCCGCGACGAGGTCGACTCGGCGTTCGCCGCGGCCGTCGCAGCGGGCGCGACCGTGGTGGCAGAGCCGATCGACCGGCCGTGGGGTGGGCGCTCGGGTTACCTCGCCGATCCGGAGGGCAACCGCTGGGAGATCGCCTGGGCGGGCACGGCCCGCTTCGACGAACGCGGCGCACTCATCTCCTTCGGCTGAGTGGTGGTGTTTGCACCCCGACGACGATCTTGAAATGCTTCGCGGATGACTTCCTTCCCGGGGACCTTCGCCGACGACGTCATCGACCAGTCGACCCAGGCGCAGGTCGAGGCGTTCATCGACGAGCACCGCAGAGCGCTCAACGGCTACCTGGACGGGCTGACCGAGGAGCAGGCGCGCCGCTCGTTGGTGCCGTCCCGGACCACGCTGTTGGGTCTGGTGAAGCACACCACCTTCGTGGAGAAGGTCTGGTTCGACGAGGCCATCACCCGCCGGTCTCGCGCCGAGATCGGCATTCCCGCGACCCCGGACGAGTCGTTCGTCCTCGACGACGACGACACGATCGCCAGCGTGCAGCGGGCGCACCGCGAGGCCTGCGACGCCTCCCGCCTCGCGACGTCGTCGCTCGGCCTGGACGACGTGGTGCACGGCAACCGGCGCGGCCCGCTGCCGCTGCGGTGGGTGTACCTGCACGTGCTGCGCGAGCTTGCCCAGCACTGCGGGCACGCCGAGATCCTGCGTGAGCAGATCCTGAGCGAGCAGCGCGGGTAACGCGGCACGGGTCACCCAACCCCGGTCAGCCGGCGTCCAGCACCTCCCGCAGCCGTGCCGCGAACTCCTCGGGCTTGCCCGCGTAACCGAACTCACCGCCGAGGAAGCCGCCGTGGTGACTGGGGAACACCACGGCCTCCTGACCGAGCACGGCCGCCATGCCGAGGGCGGTGCGCGCGGTGTACGTCCCGGCCGACTCCTCCCCGACCGCGATGACGATCCGGGTGGGTGCCGCGGTGAGCAGGTTCGCGTCCGGCCGGTAGTCGGTGACCGCCCACGAGTTCTTCGACAGCAGCGGGTCGTCGCGAGTGCCGTCGTCGTCGGTCGACAGGCCGAACATCGCCGGATCGGGCGTGGGTTGGGCGAAGTAGGCATCGGTGAACTCGCCCTGCCAGGACGTCATCGCGATGAACGCGGCCATGCCGGCGCCGGCCCCCTTCGCCTGGTATGCGTCGTAGAACCCGGCGCGGGCGCGCTCGGCGGCGTCGGCGTCGGGGAGCACGGCGTTGATCGGGGGTTCGTGCGCCACCAACGTGACGACGTCGCCGGGATACGTCGCGACGAGCTCGAGTGCCGTCACCGCGCCGCCGCTGCTGCCGAACACGTCGACCGGGCCGGCACCGAGCGCCTCGATCAGCAGGTGCAGGTCGGCCGCCTGCTGCTGCGGCGTGTGATCGGTCCGGCCGTCCGTGCGGACACTGCGGCCGAGGCCACGCGGGTCGTAGGTGACGACGGTGCGGTCCGTGAGGAGCGGCGCGAGAGCGGTGAAGCCCTCCGCCGCCATCGGCTGGCCGATCAGCAGCAGCGCGGGGCGTCCCCCGGACGGGGGCAGGGGGCCTCGGACGTCGTAGACCAGGTCGACGCCGGGTACGGCGAGGGTGTGCGTCTGCGTTGTCGTCATTCGGTGAGACTACGACCGGCGGGAGCAGGTGGACGGCCACGCCGTGCCGGCGACGTCGAACAGGTGGCCGTCGGTCGTCGACGAAGGGGGCGACCACGAGACGTGCGGCGGAGGTTCACGCTCTGGCCCACCCCGCGGTGTCGGCGAAGCGACGGAGCGTCCAGCGGGCCGGCGGCCAACCGCCCGGGTCGTGATCGCTCGTCCACTCGGTGATCGATGCCGGGGGCACGTCCAGGTCGAACGCCCGGAAGACCGGCTGCGCGCCGAGCGCGTGGAACGCGCCCTCGACGGTCTCGCTGTGACCGACCAGGACCACTGTGGACCCCCGGTGCCGATGGGCGATCTCCATGATCGCTCGGCTGACGCGGACCACCAGTTCGGCCCAGCTCTCGTTGCCCTCCTCGAACGGCCGGAACACACCCCCACCGGCCACCGCGTGTTCGGTGCGGAAGCGGGCGGTCGGCAGGCCGTCGGCGTACGGGGGTGTGTGCCAGGTGCACAGGCCACAGTCGGCCACGGGCCGGACGCCGAACGCGGTGGCGATCGGTTGCGCTGTCTCGACAGCCCTCCGCAGCACGGACGAGTAGACCGCCACGGGTCGGTCGATGGCGACCTCGCCGATGAGCCGTTTGGCGAGATCGTGTGCCTGCTCATGGCCGAGGGCGGTGAGGCCCCGGCAACCACGTGGTCCGCCCACGATTCCCTCGAGCTGGTGGAGCGACTCGCCGTGTCGCACGAAGATCAGACGTGTCCGCATCGGGACATCATGCCAGCGGCATAGACGCAGGTATCAGTCGTCCGTACGGCCGGTGAAGATGCTGCTGGTCTGCGCGAGCAGATCGTCGAGTTGGGCGCCCGTCCGCGCTGCTAGGCGGTCGCGCTCCACCAACTCGGCGATGCGTTCCCGCAGCTCGGCGACACGCTCGGCCCGGTCGCGGGTGTGGCGGTTCAGGTCGGCGAGGTCGTCCCGCAGGTCTTCGGCGGTCTTGCGGTCGACGTCACCGCGGGCCAGCGCGCTGGCGAGCACGGCTGCGAACTGGCCGGTCACCTCGCGGAAACTGACCGGCACCTGCTGCCCGCCGGTCGGGGACGGGGTGCTGGCGGCTGGCGACGGCGAGGGCGACGTCGGCGGTTTCGGCGACTGCGTCGTGGGCTTGGGCGCCGGGGCGGAAGCCGACGGTGCGCCGGCGACGTCGGCCGGGTCGGGTGCGCCCGAGGTGCCGAACTGGCCCTGGGTGAGCAGGGCGCCGAGACCGACGAGCACGGCGAGACCGGCCGCGACCAGCACGGCGAAGGGCCGGCGCGATCGGCGGCGGGCCGGCACGGCGGCAACCGGCGCGGGGCGGACGGCCGAGCGGTCGATCAGGGTTGGTGGGTGGGCTGCCGGCGTGATCCGCAGCAGCTCGGTGGGCGGCTCGACCGGCTGGCCCGCGCCGAAGCGGCGGGCCAGGTGCGCGGCGCTCGGTCGGTCGGCCGGGTTGGCGGCCAGGCAGGCGAGGGTCAGCTCGGCGACGTCGGCGGGGAGGCCGGGCACCCGCAGCGGCGGCACCGGAGTGCCGCGCCGGTGCACCTCTAGGGCGTCCTCCCAGCTCTGCACCGGCAGTGGGGCCTGGCCGGTGAGGGTGCGGTAGAGCAGCGCGCCGAGGGCGTACACGTCGCTGGCCGGGTCGGGTGGGCCGGCTCTCAGCCGCTCCGGGGCGAAGTACGCGGGTGTGCCCATCAGCGGTTCGCCGGACTGGCCGTCGAGGCCGCCGAGCGCGGCGATGCCGAAGTCGAGCACCTTGGCCCCGGTGTCGGTGAGCATGACATTGCCGGGCTTGACGTCGCGGTGCACGACACCGATGCGATGCGCGGCAGCCAGCGCGGCGGCGATCTGCCCGGCCACCCGCACCGCCTCCGGCCAGGGCAGCGGGCCGTTCCGTAGCCGGTCGGCCAGGTTGTGGCCCTCGACCAGCTCCATCACCAGGTACGGGACCACGGCGCCGCCGGCCAGGGTCGCCTCGGCGTAGTCGTACACCTGGGTGACGTGTGGGTGGGTGAGCCGGGCGGCCGCGCGGGCCTCGCGCTGGATGGTGGCCCGCAGGTGCGGGTCGGTGGCGAACTGCCCGGCGAGGACCTTGATCGCGACCGGTCGACCGAGCACGTCGTCGTCGGCCCGCCACACCTCGGACATGCCGCCGAGACCGATCCGCTCGTGCAGTACGTAGCGGTCGTGGAGACGGAGGGTGGGCGTGAAAGGCGACATGGCTTCACCAGTCTGCCTGGCCGAGCGCCACTCGACCACCCTCCGTGCCCGGGCACACACTGTTTGTCCCGTGCGTGCCCGGATGGGTTTCGATCGGGTCAGGAGCAGTGCGGCGTGGCGGGCAGCGGTCGCGGCTGGATGCGGTCGGCGAGCCGGCGCAGGGCGACGGCGGCAGCCTGCCGGGTCGGGGCGAGCGGAGCCCGGCGGGCCCGTTCGATCTGGACCGGGGCGTCCGGTCGGGCCGAGTTGACGTGTCGGTTCATGGCGTCGAGGGCGGTGATGTATCCGGTGGGAAGTTCCATGGTCAACTCCTCGGGACAGGTCCGGTGGAGTCCCGGACGACGAGTGCGGTGGGCAACAACACATGACCGGCCGCGGGGTTCGCGGGCGGGTCGAGCAGCAGTTCGGCGGCGATGCGACCCTTCTCCTCGGCCGGCTGCCGGACGGTGGTAAGGCCGGCCGCGGCGGCCTCGGCGACGTCGTCGAAACCGGTTACCGAGATGGGCGGACGGGCACCGGCCGGCCGAACGGCCAGGGCGTCCAGCACACCGAGCGCGAGGACGTCGGAGCCGGCCAGCACGGCGGTCGGCGGAGCGGGGCCGTCGAACAGCCCGGCGACCGCCTCGGCGGCTGCCTGCCGGCTGTTACCGGGGGCATTGACCAGGGTCAGGTCGGCCCAGCCGACGCCGACCTCGGCGAACGCGTCCGCGAACCCGGCGAGCCGGCCCCGGGTGGTGGGGTGCGGAATCTGCTCCACCCCGGCCACGGTGAGGGGGCCGGCCGGTGCGCCCGGCAGCACGGAGTCGGCGAGCAGCGCCACGCGGCGGTGACCGAGCCCCGCCACGTGAGCGGCGGCGCTGTGCGCGGCGGCCCGCTCGTCGATCCCGACGTACCGCTCGTCGGGGTCAGCGTCGTCGCGGGCAGCCGTGCTGACGAACGGCAACCCCCGCTGCCGGATCACGTCCAACGCCCATTCCTCGTCGGCGACGCAGTAGACGCAGAACCCGTCCACGGCCGCGTTCTCCACTGCCCGCCGGGCATCGGTGACCGCCGGGGGCAGCGGCACCAGCAACAGGCTTGTGCCGTGCCGCTCGGCAGCCTCGCCGACCCCGGCGAGGAAGCGGACGGCGAACGGGTCGGTGAAGGCGTACGACAGGTGCGAGGTGAACAGCACCCCGATCGACCCGACGAAGCCGCGGCGCAGGGAACGGGCGGTGGGGTTGGGGCCGGGGTACCCGAGTTGGCGCGCGGCGTCCAGGATCCGCCCGCGAAGGCTGGCGGAGAGTTGGTCGGGGCGACTGTAGGCGTTGGACACGGTGCTGCGGGAGACGCCGACGGCGTCGGCCACGGCTTGCAGTGTTGGCTTCACCGGCACCTCTCTGTATCGATCCAGTCTGAATCGATACAGAGACTAGCCCGACTGGTCGGCGTCAGTCAATACGATGCGTTCGGTGCCGCCCGCGTGGCGGGCCGCACCGTGACGGCGATCAGGCCGGGTAGAGGTCGTCCAGCAGCCGGCCGAGGATCTCCGGGGTGCGCTCCGGCGGCTCGGCCTCGACGCAGAGGCGCTCCATGGCCACCGCGTAGTAATCCAGGTCGTCACGCTTGTCGAGGTAGAGGGCGCTGGTGAGCTGTTCGATGTAGACGATGTCGGGCAACTCCTGGTCACCGAAGCGCAGGATGGTGAAGGCACCCCCGGCGGCGGCGTGGCCACCGGCTGCGAACGGGATGACCTGGAGCCGGATGTTGGGCGACTTGGTCGCCTCGATGAGGGCGGCGAGCTGACCGCGCATGACCGCGGGGCCGCCGATCGGGCGTCGCAGGGCCGCCTCGTCCACCACGGCCCAGAGCTGCGGCGGGTTCTCCCGGTGAAGCAGCTGCTGCCGTTGCAGGCGCAGGGCGACGCGCCGGTCGATCTCGGCCGGATCGGCCGCGCCGTGCCCGAGCAGCACCACCGCCCGGGCGTAGTCCCCGGTCTGCAACAGGCCGGGCACGAACTGCACCTCGTAGCTGCGGATCAACGCGGCGGCGGCCTCCAGGCCCAGGTACGACTGGAACCAGGTCGGCAGCACGTCGCCGTAGCGGTGCCACCAGCCAGGGCTGTTGGCGTCCCGGGCGAGTTTCAGCAGCGCCTCGCGCTCGTGCTCCTCGGTGACCCCGTAGAGGGTCAACAGATCGGAGACGTCGCGCTCCTTGAAGCCGACCCGACCCAGCTCCATCCGACTGATCTTCGATTCGGAGGAGCGGATCTCCCAGCCGGCGCCCTCCCGGGTCACCCCGCTGGCCTCCCGCAGGCGACGCAACTGGGCGCCGAGCAGCATGCGCAGCACGGTCGGCCCGGTTGTCGGGCCACCCTCGGCGGGAACCATCGTCACGTGCGGACCTCCGGACACCGACCCACGCGGTCGGGTACCTGGCCCGGCCGACGTGTAAGCATGCCATGGACCGACAGTGAGGTGAACTCCTCCGCGCCGGTGATTCGGTCCCACCTCCGGGACGACCCCACCCGGGGCGGTCAGTTGATCAGATGGTCGAAGTCCCCGTCCCGCGCGCCGAGCACGAAGGCGGCGATCTCGTCCACGGTGTAGATCAGCGCCGGCCCTTCCGGGTGCCGTGAGTTGCGAACCGCGATGCCCGCTCCCCCGGGCAGTTCGGCGAGTTCGACGCAGTTGCCGCTCGGGTTGCTACGGCGACTCTTCTGCCAGCTCAGCGGGGGCAACTGATGGATCGGTACGCCATTGGGTGGCTGCTGCATGGAGGCGTCTTTCTGCTCACGAGCCCGCCGGTGGCCGTGGGAGGAGCGGTGACGGCGAGGGGTGCGGTATCGACATCGGACGGTTCTGCACGTGCATCTGCTATTGCATATGCACCGGACGGCGAGCATGATAACGCACATGATCGGTGCCCATCCGTTCACGTTGAGTTACCCCCGCAGGGGCAACCATCAGGCAAAACTGGGCCTGACGCGGCGCGCCGCGTCGACGGAGGGGTGGAGGCGGTCGCGGCGATGGGAGGGTTCGTGCCGGATCCGATGAGTGTCGCCTCCGGCATCTGCGCGGCCGGCGCGCTGCTCTCCTCCTGGCAACTACGCCGCCGGGCGGTCCGCGCCGAGTGCGAGATCGAGCACCTCCAGGCCGAGCTCGCCGCCGAACGCCACGCCGCCAGCCACGACCCCCTCACCGGGCTGCCCAACCGACGTGCCTTCTACCGCCTGGCTGCCGCCCTGCTCACCGACGCGGCCGGCCAGCCGTTGATCGCCGTGGTGCTCGATCTCGACGACTTCAAGCAGATCAACGACCGGTACGGGCACGCCGCCGGCGATCAGGTGCTGATCAGTGTGGCCGAGCGACTCGCCGGCTTCGCCGGGGACAACCTCGTCGCCCGCCTCGGCGGGGACGAGTTCGCCGGGTTGCTCGCCAGTCCCACCGTCGACCGCCGCTGGATCGAGCACTCCACCCGCCGCCTCGCCGAGACCGTCGCCGCGCCGATCCGGCTCAGCGGATGCAGCGTCCGGGTCACCGCCTCCGTCGGGCTCGCCCCGGTGACCGGCCCGGCCCAGCTCACCGAAGCGCTCAGCAGGGCCGACGCCGCCATGTACCAGGCGAAGAGCCTCGGTGGCGCCCGCTCACCCCGGCAGCTGGTCGACAGCGCCCGGCTGGCCGAGCGCTGACCGTTCAGCCGACGGGTGCGCCGAACCACCTCGGCAACTGGCCGAGAAGGTCCGTCTGATCGTCGCCCGCCCACGCCACGTGGCCGTCCGGTCGCAGCAGCACGGCGGGCACCTCCAGTTCGTCGCTGACGTCGACGACGTGGTCGACCCGGTCCGCCCACCCGCCCACGGAGAGCCGGCCGGTCTGGTCGAGCAGCAGCCCTCGACCACCGCGCATCAGCTCGTAGAGGCGGCCCTGCTTCAACCGCACGTCGCGCAGGTGCCGGCCGAGCAGTTCGTGCCCCCCGCCGAAGTCGTAACGGACCCCGATCGCGGTGATCTTCTCGATCAGGTACCGGTTGACCTCCTCGAAGTCCAGCAGCTCCGACAGCAACTGACGCACCGCCCGGGGGCCCGGCTCCGGCGACAGCAGCACCATCTGCGCGCGGGTGTTGGTCAGTACGTCGGCCGCCACCGGGTGCCGCTCGGTGTGGTAGCTGTCCAGCAGTCCTTCCGGCGCCCAGCCGTCGACCTCGGCGGCCAGCTTCCAGCCGAGGTTGAACGCGTCCTGGATGCCCAGGTTGAGCCCCTGCCCACCGGTCGGCGGGTGGATGTGCGCGGCGTCGCCGGCCAGCAGCACCCGGCCGGTCCGGTAGCGCTCGGCCAGCCGGGTGGCGTCGCCGAAGCGGGAGAGCCACCGCGGCGAGTGCACGCCGAAGTCGGTGCCCGCGTACACCCGAAGCTGCTCTTTGAATTCCTCGATGGTCGGCGGGACCGAACGGTCCTCGGCCACCCCCTCGGCGGGGACGAGGACGCGGTACACCCCGTCGCCGAGCGGCCCGAGACCGAATCGCAGGTGGGTCCTGCGGACCTCGGCCACCACGTCGGCCACCGTCTCCGGCGCTACGCCCACCTCCATCTCGCCGAGTAACGACTCGATCTGGCTGGGCTCGCCGGGGAATCCGACGCCGAGCAGCTTGCGCACGGTGCTGCGACCGCCGTCGCAACCGACGAGGTAGCGCGAGCGCACCTGCGTGCCGTCGGCGAGTTCCACGGTCACCCCGTGGTCGTCCTGGCTGAGGCCGACCAGTTCGCAGCCCCGCCGGATCTCGACACCGACGTCGCTGGCGTGCTCGGCCAGCAGACGGTCGGTGGTGGTCTGCGGGATGCCGAGCACGTACGCGTGTGCGGTGTCCAACCCGCCCGGCGACGGCTTGGGGATGGCGGCGAAGAAGCCACCGACCGGGTGCTGCTGGCCGAGCGCGAGGAACCGCTCCAGCAGGCCGCGCTGGTCCATCACCTCGATGCTGCGCGCGTGCAGGCCGAGCGAGCGGACGAACGGGGTCGGCTCGCTGTCCTTCTCGACCACGAGCGTGTGCACGCCGTGCAGCCGCAACTCGGCGGCCAGCATCAGACCGGTCGGTCCGCCGCCGGCAATGATCACATCAATCATGGAATCCCCCGATTTTCCCAGTTTTGGGCTTCGGCAGGAGATTCTGCAGCACCACCCGGGTCTTGCCGCAAGACCCGGGGTGCGATATATGTTGGAGGTGGCAAGGAGGGCATCACCTCCTTGTCTTTCTTCTTTTCCGCCCCTTTCCCCTGGACGGATGCGGTCGCCGCTCAGCTCCGCCGGTCGAGGTCGCGCAGCGCCACGTCGGCGAGAGTGACCAGACCGACCTCGGACACCAGCCCCCGCACGATCCGCGCAGCCCGATCGCGGTCGGCCGTCTCGGCGTCCGGATCCAACGCCTGTCGGGTCCAGTCGGTGAGGTCGTCCAACGCGCGGACCGCGAGGAACCAGGCGAGACGGGCCGGGTCGACGTCGACCGCGCCGTACCCGGCGAGGGCCGCATCCTGCTGGAAAGCGCTGACCGGGGCGAAGGCGAGCACCCCGCCGAGAACGAACATCAGGTCACACTCGGGCGGCGCGAGCACCGCGTCGTCCCAGTCGATCAACCAGACCTGCCCGTCCCTGCCGAGCAGCAGGTTTCCCAGGTGCGGGTCGCCGTGGCAGACCACGTCCGGGCCAGGCCGGGCCGGCTGGTCGACCGCGAGGCGTTCGACCTCCCGGGTCAGCAGCCGGATCTGCCCGGCCGCCGCCGACCACACCGCCGCCAACTCTCCGACCGACGGAGCGGCAGGGTCGCGACGGCCCGGGTCGCACAGTCGCTCGGCCACCGCGCGAGTCGAGGCCACGATCGAGGGGTACGCCGCACCGCCCGCCGGCAACAGTCGCCTCAACTCCTCGGTCACCGGCACCGCGTGCACGGCGGCCAGCACCTCGCCGTACGCGCGCCAGTGCGCTTCGGTCATCGGGCCGTCGAGAGCCCGCTGGTCGGAGACCCAGGGCACCACCGAGAGTCGGCGCCCGTCGTGGTCGACGGACAGCCCACCGTCGCGGGTCCGCAGCGGCGCGGCGATCCCCGGCACCCCCTGGTCGGCCAGGTACGCCGTGACGACCAGGCCGGCCGCAGTGCCACCACCACTCAT
Organism: Micromonospora sp. B9E7; assembly: GCF_039871815.1. NCBI lineage: Bacteria > Bacillati > Actinomycetota > Actinomycetes > Micromonosporales > Micromonosporaceae > Micromonospora > Micromonospora sp. B9E7. The sequence continues at coordinate 138,685 of NZ_JBDPLX010000004.1, forward strand.
TTTCACCGCGTACCGGCCGCCGTCGACGGTGTGAGCCAGCCACAGTCGGGCGTGCTGGTCGGCACCGTGGGTCACCTGCTCCATTGCGGAGACCCGCAGGCCGAAGCCGGCCCGGACCTGCTCGGCCGCCCGCCGCGAACCGTCCTCGATCATGCGACCACCATGCCACCGGCCGGGTCACCCGCCCACCGCTTAATCGTGCCCTGGGCGGTGAAGGTGTCCCGGGACGGCGTCGGGGTATGGGGAGGCAGCAACCTCACTCGACGGCCGAAGGGAACCGACGTGGCGAGCATCCGCGCCCTCGTACTCAACTGCACCCTCAAGCCGTCACCCGCACCGTCCAGCTCCGAGCAGCTCGGCCGGGAGGTGCTCGCCGAGTTGGCCGCGCAGGGCGTGGAGGGCGAACTGGTCCGGGTCGTCGACCACGACGTGCGCTTCGGGGTGTCCACCGACGAGGGCGACGGCGACGGTTGGCCGGCGATCCGCGCCAAACTCCTGGCGGCCCAGGTCCTCGTCATCGCCACGCCGATCTGGCTCGGTCAGCCGTCGAGCGTCTGCAAGATGGTCCTCGAACGCCTCGACGCCGAACTCTCCGAGACCGACGACGAGGGCCGGCTCCTCACCTACGGCAAGGTGGCCGGTGTGGCAGTCGTCGGCAACGAGGACGGCGCGCACCACACCATCGGCCAGGTGCAGCAGGCGCTCAACGAGGTCGGGTTCACCCTCGCGGCCGCCGCCGCGACCTACTGGGTCGGCGAGGCACTGCACAAGGTGGACTACCGCGACGCCGGCCCGAAGCCGGACACCACCGGCCGCACCACGAAGGCATTGGCGCTCAACACCGCACACCTCGCCCGGTTGCTCGCCGAGCAACCGTACCCGCCGCCGGACGCGCGTAGCGCCGCGCTCGGCCTGAGTCCCGCGCCGGCCTGACCGCCCCGGAAACCCGGGAGCGGGTCCTGCACGCGGCCCAGGCGGCCCCGCCGGCCCCGGCAACTGCCCCGTATGCGGGGCACCTCTACAGGCGCACGGCCAGGATCTGTTTCCCGACCGGCGCGCCAGCCAACCGACGCGCCGACCGGTCCGCCGGCAGCCGGCGCGCGGCTCAGCGCCAGCCGTAGCCGGCGCGCAGGGCCTGCCCGACCCGGTCGAACCGAGGCCGGTCCAGCACGGCACCCTCACGGCGGATGCTGTCCTCGCGCATGGTGAGCACCCGGTCCAACCGGACCCAGCTCGGCCGGTTGTCCCGGTCCCACTCGCCCGGCCCGAGCGCGAACCAGTGCCGCTGCCCGTCGCGCTCGCTCTGACTGGACAGCATCAGCCCGAACAGCGTCCGGCTGTGCCGCCCGACGACCAGCACCGGACGGTCCTTGCCCTGCCGGGGGTCGTCCTCGTACGGCACCCACGTCCAGACGATCTCGCCGGGGTCGGCCTGGCCGTCGCGCTCCGGGGCGTACGTCAGCTCCCGACGCTGCAACGCGCTCACCTGGCGGCGGCGGGCCACCTGGGCGGGGGCGGGCCCGCTGCGTCGGGGCGACGGGATCACCGCGCCCACCCGGGAGATGCGAGCCGCGACATTCCTCAACAGACCAGCCACGGCGGGCAGCCTACCCGCCGCCCGAGCAGGCGGTGCGACAGACTGGCCCGATGAACGAGGTGCCCCGCGACCTGCCGATCCTGGAACGACGCGCGGTGCGGGTGGTGGTCACGGACAGCATCGACCGGGTGTTGCTGTTCCACACCCGCGACCCCGACCATCCTCGGCTGGGCACCTGGTGGGAGCTGCCGGGTGGTGGCATGGATCCCGGGGAGACCTATCGCGACACCGCGGTGCGGGAGCTGCGCGAGGAGACCGGGATCGTGGTCGCCGCCGACCAGGTCGGGGCGCCGACCTGGCGTCGGCGGGCGAGCTTCCTGCACCGTCAGGTGCGGCACGTGCAGGACGAGGTCGTCGTCACCGTACGGCTGGCGAGTCTCGGTCCCGACGTGGACGAGGCACACCGGCTCGACTACGAGCGGGAGGACTACTTCGGCTTCCGCTGGTGGCCGCTGGCGGAGGTGGTCGCCAGCACGGAACGGTTCTATCCCGGGCAGCTTCCCCGGCTGATCACGTCCTTCCTCGACGGCGAGGAGATCGACGAGCCGTTCGAGCTGTGGTCCTGAGCCGGGCCGAAGGGCACAGTAGGGGCATGACGACCGATCTGCACGGGCCGCTGTCCGCGTACGCCGCACGGCTGCACGCCACGGCCGGCAACCGGCACCACGTCGCCTCCCCGCTGGGTGCCTGGCTGCTCCTCGCGGTCTGCGCGACCACGGCCGCCGACAGCGACCCGGCCGCCGAGGACCTGGCCCGTGCCCTGGGCACCGACCTGGCGGGTGCCGCCGAGGCCGCCCGGGCGCTGCTCGACGCGCCGCACCCGCTGGTCAGGTCCGCCACCGCGCTCTGGCAACGGTCAGCGCGGGGCGACGTCGGGTCGACCGGGTGGCGGGCCGCGTTGCCCAGGACCACCGAGGTCGGCGTGCTGCCCGATCAGGCCGGCCTGGACGCCTGGGCGCGCGAGCACACCGACGGTCTGATCGAGACGTTTCCACTGAAGGTCGGCCCGGACGTGCTCTTCGCCCTCGCCAGCGCCCTGGCCACCCGGGTGTCCTGGGCGACCCCGTTCGACGTCGCCGAGGCCCGCGCCCTCGGCGGCGGCAGCCCGTGGGCGCGCCAGCTACGGCGTGCGCTGCGCAGTCCGAGCCACGGCCACCGGTGCGCGATCGTGTCGACCACGCGGGTCGGTGACGTGATCGTGCACGGCGCGCCGGCCCAGACGACCGACGGCGCGGGGTTGGTGGTCCTCTCGGTGGCGGCCGCGCCGCAGGTGCCGCCGACCGAGGTGCTGGCCGTCGCGTACGACCTCAGTGCCGGCGCGGCCGACGGCACGCCACCGGCCGGTGCCCGCTCGCTGTTCGACCTGCCGCTCGGCGAAACTCCGCTCTGGACGGTGAGCGAGGAACGGACGCGGACCCGGGCCCGCGACGGCCGCGAGGAGCGACACCATGCCGTGCTCCCCTGCTGGTCGGCCCGTAGCGAACACGACCTGGCCGCCCCGACGCTCGGCTTCCCGGCCGCGACCGCGACGCTGGCGAGGACGCTGGCCACACCTGTGGACGGCTTCGAGGCCCGGCAGTCGGCCGTGGCCCGCTTCCACCGGTACGGCTTCGAGGCGGCGGCGGTGACCGGCATGTTCGGGGTGACCAGTCTGCCGCCCGAGGGTCTCGCGCGCACCGCCGAGCTGCGCTTCGGTAACCCGTACGCGGTGGTGGCCGTCGCCACCGACACGCGGACCGGTGGTGTCACCGGGCCGTGGCACGGCCTGCCGGTCTTCTCCGCCTGGATCAGCGAGCCGGAGGACCTGCCCGAGGTCGACGCCACCGACCGGTGATCAGAAGCGCGGGCCGAGGAACAGGCCGCCACTCGCGTCGATGACCTGGCCGGTGATCCAGCGCCCGGCGTCGGAGGCGAGGAACGCGACCACCTCGGCGACGTCGTCGGGTGTCCCCAACCGGTTCAGGGCGGTCGTCGCGGCGATGAGGTCGGCAAGGCCCGGCGGCTCGAAGGCCGCTCCGTTGGTCGCCGTGCGGGTGGCGCCGGGGGCCACCGCGTTCACGGTGATCCCGCGGACTCCGACCTGGTTCGCCAGGGTCATGCTCATCGTCTCGACCGCGGCCTTCGTCATGGCGAAGGACGTCTGCGTGGTGTTGGCCATCCGGGTCGCGGCCGACGAGATCGTGATGACGCGGCCGCCGTCGCGCAGCAGTGACAACGCCCGCTGGGTGACGAAGTACGGCGCGCGCACGTTCACCGCGAAGAGGTGATCGAACTCCGCCCGCGTCGTGACACCGAGCGGGCCGGCCGGCGCGGTCGCCGCGTTGTTGACGAGGATGTCGAGTGGACGCCCGGCCAGGCCGGTCTCCACTCCCGCGAAGAGCGTCTCGACGTCGTCGTCCACGCCCAGCTCCGCCCGGACGGCGAGCGCGGTTCCACCGGAGCGTTCGATCTCGTCGACTGTCGCCGTCGCACCGTCCTCGTCCGTGCCGAAGTGTACGAAGACCATCGCGCCGTTCGCTGCCAGTCGGACCGCGATCGCCTGCCCGATGCCACGCGACGCGCCGGTCACCAGAGCCGTTGTGCCGGTCAGATCGCCCACGCCAACCACCTCACGCGTTTGTTAGTTACTACCAATCTGGTAGCGACTATCACTGAGGTAGTGTCTATCACATGCCCGACCAGCAGTCGACACTGCGCGCGCAACGCCGAGCCGAGACGCAACGCGCGATCCAGGCGCACGCGGTGCGGCTGTTCACCGAGCGCGGGTACGACGCCACCACCGTGAACGACGTCGCCGAGGCCGCGGGCGTGTCTCCCATGACCGTCTATCGACACTTCCCCACGAAGGAAGACCTCGTCCTCATCGACCAGCACGGCCAACTCGTCGCCGACCGGATCGCCGCGTCGCCCGCCACCCAGCCCCTGGTCCGCCGCATCGGCGCCGCGCTCGTCGAATCGACCACGACCCTGACCGACGGCCGTGGTGGGGGTGACCTGTCGGCGAACGGGCAGTTCCTGCTCGCCCGCCTCCGGCTCATGATCGCGACGCCGGCCCTGCGGGCCAAGCACCTCGACAACAACTACGCGCTCCAGCAGGCCATCGTCACCGCCCTCGGGGACGACACCACCGATCCCGATGCCGCGTTCCACGCCCACGCGGCGGCGAGCGCCTGCCTGGCCGCCATGCACACGGCACTCGTGCGTTGGGCCGAGGACGACGGACGAAGCGAGCTGCCCGACCTGATCGCGAAAGCCCTCGCCGCCGCCTTCGGCGACGACGTCGTCCAGGCCCGGCCAGACGCGCCCTGAGCCGCCAGGCTCACCCGCCTTCGTGGACGGAGGCTTCGCCGTCCTGTACCGCCTTGCGCACCTCGTCGTTCGCCGACGTCGCGTCGTAGCCGATCGCACGGAGAAGGTCGCTGGCAGCGGTACGGAGCTGGGTCACCACGGCGTCGCCGAACTCGTCGACGCCCTGGGCGCGGGCCCGGCCCGCCCGGTAGACGGCGTCGCGTACCGCCTGGTGGGTCCTCTCGGTCGGGCGCCCGGCGCGATGCTCGCGGCGCAGCAGTTCGACCGCGTCAGCGAGTCGTCCGACGCTGGCGGACAGGTCGGGGGGAATCCGCTCGCGGTACTGCAATGCCATCGCCGATCGGCGGGCGACTCCCCGGCTGTGTTCGATGACGCGTTCCACCTGCCGGCTCGCACGCGCGAACCGCTCCACGTCCTGCCGGCGCAACCACCGGGCGGGGGCGAGGCTGACCACCTCTTCGGCGCCGCTCAACGCCTGGTGCATCCGGTCCAACGCGGGACCCATGTCGCGGAGGAGATCCAGGGCGCGAATCGCCCGCGGCTGGTCCCCCGTTGTCAGTGCGCCGGACACCTCCCGCAGCTGACCGGCGAGCCGCTGATAGATCGGCGCCGCGTCCCGGTCGAGGATCCGCATCGGGTTCAGCGGCACCAGCAACGCGACCACCACGAGGCCCACCGCGCCGCCGACCATCGCCTCGACGATCCGCGGCCATTCGAGGTTGTTCTGAGCCGGGGCCAGGGTCGCGAGCAGCACCGCCGTACCGCCGGCCTGGCCAACGGCAGCCCCACTGCGCCCGAACAGCACGAGCGTCGCGAGGACGGCAGATCCGACGACGAATCCGGTCTGCCAGAACCCGGTGCCCAGAAAACTCAACAGGAGGTCGGTGGTGGCGATGCCGAGGCCGACACCGAGCAGCAGTTCGATGGTCCGGTGGGCGCGTTGGCCGAGCGCGGCGACGATCGTGCCCACAGCGGCGGAGGGGGCGAAGATCGGCGCGGGGTTGCCCAGCAGGTCGTGCCCGATCGACCAGGCCAGGGCCGCGGCCAGCCCGGCCTGCGCCGAGATGACCAGGGCGGCCTCCAACTGGCTGAGTCGCAGGCGGCCCGCCCGGCCACCGCGACCGCGGATCTGCGCGACGGCCGCCTTGACGCTTTTCACCGAGCACTCGTACCACGCCGCGGCTCCCGATCAATTCGAGTTCACGCTAATCGGGGTGTCCGGCACGAGGCGGGCCCGCCTTCACGGCACGCGAGTGGATCACACAGGGCCTGGTCTGCCGCCGTCGTCGCGCGGCAGTCGCGCCACCATCTCGCGAAACTCCCGTACGGTCATCGCCTCGCGCAGGGTCGCGAAGACAGCTCCGGTTCCGGCCCGGGCGGCGACCGGGTCCACCCCGGCACGCTGCTCCACCCGGCGAAGGAACTCCGCAGGGCCGTCGTCCGGGGGCGGCGGAACCTCGGCGCCGCCGTCGACCGGGGCCGGGCCGGTCAGATACCCGCCGACGTTGTTCGGAAGGTGGCCCACGAGGTCGTCGGGCGCGCCGCCGGTCACCCGTTCGGCCATCGTCTGGAGGACGGCGCGGGCGAGCGCGGCGGCCTGCTCGGTCGGCAGGCCGGACCGCCGGGACACCGCGTCGATGAAGTACGGAAAGCCGTCGCCGTCGGTCACGTCCGGGCGGTTACCCCCGGCCGGCCTCGACAAACTGTGCCGTCAGCGCAGCAGGTCCTCCGCCAGCAGGTGGTCGAAGATGATCTGGTCGACAGCAGAGGTCCGGTGCCGGTCGGCGTAGCCGAGCCAGGCCATCTCGGCGATCTCGCTGGCCGGCTGTAGTCGCCCCTGGTAGCCGGCCCGGTAGCAGGTCATCCGTACGGTGACGCCGGTCGCGTGGCTGTGCGCCTGAGCGGTGAAGGTGCCCAGGTGCATCGCGCCGCGCACGTCCACCTCGACGCTCAACTCCTCGTGGATCTCCCGACGCAGGGTCTGCAGGTCGGTCTCGCCCGACTCGCGCTTGCCACCGGGCAGATACCAGACGTCCTTGCCCTCCGACCGCGTACTCAGTACCCGTCCGTCCTCGATGAGGATCCAGGCCACCTTGTCGATCTCGCGCACGATGTTCCTTCCGGCCGGCGGACCGGGCACGCTACCACCAGTGGCCGGGGCGGACTCACCCGGTCAGCAGGTCGACCAGCAGCGCGGCGGTCCAGCTGAACGCCGGTGAGCCCAGTCCGACGCCGGTGTCCGGATGGAAGTACTCGTGGCAGCCGGCCCCGGCGACCAGACCGATCATCGAGTGGCGCAGCCCGGCGGCCAGTTCCGGATGCCCGTGGGTGAGCAGCCCGCGCCGGACCAGCCAGCCGATGTTCAACCAGCTCGGCCCGCGCCAGTAGCGCAGCGGCTCGAAGTCGGGCGCGGTGCGGTCGTAGGTGGGCAACGGCCGGTCCATCCGCCGGGCCACCCCGAAGCGCGCCGACCGGGCCTCGACCACCAGCGCGTCGACGTGGCGGGTTGGCAGGTCGGGCAGGATCAGCGGAGTCAGCCCGAGCACGGTACGGGCGCCGACCAGCCGGTCGGTGCGCAGGTCCCGGGGTTGGAACGTGCCGGTGACCGGGTCGAAGAGCCGTCGTACCAGCGCTTCGGTGATCCGGGCGGCGCGGGCCCGGTGGGGCTCGGGGTCGTGACCGAGGAGCGCGGCGATCTCGGCAAGCGCGTGCTCGGCGGACCCGAAGGCCGCGTTGAACAGCGGACACTCGACCAGGAACGGATGGTCGGCGGCGAGGTCGCGGTCGGCGTAGCCGTGCTCACGGTAGGCGGCGACGATCGCCAGGTATCGCGCGTAGTCCAGGTCCGTGGGGCGGTGCGCGGCGTCGGCGTGCGCGGTGTCGTGCCGACGGTACGCGCGCATCACCGCCGCCTCGGCTCCGACCGCTGCCATCGGCTCGTCCCAGGCGGGGCTGTTGTCCAACCCGGACTCCCACGGGTGCACGATGCAGACCAGCCCGTCGCCGGCCACGTCACGCCGGTCGGCCAGGTAGCGCTGTTGGGCGACCAGCGCGGGATACAGCCGGCGCAGCGCGTCCAGGCCGGACGACTCGGGTGCCCGCTGGTACGCCAGCCACGCGGCGAGCGCGTGCACCGGTGGCTGGACCAGGCCGGACGTGTCCACGCTGGGGGTGCCCTCGGCGTTGGCGGTGCGCCACATCTCCGGCCCGGGGAAGTACGCGCCGACCCGCAGCGCCGGGTTGAACACGATGTGCGGCACCCTCCCGTCGGCCCACTGGGCCCGGAACAGGCTCGTCAACTCGCGCCAGGCTCGTTCCGGGCGGACCTGGGCGAGCCCGATCGCGATGAACGCGGAGTCCCAGCTCCACTGGTGCGGGTAGAGCGTGCGCGACGGCACGGTGTGGTCGTGTTCCCAGTTGGCGTCGAGCGTGTCGACCGCGAGCCGGCGCAACCCGGCCAGGTCGGCCGGGCCACCCGTGCGGGTCACGGCGACGGTCCCGTCGACGCGCGTCGCCCCGGCGTCGTCGGTCACGCGGCGGCCCGCCGGGGCAGCGCGTGTCGCAGCACGGTGGCGGCCTCCTGCAGGGCCCGGACCGGGTCACCGCGCAGCCGGCACTCCAGGGCGAGCCAACCCCGGTAGTCCAGCTCCAGCAGGGTCCGCACCAGCGCCGGCCAGTCCAGGTGCCCCGCGCCCGGCTGGTACCGGTTGGAGTCGCTGACCTGCACGTGCCCGAGGTAGGGCGCGGCGGCGCGCAGCGCGAGGTGCACGTCGTCCTCCTCGATGTTCATGTGGAACGTGTCGGCGACCACCCGGACCGACGGCAGTGCGAGTGCGGCGCAGAGCGCGACCGCCTCGTCAAGCCGGTTGACCATGTGGTCCTCGTACCGGTTGAGGGGTTCCAGGAAGAGGGTGACCCCCTCGGCCTGGGCGTGCTCGCCCAGCTCGCCGAGGGCGTCGAGGAGGACCTGCCGGTCTCCGGCCGGCGGGCGGGGTGGCTCGAACGGCGGAAGCCGCCGGGAGAACATCCCCCAGGCGGCCGGGGTCATCACCCCGACGCCGCCCAGCTCGGCGATCACCGAGAGCTGGGAGCGCAGGTTCCGGACGGCGTCGGCGGAGCGATCTGGGTCGAAGTCGCCGATGAAGTGGTCCATCTCGACGCAGACGGTGGGCATCACCACCCCGGCGGCGCGGGCCCGGCGCAGCTCCGGCAACCGGTGGGCGAACGCGAGGTCGCCGCGACCGCGTAGTTCGATGCCCTGGTAGCCGAGGGCGGTCGCGAGGGCGTACTTCTGGATCAGGTTGGAGCCCGGCAGGAGTTGTTCCTGGCAGGCCAGCGCGATGGTGGTCATCAGAACCTCAGCACGACTTGGAGGACGTCACCGGCGCCGCGGTCGAGCAGCGCGAGGGCGTCGGCGACCGCGCTGGCGTCGACGATGTGGCTGACCAGCGGCAACGGATCGACGCTGCGGTCGGCCACCAGGTCCATGAAGGTCTGCGCGACCCGGTCCCCGGTCCACCGCCCGGCCATGCTCGGCGCGGGGGTGGGCCCGGAGACCTGGGCGGCCACCAGCTGGATGCGGTTGTGGTGGAACTCCTCGCCGAGGCCGAGCGCGTCGGCCTGGCCCTGGTAGAACCCGGCGGCGACGACCCGTCCGGCGTGTGCGGTGGATCGGATCGCCTCGTGCAGCGCCGGGTACGCGCCGGACAGCTCCAGGCAGACGTCCGCGCCCCGACCGTCGGTGCTCCGACGCAGCGTGGCGGCGGCGGATTCGGTACGGATGTCCACGGTGGTGGCCGCGCCGTATCGGGTGGCGTGTTCCAGCCGGGCGGGCACCGGGTCGACGGCCACCACCCGGGCCCCGGAGAGCACCGCGAGTCGGGTGGCGAGCAGCCCGATGACGCCCTGCCCGAAGACGCCGACCCAGTCGCCGAGGTGCAGGTCGCCCGCGAGCACGGCGGTGAGGGCGATGGCCCCGGGGCGGGCGAAGACCGCGGCGAGCGGGTCCAACCCGGCGGGGAGCGGACGGACCGTCTCGGCGGCGAGCACGGCCTCGGCCCGGTGTCCCCAGATGCCCCAGACCAGCTGTCCCGGGTGCCGGCCGGTGACCTCCGGCGCGACCTCGACGATCTCACCGACCTCTTCGTAGCCGAAGCCGATCAGGGGGTAGGGCACCGGCTTCTGTCGGGGGACGAACATCCGGGCGGCGTCGTCCCAGTCCTTGCTGAGCCGGGGGTTGCTGCCCCGGTAGAGGGTCAGCTCGGTGCCGGCGGAGATGCCCGAGTAGCAGGTGCGGACGCGAACCTGGCCGGGGCCGAGCGGATCCGGGGGGTAGGGCTCGAGGCTGATCCGTCGAGGCCCGGCGAGAGAGACAACCCAGTTGACCATGAGTCACATCCCGGTAGCACTGGGCTCCAGGATAGACACAAAATCGCCATATGTCTTGCTATTGATCAATCGAAGGCGTTGAATCCGTCATGTACCCTTCGAGAGGAGTGCCACTGATGTCAGCACCTCCGAGGCGGATACTCGCCACCACCCTGATCCTGGCACTGACCACGTCCACCCTGCTGGCCTGCGGCGACGACAAGTCGGACAGCAACAGCAAGAAGATCACCGTCTGGAGCCTGGAGGACGTCGCCGACCGGGTGACCGCCACCAAGGCGATCATCGCGGACTTCACCGCGAAGACCGGCATCCAGGTCGACCTCGTGACCGTCAACGAGGACCAGTTCCCGTCTCTGATCGCCGCAAACGCCGCCGCCGGCGACCTTCCCGACGTGGTCGGGTCGGTCTCCCTCGCCGGCATCCGGACCCTCGCCGGGAACGAGCTGCTGCACACCTCGGCGAACGCGGAGGTCGTCGACAGGCTGGGCAGGCAGACGTTCTCACCACGAGCGCTGGAGCTCACCTCCGACGACGGCACACAGCTCTCCGTGCCCAGCGACGGGTGGGGGCAGTTGCTCGTCTACCGCAAGGACCTGTTCGCCGCCGCCAACCTGCCCGCCCCCGACACGTACGAGCGGATCAGCGCCGCCGCGGCGGCGCTGAACACCGGAGGCGTCGCCGGGATCACCGCGGCGACCGCCCCCAGCGACGTGTTCACCCAGCAGACCTTCGAGCACCTGGCGCTGGCCAACGGCTGCCAGCTCACCGACGACTCGGGCGGGATCACCCTGGACTCGCCCCAGTGCGTCGAGGCGTTCCGCTTCTACGGCGACCTGATCCGCACCAGCTCGGTGAAAGGCGCGCAGGACGTGGACACCACCCGGGCCACCTACTTCGCCGGCAAGGCCGCCATGGTGATCTGGTCACCGTTCATCCTCGACGAGCTGGCCGGGTTACGTGACGACGCCAAGCCGACCTGCCCACAGTGCCAGGCCGACCCGGGGTTCCTCGCGAAGAACAGCGGGTTCGTCACCGCGATCAAGGGCCCGAACGGCACCGAGCCGGCCCAGTACGGCGAGATCAGCTCCTGGGCCGTGCTGGACGGCGCGGTGGCCGACCCGGCGAAGTCCTTCGTGGAGTACATGCTCGGGGACGGCTACCCGCGCTGGTTCGGCATGTCCCCCGAGGGCCGCTTCCCGGTCCGCAAGGGCACCCCGGCCGAGCCGGAGGCGTTCCTGACCGCCTGGAACGCCAGCCAGGCTGGCGTGGACGCGAAGAAGCCCCTCGCCGACGTGTACGGCGACGAGGTGCTGGCCACGCTGCGCCGCAGCCCGGACACCTTCCAGCGCTGGGGGCTCACCCAGGGGCAGGGCACGCTGGTCGGCGCCATGCTCGGTGAGCTACCGGTGCCCCGGGCGTTGACCGACGTCTACTCCGGCAAGTCCGACGCCTCGACCGCCGCCGGCCGGGCCAAGAAGGACGTCGAAGCCATCAAGGCGGGGGTCAATTGACCACCACCGCGCCCGGCCCCGGCCGCTCCCCCACCCGGGAGCGGCCGGCGCCACCCCGGCGCCGACCGTTGACCCTGCGCCGCCGCGAGTCCCGGGCCGGGCTCGCGCTTGTCGCACCGACCCTGCTCGTCACCATCGCGGTCATCGGCATCCCGATCGTGTGGACCGTGGTGCTCGCCTTCCAGCGGGTCCGACTCGCCACGCTGCGCAAGACCGGCCTGTTCGGCGAGTTCACCATGGACAACATCGACCGGGTGCTGCACACCCCCGGCTTCGCCGAGACACTGTGGGTCACGCTGATCTACAGCATCGGCGGCACCGTCGGGTCGATCCTGCTCGGCCTGGTCGCCGCGCTGGTGGTCCGCCGGCCGTTCCGGGGCCGCACCCTGGTCCGGGCGTCCATGCTGCTGCCGTACGTGGCACCGGTGGTCGCGGTGACGTTCGTCTGGCAGGTGATGCTCGACCCACAGCTCGGCATCGTCAACGCCTGGGGTCAACGCCTGCTCGGCTGGGACGCCCCGGTGCCGTTCCTGTCCCAGGAGTCGACCGCTCTGACCACCGTGATCGTGTTCGAGGCGTGGCGATACTTCCCGTTCGCGTTCCTGTTCCTACTGGCCCGACTCCAGGCCGTGCCCGGTGAGTTGGAGGAGGCCGCCCGCGTCGACGGTGCCACCCCCACCCAACGCTTCCGGCACATCCTGCTGCCCCAACTGCTGCCGGTGATCGCCCTGCTGGGCGTCCTGCGCTTCATCATGACGTTCAACAAGTTCGACGACGTCTACCTGCTCACCGGCGGCGCGGCGGGCACCGAGGTGGTCAGCGTACGGGTGTACGAGTTCCTCACCGCCCGTACCGACATCGGGGCGGCGGCCGCGCAGGCGGTCGTACTGGCCGTGGTGCTCATCGTGTTCGTGCTGATCTACCTGCGCTTCTTCGGACGAAGGGTGAACTGATGGACCGGGACGTCATCGAGACGGTGAGCCTGCGCTGGCTGCGCCGCCTGGTGATCGCCGCGTTCCTGGTGGTCACCGTCTTCCCCTTCTACTACATGCTGGTCCTCTCGGTGCGTCCCATCGAGCGGCTGCTGCTCGACCCCGGCGCACTGGTGGTCGGCTTCGGTGAGCTGACCGTGGCCACGTACGCCGAGGTCCTCAAGGCCACCGACGACGGCGGCCAGGGGTTCCTGACGTTCATCCGCAACAGCGGCCTCGTCGCGGTCGCGGCGACCGTGCTCACCCTGCTGGTGGCGATCCCCGGCGCGTACGCGGTGGCCCGGCTGCGGTTCTTCGGCCGACGGCAGGTGGACTTCCTGTTCCTGGCGGTCTACCTGTTCCCGTCGATCGTCATCGCGATCCCGCTGTTCGTGGCGTTCAGCCTTGCCAACCTGCGCGGCTCGCTGTTCGGCCTGGTGCTGGTCTACATCTCGCAGACCCTGCCGGTCTCGGTCTACATGCTGAGGAACTACTTCGAGACCATCCCGGTCAGCCTGGAGGAGTCCGCCGCCATCGACGGCGCCGGTCGGCTCGGCATCATCCGCCGGGTCAGCCTGCCCCTCGCCATGCCATCGGTCATGGCGGTCGCGCTCTACGACTTCATGATCGCCTGGAACGAGTTCCTCTTCGCCCTGCTGTTCCTGGTCGACAAACCCCACCGGTGGACGGTGTCGCTCGGGTTGTCGCAGCTCGCCGACGGGGTGGAGGTACCCAAGACGGTGCTGATGGCCGGATCGGTCGTCCTCACCCTGCCCATCGTGATCCTCTTCTTCGCCAGCGAGCGACTGCTCACCGAGGGGCTGACCAGCGGCGCGGAGAAGGGATGATCGGGTCCCCCGCCGCTCCCCCACCGGCCCGGTTACGGTGGCCACATGGCCAACCCGACCCGCTGGGCGACCGACACCGGCCCCGAGCACTCACAGTGGTACATCGACCGGTTCCGCACGTTGGCCGCAGAGGGAGTGGACCTGGCCGGCGAGGCCCGCCTGGTGGACACTCTGGTGGCGCCCGGCTCGCGGATCCTCGACGCCGGCAGCGGCACCGGCCGGGTCGGTGCCGCGCTGGCGCAGCGGGGGCACACCGTGGTGGGGGTGGACGCCGACCCGGCGCTGGTGGACGCCGCCCGCGCCGACCATCCCGGCCCGACCTGGCTGGTCGGCGACCTGGCCGAGCTGGACCTGCCCGCGTCGGGTGAGACGGAGCCGTTCGACGCGGCGGTGCTGGCCGGCAACGTCCTCGCCTTCGTCGCCGTCGGCACCGAACCGGAGGTGCTGCGCCGCGTCGCCGGCCACCTGCGGCCCGACGGGGTGCTGGCCGTGGGCTTCGGCACCGAGCGCGGCTACCCGCTGACCGCGTTCGACGCCGACGCGGTGGCCGCCGGGCTGCGCGTGGAGCACCGCTTCGCCACCTGGGACCTGCGCCCGTGGCGCGACGACGCCCCGTTCGCGGTGACCATCCTGCGCCGGCCGGCCGACTGACACCGCGCGGGCCGCGCGTTGCTTTCCGATGATCAAGAGGTTTGCGTCAGGCTCGCGCCAAGTTCTGACGCAAACCCCTTGATCACCGCCGCCACGGCGCCACGCCGCGGGCCGGCTTCGGGTGGTCAGTCTGGGGCGGCGACGGCCCGGGCGGCGGCCGGGTCCAGGGTCGCGCCGGCCGGCACCAGGCTGACCAGACCGGCCGGCAGCCGCAACGGGCGGACACTGCCGTAGCCGAGCATCGGCAGCACCTCACGGTCGGCCAGCACGTACCGTCGGCCCAGGTCGGTGACCACGGAGACCGCACCGCCGGTCGCGCCGGGCGCCGCGGCGGCCTCGACCACCGCGCCGCGCCCCGGCTCGACCAGCACATGGTCGGCCAGCACCGCGCCGCCGGTCGGCGCGGTGCGTGGCGAAGCCGCCAGGTCCCGCAGCGGTACGCCCCACCGCACCTCACCAACCCCGCCGTCGTCGGCGACGCGGGTGCAGAGCGCCCCGTCGCCGCCGGCCGCCAGCCGGGGTGGGGTCGGCGGCGGGGCGTTCTGGCCGGTCGGCGCGAGGTCGGGCACCGTGGGCAACGCGGCGAACTGGCCCAGGGTCATCGGCACCGGCGCGCCCTGCCCGGTGCGGGCCAGCAGCAACCCGGCCTGCAACTCGGTGATGCCGGCCAACCCGGCGTCGAGGGCCACCGCGTACTGCCGGCCGCCACCGGAGTTGCTCACCAGGTAGACCGTGCCGACGGCGGTGCCCGGCACACGGGTGGCGGGCCGGCCCAGCTCGGGCAGGTCGAGCGGGGCGAGGTCGGTGCCGGCCGGCAGCGAGTTGAGCAGGGCGGGCGCCACCGGCACAGCCTGCGCCCGGGTGGTGGCGAGCGCCGCCAGGACCCGGCTGGGATCGCGGACCAGGTAACGCCGTTGGTGCCAGACCAGGTGCAGACCGCCGTCGGGGTGGCGCAGCAGCAGCGCCTCGTCGCCCAACGGCCGACCGCCGTCGGGCTCGGTGCCGATCAGCAGCGCGGAGCGGGGCGCCTCGCCGGCGGGAACGGTCGAGCAGACCGTCCACGCCGCGGTGGCCAGCCGCCCGGGGGCGGGCAGCGAGTCGGGCGCGTCGGCGATGCCCAGCGGCAGACCGCGCGGCACGCCGTCGATCGTGCGTCGCGAGACCAGCACGGTCTTCGACCGGTCCGCGCCGAGGATGAGCAGCGCGGAGGCGTAGTTGAGCACCGGGTGCAGCTTCTGCTCGCGGTAGACGAACCGGGCGCCGGACTCCTTCTCCACGATCACCGCGCCCGGGTCACGCCAGCCCTTGCCACCACCGGCGAACAGGCCGTAGAGCGCGAAACCACCCAGCAGGATCACCGCGACCAGGACGCTGGCCAGACCCGCGCCAGCCAACCGTCGAAACGGTGACTGCGCGGGGTCGGTCTCCCGCATGACCAGGGCGGCGACCGCCCGTTGGACGCTGAACTGGTAGGAGTGCAGCTGGTCCTGCCGCGACGGCATAAGGTCCCTTCCGGTGGATCGGCCGGGCACAGGATATGCGCTGCGTCGATGTCCCGCGGACCCTGCGTGGCCGTCGACCGTGGGGCAACCGGTACCATCCGTGGACGAATCCGGCGGCGAGAGGGCACCCGTGGGCGCGCGTTTCGAGGAGCTGGCCTGGCGGGAGACCCCGATCGGCGCGATCAGCCTGCGCCGACGCCGGGACCCGGCACTGCAGGTCGAGGTGTACGAGGTCAAGCTCGACGACGAATACCTGATGTCCAGCCTCTTCCCGGTCGCGGAGATCGAGCTGGCCCGGCTGGGTCTCGCCGAGGTGGCCGGTGAGTCGATCGACGTGGTGGTCGGCGGTCTCGGCCTCGGATACACCGCCTGCGCGGCGTTGGGCGACCCGCGGGTGCGTTCGCTGCTGGTGGTCGAGGCGATCGAGGACGTGATCGACTGGCACCGGCGAGGGCTGCTGCCCTTCGCGGCGGGGCTCGCCGAGGATCCGCGGACCCGGTTCGTGCAGGCCGACTTCTTCGCGGCGGTCGCCGGTGACGTCGGCTTCGACGCCGAGGTGCCCGGGCGCCGGTTCGACGCGGTGCTGCTGGACGTCGACCACTCCCCGCGCAACGTCCTGCACCCCAGCCATGCCGCGTTCTATCCGCCGGCCGGTCTGCGCCGCCTGGCCGCCCTGCTGCGCCCCGAGGGCGTCTTCGCGCTCTGGTCGGACGACCCGCCGGACGCCGAGTTCACCGACGCGCTCACCGAGGTGTTCGCGAGCGTACGGGCGCACGTCGTGCCGTTCGCCAACCCGCTGACCGGCGGGGAGTCGGCCAATACCGTCTACGTGGCGCGGACCGGCCCCTGATCGACTCGGGTTTCCGGAAGTCGGCCATTCCGGCCTGATGGAACCCGAGTCGATCAATCGGCATGGTGTCGGCCGGACGGGGAACGTCGGGTCGAGCCGGCCCTACCAGGCGCGGCCGGTCACGGGAGGTCGAGATGCGCGCACTGCTCTGGGTCGTCGGCGTGGTCGCCGGCGTGCTCATCCTGCTCGGGTTGTTGCTCGAAGCGGTCCGCTGGCTGATCATCATCGGTGTGATCGCGCTGGTGATCGTGATCGTCTGGGGCGTCGTCAAGGGGCGGCAGGCGGTGCACCACCAGAGCCGACGGCGCTGACCGGTCAGAACCAGTCCGGCCGCATGTCGAGCGTGGTCCGGTCCCGGCTCTCCAGCAGGTCGAACTGTGGACCGGTGCGGGGCAGCTCGACCGCGAAGAAGTAGCGGGCGGCCTGTCGCTTGCCGGCGTGGAACGCGTCGCCGGCCCCCTCCGGCGGCAGCGCCACCACCTGTTCCAGCCACATCCACGCGATCACGACGTGCCCGACGGCCTCCAGGTAGGCACTGGCGTTGGCCAGCGCGAGCACCGGGTCACCGTCGGCCCACAGCCGGGCGGTGACCGCGGTGACCCGGTCCACCGTGTCGGCCAGCCGGTCCGCCAGACCGGCAGCCTCGCCACCGGCCTTACGGGCCCGCTCGACGGTGTCCTCGATCGTCGTGGTCAACAGCATGAGACCGGCGCCGCCCTGCATCGTCATCTTGCGGCCCAGCAGATCCAGCGCCTGGATGCCGTGCGTGCCCTCGTGGATCGGGTTGAGCCGGTTGTCCCGGTAGTGCTGCTCCACGTCGTGGTCCCGGGTGTAGCCGGCACCCCCGAGCACCTGGATCGCCAGGTCGTTGGCGGTCAGGCACCACTGCGACGGCCAGCTCTTGGTGATCGGGGTGAGCACGTCCAGCAGCAGGTGCGCGCGTTCGCGGTCCGCCTCGACGGGGGCGGTCTTCTGCTCGTCGAGCAGCCGGGCGCAGTAGAGCACCAGCGCCAGCGCCCCCTCCACGTAGCTCTTCTGCGCCAGCAGCATGCGGCGTACGTCGGGGTGGTCGATGATCGGCACCTGCGCCGCGGCGGGGTCCTTCGCAGCGACCGGCCGGCCCTGCGGCCTCTCCCGGGCGTACGCCAGGCTCTTGAGGTAGCCGGTGTAACCCAGCGCGGTGGCACCCGCCCCGACTCCGATCCGGGCCTCGTTCATCATGTGGAACATTTGCGCCAGACCCTGGTGCGGCGCCCCGACCAGCTGACCGACCGCACCGGCACGGCCGCCCGGGGTGTGCCCACCGTCGCCGAAGCTGAGCAGGGTGTTGGTGGTGCCCCGGAAACCCATCTTGTGGTTGAGCCCGGCCAGCACCACGTCGTTGCGCTCGCCGAGCGACCCGTCCGCGCCGACCAGCACCTTGG
The DNA here is from genome assembly GCF_039871815.1 of Micromonospora sp. B9E7. Classification (NCBI taxonomy): domain Bacteria; kingdom Bacillati; phylum Actinomycetota; class Actinomycetes; order Micromonosporales; family Micromonosporaceae; genus Micromonospora; species Micromonospora sp. B9E7. The sequence goes on from NZ_JBDPLX010000004.1 coordinate 156,736, forward strand.
GCACGATGAACAGCGAGATGCCCTTCACTCCGGGCGGCCCGCCGGGGATCCGCGCCAGGACCAGGTGCACGATGTTCTCGGCCAACTCGTGGTCCCCACCGGAGATCCACATCTTCATGCCGAAGAGCCGGTACGAGCCGTCGGCCTGGGGCTCGGCGCGGGTGGTGATGTCGGCCAGCGAGCTGCCCGCGTGCGGCTCGGACAGGCACATGGTGCCGAAGAACCGGCCGTCCAGCATCGGCCGGACGTAGGTGTCCACCTGCTCGGCGGTTCCGTGCGCCAGCAACAGGTTGACGTTGCCCAGGGTCAGGAACGGGTACGCCGAGGTGGCCACATTGGCCGCCTGGAACCAGGTGAAGCAGGCCGCCGCGACCGCGTGCGGCAGTTGCAGGCCGCCGACCGAGGCGTCCAGCGCGGCGGTGAGCAGGCCCGTCTCGGCGAAGCTGTCCAGCGCGGCGCGAACCTGCGGGATCAGCCGTACGCGCTGCCCGTCGAAGGTGGGCTCGGCGAGGTCCGCGGCCCGGTTGTGCGGGGCGAACTGTTCGGTGGCCACCTGCTCGGCGAGGTCGAGTGCGTCGTCGAACGTCTCCCGGGAGTGCTCCGCGTAGCGAGGACGCTCGACGAGTTGGGACACCCGCAGCCAGTCGTGCAGCAGGAAGTCGAGGTCGCGGCGGGAGAGCAGGGTGGACGGCACGGCACTCCTCAGCGGGCACGGGGGTGGGACGGGCCGGGACGACTGCCCACGGTCGCCCCGGCCCCATCCTGGCGGATCGACCGGGCCCACACCACCGGCGCGGGCAGCGCGGGACGAGCGGACATTGTCACACCGGGCGGCTAGGGTCGCTGCCCGTGACCGAACCCGGAGACGTCCCGCCCGAGGTCCTCGACCGGCTGCGGCCAATCTGCCTCGGCCTGCCGGAGACGTACGAGGAGCCCGCCTGGGTGGGCACCCGCTGGCGGATCCGCAAACGGACCTTCGCCCACGTCCTCACCGTCGATCCCGACCGTCAGGTGGCCCACGCCCGGGCCGCCGAGGTCGACCAGCCGACCTGCCTGCTGACCTTCCGGTCGCCACTCGACGAGATCGCCGGGCTCCTCGGCGGCGGGCACCCCTTCTACAAGCCGGACTGGAGTCCGACCGTGATGGGCATGGTCCTGGACGGGGACACCGACTGGGACGAGGTGGCCGAGTTGCTCAGCGAGAGCTACTGCATGCTCGCCCCGAAGCGGCTCGCCGCCCTGGTCGGCCCGCCGGCCCCGCCGACCGACTGAGCGTGACCGGTGCTGGCGGGCCGGCGGTTTCGCCCGGCACGCTCCGGGGATACCGCCGTGGGTGGCCGGGCCCATCGGCCCCGGTTGGAGCCGAGAACGCCGCCGGGCGGGTGAGGAGCGGGTGGATGTCCACGCTGCCCGCCCCTGGGCCACGCCTGAGCCGCGCCCAGGTCACCCTGTCGTAGGGCGGCGCTAGGGTCCGGGCCATGGCTGATTTCGTGTTGGTGGCAGGGGCGTGGCTGGGGTCGTGGGCATGGGACGAGGTGGTGCCACCGCTGCGGGCGGCCGGCCACGGCACCCACCCGCTGACCCTCTCCGGTCTCGCCGACAGGCGAGGTGTGGCCGCCGGGCAGCAGACCCACGTGCAGGACATCGTCGACGAGGTCGAGCGCGGCGACCTGCGCAACGTGGTGCTGGTCGGGCACAGCTACTCGGGCATCCCGGTCGGCCAGGCCGCCGAGCGCGTCGGTGACCGGTTGCGCCGGGTGGTCTTCGTCGACGCGGAGGTGCCGGTCGACGGCGGCTCGTTCGCGTCCGGCTGGTGGCAGGGCCAGGAGGCGTTCGAGGCGCAGCTCACCGACAACGGCGGTCACTGGCCCCTCGGTGTCGCCGACCTCGACGGCCAGGGGCTCACCGACGAGCACATCGCCCGAATGGTCGCACGCTGCACGCCGCACCCCGGGGCCACGCTGACCGAGCCGGCCGTGCTGACCCGGCCGTTGGGCGAGCTGCCGGCGACGTACGTCAAGTGCCTGCTGGACGGGCCCGAGCCCAACCCCACCGTGGCGAAGCTGCTGGCCAGCGACCACTGGCGACTGGTCACGATGGCCACCGGTCACTGGCCGATGTTCTCCGCACCCGCCGACCTGGCCCGGATCCTGTTGGCGGAGGCGAGCTGACCTGCGTCGTGTGCGGCCCGGTCCCGCTCCGGCGGCGCTGTGGGCGACCAGAGCAGGGCCGGCCCCGGGTGTGACGCCTCAGTCTGGTTGGGCTGTCGGGTCGTCGAGGGTCCTGATGTGGCGCACCGGCGACGCGAGCAGCCAGAGCACGGCGAGCACGCCGCCCAGGCCGGCTACGACCAGGGTCGACCGCAGCCCGATGGTGGTGCCCAGCGCACCGCCGACCAGGGCACCGACCGGTCGGATGCCATAGTTGACGGCGCTGTACGCACCGGCGCGACGCCCGCGCGCGTCGTCGGGTGTCACGGCGGCGATGAGGGCGTTCAGGTTGACGTCCATCAGCATCACCCCAACGCTGGAGACCAGCTCGATGGCGGCCAGCATGGCCACCTTCGTCCAGGTGGGTCCGGACACCAGCGCGATCAGTGCCAGGGGCGCCGGAAAGAGCACCACGCCGATCATGGCGGTCCGGCCCAGTCCGATGGCTCGGGAGATCCGTGGTGCCAGCGCCGCGCCCGCGAGCCCACCGAATGCGCCGAAGCCGAAGGCGACACCGATCGCCCCGGCGGACAGGTCGAGCTCGCGGTTGGCGTAGAGGACCAGCAGCGCGCTGGCGACGAAGGCGAAGAAGTTGACCGTGCTGGTGCAGCCCAGGGCGGCACGCAGCACCGGGTGCCGCAGCACCAGCACGAGCCCTTCGCGGACCAGTCCGAGGGTGGACGACCGACGCGGCGGCGGGGGTGACTCGGTGACCGGGATGCGACCGAGCAACAGCGCCGAGCCCAGGAACGACACCGCGTCGACGACGATGGCGACCGGCGCGCTGAGCGCCTGGACGAGGCCACCGCCGACGGCCGGGCCGGCGATGAACGAGAGCGACCGGCTCATGCTGAGCTTGCTGTTCGCGTCCACGAAGGCCGACCGCGGCACCAGGGCCACGAAGAACGCCTGATGGGCCATCGCGAACAGCACCGCCCCGGCACCGGTCAGCAGTGCCACCAGGTAGAGCTGGGTGAGGGTGACCGCGTCGAGGAGGTAGGCCGCCGGCAGGCTGAGCAGCACCGCCGCGCGGACCAGGTCCGCGATGATCAGGAGCCGCCGCTTGTGGGTGCGCTGGTCCACCCACGCGCCCAGGAACAGGCCCAGCAGGTTGGGCAGCCAGATCAGCGCGGTGAGGACGCTGACCTGCACGGGCGTGGCGGCGAGCAGGGAGACGGCGATCAGCGGGAGCGCCAGCTCGCTGATCCGGTCACCGAACTGGGAGACCGTCTGGCCGATCCAGAAGGTGCGGAACCGCCGGTCGCGGTGCAGGCCCGGCGAGGGGTCGGCGACGGTGGCGGTCATGACTCGGCCTGATCGTCGCCGGACTCGGGCAGGAGGTAACGCAGCATCCGGACGATCCGGGCGCCGTCCGGGGCCGATTCCTCCTTGCGCCGCACGTACGGAGCGATCAGCTCCTCGATCGACTCCTCCAACTGCCGCAACTCGTCGGCGGTGGCCACGAATCGGGTGTCGGCGACGCCGGCCAGTCCGCGCCACTCGGCGTCGAGTCGGGGTTCGTCGTGCAGCAGCCACTGCTGGGGCACCTCGGCCCGCCGGGCGAACATCTCGCCGCGTAGTTGCCGGCCGGCGGCCTGCCCCTCGGCGTCGTCGGGCAGGACGAAGCGGAAACCCCGGGCCGCCGCCTGCCACCAGCGTTCCCGCTTGCTGGTGGCGCCGTCCCAGTCGCTGACCAGGCCGAACGTCGCGAGATGCCGCAGGTGCCAGCTGACCACCGACGGCGTGGCACCGACGTGCGGGGAGAGCCCGGTGGCGGTGGCCGGGCCCTCCCGCTGGAGGTGTTCGAGGATGGCCAGCCGGACGGGGTGGGCCAACGCCCGCAGGGCCTGCGGCTCGTTGATCTCGAAGTCCCCGTACGGATTCTTGAGAGACATGTTTCGAGAGTAGCCTCTCAGATTACGCCCCGGCAACCCCGCCCCGCTCGGACGGCGGCACCGGTCAGGCGATGCCCAACCTGGCCAACGGCTCGACCAGCTCACGCTCCTCGTAGCTGAGGTGCGACAACAGGGCGTCGGTCAGCAGGTCCACCGCCGCACGCAGGTCGGCGAGCCCGTCCGGAGACCCGACGTACGCGACCAGGGCCCGGTCGACACCCTCCAACACGTCGTGGATGACGTGATGCTCCTGCTCCAGCCGGTCCACGACCGGGCCGAGCCTCGGGTCATACGCCCGCAGCCGGGGGAAGAACGACTGGTCCTCGATCGTGTGGTGGGTGGTGACGATGCGGCAGTACGACTCGCAGTAGACGCCGAGCGTCCACCGGTTCTGCCGCATGGTCATCGTGTTGATGTGCGACCGGGCCGCGCCGGCGTCGATCTCGCCGGCCGCCACCTGCTCGATCAGGTCGTGGATCTGGGCCAGTTCGGCGCGCAGGCCGTCGTGGATCTGCACCAGATGCGCACCGGTGGCCTGCTCCTGCGGCGTGTAGGTGCGATCCGGGTCGGGTGCCGGCCCGGTCGGTCGGGTCGACTCGTCCCAGACCTGCTGGTCGCTGCGCCGTACACCGTCGTCGGGGGTCGGGACCACGGCGAACGCGCCGCCGGTCACTGTCGCGCGACTCGGCCGCACCGGAGTGGCGGCGACCGGCCCTGATTCCGGCGTACGCTGCGGCACCGCGCCACGGTCGCGCACCGCCGCGTCCCCGCCGCGCTCCGGTGCCGCACCACGGTCACGTTCGGCCGCGACCAGCTCGCGGACGGCGGGAGCTACCTCGCCCGCGAAGCGGCGCAGGTCGTCGGGGTCGTCGCCGGCGAGGATGAACGCACTCACACCCTCCCCCAGGGCCAACTCGGTCAGCTCCTGCACCCACTGCTCGGCGGGCCCGTTGAGTGGACCACTGCCGACGGCGGAGAACTGGCCGGCGATGTTGAGCAGTCGACGCACGTCCCGGGGCGACCGGCCGGCCTGCTGCGCGGCGTCGTCGATGATCGCGTTGCCCTTGGTGAGGTCACCGGGTTGGAGGTAGCCCAACGTGGGCAGCCAGCCATCGGCCCGGCGGCCGGTGAGCTGGAGCATCCGAGGCTTGTACGCGCCCAACCAGATCGGCACCGCGTGCGCCGGAGCCGGACCGCGCTTGGCGCCCACCACCCGGTAGAAGTCGCCGTCGACGCGAACACCACCGCGCGTCCCGGTGTCCCACACCTGCCGGATGACCTCGATGGCCTCCTCCAGCGCGCGTACGCCCTGGCCGGGGGTCAGCCGTCGGCCGCCCATCGCCTCGATGGCGTCCCAGAACGCTCCCGCGCCGAGGCCGAGGCTGATCCGGCCGCCGCTGAGCAGGTCCAGGCTGGCCACGCTGCGGGCGAGCACCGCCGGTGGGCGCAGCGGCAGGTTCGTCACGTTCGCCGCCAGGTGCACGCGGGTGGTGCGCGCCGCGACGAAGCTCAGCAACGTCCAGGTGTCGAGGAACGCCGGCTGGTACGGGTGGTCCTGGAAGGTGACCAGGTCCAGCCCGACCTGCTCGGTCAGGACGGCGAGGCCGACCGTGCGCTCCGGATCGCCACCGCCGGGGGTGATGAAGGATCCGAAGACCAGGTCGTGGCCGTAGTCGCTCATCTGCGAGCCTCCCGATTCACACGACGCGTCGGACGATGCGCCATGACCTAAACCTTATGCCACTCAGATCATCTGCTGCCAACAAGGTCTGCGTCACTGCGCTACTGTCGTGGGCATGACGGGTGCCACCCACCGGCCGGACCGGCCCGATCCGCTCGACGACGACCTGGGCTGGATGCTCGGGATCGTCTTCCGTGGCTACGTCCGGGCAGCCGACCACGCGCTCACCGACTTCCCCGGCGGCCCACGCGGCTACCAGGTGCTCACCGCGGCGATCAACGGACCGGCCCGCAACCAGGGAGCGATCGCCGAGGAGCTGGGCCTCGACCGCACCGTCCTCACGTACCTCATCGACGACCTGGAAGGGCCCGGGTTCGTCGCGCGTCGGGCGGACCCGGCCGACCGACGCAACCGGCTGATCGACGCCACCGGCGCCGGCCGCGCGGCCTGGGAGAAGCGGCGCTCCGCGCTACGACAGGTCGAGTCGCACCTGCTGGGTGCGCTCGCGCCCGGCGACGCGGCGACGCTGCGGGCACTACTGCAACGGGTCGCCTGCTCGGCCCAGGCGGTGGACCCGCTGCGTGACCTCTGCGAGGTGGTGGCGCAGGTGAAGCCCGCCCCGGCGGCGACGGCGGACCGGTCCGACACCACGTCCGGACGGGTCAGGCGGACTCCCACCCCCCGAGCCCGCCGCCGCGACTGACGCCCGGGCAGGGTCTGCCGCAGGGGCGGGACGCGGGTCCGCCCCGCGCCGCTCGACGGTGGTACGTCGAGCGGCGCCGAACGAACCCGCGGTCCCGCTACGCGCTGGTCAGCGCACGTGCACGAACACCGGGTTCGAGTAGAACCACAGGTCGTCCCACGGGCTCTCCAGCCCGTCGGCGAGCGGCTCGGCCTCGTCGGTGCTGGTGCCGCGAACCCGCGCGTAGGTGTCGGCCTCGACGTTGCGCAGGGTGTGCCGGATGACGTAGCTGTCCCCGTGCCGACGCCAGTCCCGCGGGCCGAACCGGGCCGCCACCTTGGTGGTGGGGTTGGTGTCGGCGTCCAGGCTGGCGCTCGGGCCGGTGATCTGGCCGACGATCAGGTCGACCCGGCGAACCTCGGGGCGGTCCCCGTTCGCGTTCACGCCGTCCAACGGACGGAACGTGATCTCGATCTCGACGTCGGTACGGCTACGACGGCTGACCGTGATGGTCTGACCCACCTCGGCGGTCCTGCCCTGGGACGTGGCGGTGACGTCGAGGCTGCGGATCAGGTCGCCGGTGGTTACCCAGATCCGGCCGTTGCGCAGACCGTCCATGATGTCGCCGTAGTCCTGACGGGCGTGCACGTACGTCTTGCTGTACTCGCCCGGCCAGAAGTCGGAGCCACCGCGGGTCCAGTGCACGTGCGAGTCCGAGGTCGCGGTGATCCACCAACGCCGGCCCTCACCGAGCAGGGAGTCCCACAGCCCGCCGACCCGGGCGGTCATCTGGTCGAAGCCGCCGTAGGTCGGGTGGTTGCCGTACCCACCGCGCTTGCCGCCGTTGAGCGGGCCGGCCTGGTGGCCGGGCGCGCCTTCGAAGCCGATGTAGACGTCCGGCGCGGCGTTGTTGCCGTTGCGGAACTCGCGCGGGGTGTCCTGGCCGTAGACGCCGAGGCCGGGCGCCGAACGGGAGGCGTGGTGGGCGATCACCAGCGGCTTGTGCGGCATGCCCCGGGCGACCTTGAGGAACTCCACCATCTTCGCCTCGGTGTCCCGGGCCGGGTCGGTGGGGAACGCGTCGTACTTGGCGAACCGGCTCTCCAACTCGAAGAGCTGCTTCGCCTCGTCGTCGTGACGCGGGATCATCAGCGTGTGGTGGTCCAACGACGGCGCGTCGAACTCCATGCCCCAGAACTGGAGCACCTCGGGGACCAGCTTGCGCGACCGCAGCAGGTCCGGGTACGCCTGCTCGATGTTCACCTTCGAGTGCGTCGGTCCACCGTGGTCGGTGCACATCGCCCAGGTCAGACCGAAGTTCTTCGCCATGATGGCGTTGGTGACGATCGGGTAGACCGCGTCCGCGCCCTTGTGGAAGACGATCGGGGACTTCGTGGTGTCGAACTCGCCGCTGTACTCGGAGTGGATGTGGTGATCGCCGGCGCGCCACGCCCGGTTCTTGGAACCAGCCCGGTCACTCTTGTCGTCGTCACCCGGCCTGCGGTCCTCGTCGGCCCACGCCGCGCCGGCACCGACCAGCGGGCTGGCCGCGGCCAGCGTCGCGCCGACGCCCGCGTACTTGACCAGCTTGCGCCGTGACAACTGCGCCTGCTCGGTCTCTTCGGCTTGCTTGTCTCTCACGTGAGAGCCTCTCCTCGATCAAGCGAATGCTCTTTCGATCAAGGAGCCTTGAAGAACGTGGTGAACGCCCGTCGTACGGTGGGCGTGCCCACGATGAATACCCTGCCCAGTCATGGCGCGCCGGGCCGGTCCCGCCGCGGCGTCCGGGTCAGATCCGGGCGCGGGGCAGCCAGCCCAGGAACCGGAGCCGGACCCGGGGCAGCGGCAGCGTGGGCAGGTCCTGGGCGGCGGCGACGAGGCAGGAGCCGAGGTAGACGGCGAGGGCGGCGCGCGCGCCACCGAACTCGGCGAGCAGTTGGCTCTGCTTCGTGGCGCAGGGCCACTCCCGACCACATCCGGTGCAGGTCCAGCTCGGCGGGCTGGGAAGGTGCTCCGGCAGTTTCGCCCGGCGGTACCGACCGACGACGCTGTTGTCCGAACGCACGTCGCGTCGCCGCGGCGCGGGGCCCGCGTTGCGGTGCGTCGAGCGGGCGCTGGGAAGGTAGCGCCCGACGGTGCCGAGGAGCACCCCGACCCGGATGAGCGCGTCCGGCCCGACGTGCTGGGTCAGCAACGCGGTCATCAGGTAATGCCCCAGCAGGTCGAAGGCGTCGCGGTTGAGGCGCAGTTCGCGGCAGAGGTCGACGAAGTCCGGTGTGGTCAGGGGCACCCGGTCGTCGAGCGCGCGGTGCAACACCTCGCGCAGGGCAGCGCCCAGCCGCTGCACCGCGTCACCCTCGCCCAGCCCCAGGCTGTCCTCGTCCGCCACCCGGGCCAGCGCCTCGGCCACGGCCAACCGAACGACGCGTTCAGGGTCAGTACTGTCCAACGTTCACCCCTCCGTGGGCCGGTCCACCGGGCGGTGGCCCATTCGTCGGCGACCGCCCGTGGTGATCGTGAATAACATTTCGTTGTCGGCCACACGGGTGGCTAGGACAGCAGACGCAGAACGCGCTGGCGTGTTAGCCGGAAAGCGAAGTCGACCTGCCGACACACGGCTGCGATTCGCGGGACGACGCAGTCATGGTTGTCGTAGGGTGACATTCCCATCTACAGAATTTGCGCCCCCGCTCGCCCAATGGTCAGACCATCTCCGACACCATCGACCGGTCGCTGCCGTCCCGCTCGCGACGTTCCACTCCACCGCACCGCCGGCCACGACGTGCCGGGTCACCGCCGAACACCCCGGCACTCCCGATCCCGCCGCCGGCGCGTTTTCACCGCCGGCGGCACCCGTACCGGACGGAGGCAGCAGCGGATGACGTCAATACCAGTGCAGACCCACCAGTTCGACAGCCACGACCCGGTGGCCATCCAACAGTTCCTCTCCACGACGTACGACCCGAAACTGCTTGTCCACAACAGGCACGGCTACCAGCTCAGTCATCACCGCGTCGACGCCGGCCCCTTCGCCATCGCGACCACCCGCCAGACCGGGCATCTCGGCATCAACGCCAGCACACTCGGCGGCCTGGTCGTCGGCAGCAGCCGAACCGCCCGTGTCGATCGCGCCTGCGACGGATCGACCGACCGGTTCCGGCCCGGTGACGTCTTCCTCGTCACCAGGCCGGAAAAGCCATGCAGCGTACGGTGGCTTCCCGGTGAGGTGGAACTCTGCGTGCTGGACCTCTCGGTCCTGGCGCAGGTGGCGACCACCGCGCCGACCCGGCGGCCCGGTCCGATCCGGTTCACCAACCTGGGTCCCGCCAGCGCGGCCCTCGCCCGGCAGTGGCGCAACACCACCAGCTTCGTCAGTGGTGTGGTGCTGAACAGTCCGGCTGCCGGAACGCAACCGCTGGTGATCGGCAATGCCGCGCGCATGCTCGCCGCGGCGGCGCTCACCGTCTTTCCCAATACCGCCGTCACCGAACCGACAGCCGCCGACCGGCGCGACGCCAGCACCGCCACCCTGCGGCGGGCCATCACATTCCTGGAGGAGCACGCCGACCAGGACATCAGCGCCGCCGACATCGCCGACGCGGCGCGCGTGTCCCTGCGGGCGGTGCAACTCGCCTTCCGCCGTCACCTCGGCACCACCCCGATGGCGTACCTGCGTCGAGTCCGCCTCGATCGCGCGCACCACGACCTGGTGCGGGCCGATCCGCACCAGGAGACCGTCTCGGCGATCGCCAGCCGGTGGGGCTTCGCCAGCCACAGCAGGTTCACGGCCCGCTACCACGCCAGTTACGGCGTACCGCCGCGCGAGACGCTGCACGCCTGAGGCACGACCTTGGCATGCGCACCTTGTGAGGCGACTCGGTCCGACGACAGTCGCCGATGTGAAGGTCCCGTCGCAGGTGGTGTTGCCGCTGGTGACACTGGTGGCACTCGCCGCCTGCGGCACCTCGTCGAGGTCGGCCGGCGAGCAGCCGAGCAGTGCGCCGCCGACACCTCCCACCGCGGCCCCGTCCGCCGCGGTCCGGCCCCCCGCAGCCTTCGACGAGGCGCTGCACGACGAGTTGATCGGAATGTTGGAGCGTGACCAGGCCGACCGCGGGGGCACGCCACAGACCGAGTCCGACCAGGCCCGCACCACACGGCTGAAGGAGATCATCCGTACCCACGGCTGGCCGAGATGACCAGGATCTGCGCGCGGAAAACTAGCCTCGGTCGCGCTCGTGGGTGTCGCGGGCGGCCTGCACCTCGGGCACCGAGGCCTCCAGCAGGTCGGCGAGGCCGCGTAGCTGTTCGGCGACCCGAGCGCCGAGGGGCGTCAGCGAGTATTCGACGCGCGGTGGGATCGCGGTGAGCACCTCGCGCGTGAGCATGCCGTCACGTTCGAGGGTCTGCAGGGTCTGGGAGAGCATCCGCTCGCTGACCCCGTCGATCCGGCGACGCAGGGCGTTGAACCGGTAGCGACCCTCACCGAGCGCCAACAGGGCCAGCGAGGCCCACTTCGAGGTGACGTCCTCGAAAGCCGCCCGGGAGGTGCACCCGCGGGCGAAGACATCGCTGACGAATTCCTGGGTAGGCCCCGCCGGGTCCTGGGCGGGCATGTCGCTCACCTCACCAGCCTACCCCACGGTTACCGACAGACAGTGCTGTAGATTCGTAAGTGCATGCAGATTTGCCACCACTAATCGGAGGTTCCCATGCCCACCTACGCCGTGACCGGCGCCACCGGCCGACTGGGCCGCCTGGTGATCGGGCAGTTGCTCGACAGCGGCGTGCCGGCCGCCGAGATCGCCGCCATCGTCCGGAGCCCGGAGAAGGCCGCCGACCTGGCCGCGCGCGGGGTCGAGATCCGCAAGGCCACCTACGACGACCCGTCGACGCTGCCCGGCGCCGTGGCCGGCGTACGCCGCCTGCTGCTGATCTCCGGCGACACGCCCGGTCAGCGCGTCGCGCAGCACACCGCCGTCATCGACGCCGCGAAGCTCGCCGGAGTCGAGCGGCTGGTCTACACCAGCATCCTCAAGGCCGACACCACCACCAACCCGCTCGCCCCGGAGCACAAGGCCACCGAGGAGGTCCTCGCCGCGTCCGGTCTGACCTACACCGTGCTGCGCAACGGCTGGTACACCGAGAACTACACCGACCAGCTGCCGCAGTACCTGAGTTCCGGCACGATCCTCGGTGCCACCGGTGGCAGCAAGGTCTCCGCCGCGACCCGGGCCGACTACGCGGCAGCCGCCGTGGCGGCGCTGACCCGCGAGGAGGACGGCAACGCCGTCTACGAGCTGGGCGGCACTCCGTTCACCTTCGACGAACTGGCCGAGACCGTCACGGAGGTGACCGGCACCCCCGTCGTCCACCAGGACCTGTCCGCCGCCGAGCTGGCTTCAGCCCTGGAGAACGTCGGCCTCGACGCGGGCACGGCCGGGTTCGTCGCCGCACTCGACCGCTCGATCGCCATCGGCGAGCTGGTGACCGACAGCGACGACCTCAGCCGTCTGATCGGGCGCCCGAGCACCCCGCTGCGTGACGCTATCCGGGCCGCACAGGCCTGAGCCTGGCCGTCGTCCGCGCTGAATTTCCGGGCGGGTGGCGGGACAGACGTCCCGTCGCCCGCCGGATCACGAGGGCCGACCGCGCAGCGTCGACTACTCGCCCTCGTCCTGCTCCTCGGTGAGCTCGGCCAACACGTCGGCCGCGTCCCGGTTACCCCCATCGGCGAGACGCCGTAGCTCGCCGACGTCCGCCCGCTCGGCCGCCAACTCGACGAGCTGGTCGGCGGCGTCCCGGTCGCCCTGGTCGGCGAGACGCCGCAGCTCGACCGTGTCGCCGCGCTCGGTGGCGAGTTCGACCAGCTGGGCCGCCGCGTCGGCGTTGCCGTTCTCGGCGAGCTGACGCAACTCGGCCAGGTCACCCCGTTCGGCCGCGAGTTCGACGAGCTGGTCGACAGCGTCCCGGTCACCGTTCCCGGCCCGTTCGCGCAGGTCGACCAGATCAGGATCTGACATCGCGCACCTCTCCAGCTGACGCGGGACCACGTCGACCAGTCCCGACCACCAACGTGAACCTAGACCAGCCGCCCTCATCGTGGAGCTGCTATCGACGAGCGGACGAGTCACCCCTGACCGGTCACGCGGCCCGCCCACCTTCATTGATCTTGGCTAGGGTGGTGGGCATGCCCGCACACCATCCGCACCGCCACGACGACGGCCGGAGGTGGGCCCCTGCCACGAACCCGGCGCGCCCGGTCGAGCCGGTCGACTGGTGAGCGCGGCACCCGTGCCCGCCCAGCGAGGCAAGCCGGCCACACCTCCTCCCCACCGATCCGGCTGGGCCGCCCGCTGCGCCCGACTCTCCCGGTCGCGCCCCTTCGAGATCACCATCGTCGTGGTCATCCTCGCCAACGGGATCGTGCTCGGCCTGGAGACGTACGACGACCTCAGCCCGGCGGGCACGGCACTGCACTGGCTGGAGTTGTTCTTCCGCGCCGTCTTCGTCGTCGAGATCGGTGTCCGGCTGGCGGCGTACGGCAAACGTCCGCAGGACTTCTTCCGGCACGGCTGGAACGTCTTCGACTTCGTGGTGATCGCGGCCATCTTCATCCCGGGCCTGCACGGCGACCCGGCACTCCTGCGGGTGGTGCGGGTCGCCCGCATGGTCCGGCTGGTGCGGTTCTCGCCAGGTCTGCGGACCATCGTCTCCGCGCTGTGGCGCAGCCTTCCGGGCGTCACCGGCTTCCTCGCCCTGGCGGTGGTGACGCTCTACGTGTACGGCATGGCCGGCTGGTTGATCTTCGGCAACAGGTACCCGGAAGAGTACGGCGACATCGGCCGGTCGCTGCTGACGTTGTTCGTGCTGCTGTCGTTGGAGACGCTGCCGGACCTCATCGCGCAGGGCATGGCCATCTCGCCGTGGACGCTGCTCTACTACGTCAGCTACGTGGTCATCACCGTCAACCTGCTGCTCAACATCCTCATCGCGGTCATCGTCAACTCGATGGAGGAGGCGCGCCGGTTGGAGATGACCGAGCGGTTGGCCCCCGACTACGACGAAGACGGCGACGGCGTACCGGACGAGGTGGACCGCATCGCGCTGACCCAACGGCTGGACGACCTGCGGGCGGTCATCGCCGAGCTGGAGCGGGAGTTGCGGATCGACCGGGAGGACGGGCACGGCCGGCCGCACCGGGACGGCACCCGCACCAGACGGTGATCCGACACTCGCGCTGCGTACGCCGGTTCGGATAGTGTCGGCGGCGGTCCCACCGCTTCGGCCGAAGGGGCGCCAAGATGACGACCACTGTCGACAGTGCCCAGTCCACCACCGATGTCACCGACACGCTCGGCGCCGTCATCGACGAGGTGATCCGGCCGCAGGCGGCGTCGGTCGACCGGGAGGGCGTCTTCCCCCGGCCGGGTGTCGACGCCCTCGCCGCGGCCGGCCTGCTCGGGCTGGCCTCCTCCACCGAGGTCGGCGGCGGCGGCCACGGCATGCGGACGGTCGCCGAGGTCGTCGAGCGGCTGGCCGCCGAGTGCGGCTCCACCGCGATGGTGGTGCTCATGCACTACGCGGCGACCGCCGTCATCGAGGCGCACGGCCCGCGCGAGGTCCGCGCGGCCATCGCCACCGGCGGTCACCTCACCACCCTGGCCTTCTCCGAGTACGGGTCGCGCAGCCACTTCTGGTCGCCCACCGGCACCGCGACCGCCACCGACGACGGCAGCGTCCGCCTCGACGCCCGCAAAAGCTGGGTCACGTCGGCCGGCGAGGCCACCAGCTACGTCTGGTCGAGCCTCCCGTTGTCCGGCGGCGCCGGCCCGATGACACTGTGGCTCGTGCCGGCCGACAGCGCCGGCCTGACCGTGACCGGGGACTTCGACGGGCTCGGCCTGCGCGGTAACGGCTCCCGGCCGATGACCGCCGACGGGCTCCGGGTCCCGTCGACGGCCATGATGGCGGCCGACGGGGCGGGGCTCGACACCGCGCTCGGCGCCGTCCTGCCCTGGTTCCTGGTGCTCAACGCCGCGTTCTGTCTCGGTCTCGCCGACAGCGCGGTCGCCGAGGCGGGCCGTCACCTCACCGCGACCACGCTCACACACACCGGCGCCGCCCTGCGCGACGGGCCGGTCACCCGCCGGGACTTCGCCCGACTGATGATCCGCACCGACGCGCTGCGTGCCTTCCTGGGCGACACCCTCACCGCTCTGGAAACCGGCCGGGACGACGCCATGCTGCGCGTGCTGCAGGTCAAGGCGCTCGCCGGCGAGACCGTCGCCGAGGTGACCGACGGGGCGATGCAGCTCTGCGGCGGCAGCGCGTTCCGCAAGGAGTTGGGCCTCGAGCGTCGTTTCCGCGACTCGCGCGCGGCCCGGGTGATGGCACCCACCACCGACGCGCTGCACGACTTCGTCGGTCGGGTCGCCACCGGCCTGCCGCTGCTCGACGAGGCGAACCGCTGATGCCGGCGCCCAGCGTCCTGATGGGAGCGGTCGCGTACGACCCGAAGGTGGTGACCATCTGGGAGGGTTTCCGCGCCTGGCTGCGCGGACGCGGCCTGGACTTCGACTTCGTCCTCTACTCGCACTACGAACGGCAGGTCGAGGATCTCGTCGCCGGGCGGATCGACGCGGCGTGGAACTCTCCCCTGGCCTGGCTGCGCGCCGAGCGACTGGCGGTCGCCGACGGCACGACCGTGCGCGCCTTGACCATGCGCGACACCGATCAGGACCTCACGTCGGTCGTGGCGGTCCGGGCCGACTCGCCGGTACGCCAGGCCGCCGACCTGGCCGGGATGACGGTCGCCGTCGGAGCGGTGGACAGCCCTCAGGCGACGTTGATTCCGCTGGGTCACCTCGCGGCGGCCGGGGTCGAGGTCGACGTACGCCGCTTCGATGTCGGCGTCGGTCTGCACGGCGACCACATCGGTGGTGAGCGCGACGCCGCCCGTGCCCTGATGGCCGGGGAGGTCGACGCCGCCTGCATGATCGACGGCAACCACCTGGCGTTCGTCCGGGAGGGCACCCTGCCGCCCGACGGCACCCGGATCATCGCGCAGACCACGCCGTACGACCACTGCAACATGACGGTCCGTGATCCGGAGTCCGCCGGGGTCCAACTCTTCGGCACGCTGCTGCTCGGCATGTCGTACGCCGATCCGCAGGTGCGTCCGCTGCTCGACCTGGAGGGGCTGACGGCCTGGAAGGACGGCCGGACCACCGGGTACGACGCCCTGGCCGGCGCGGTCGACGCCGCCGGCTTCTACTCCCCCGACGGGCGGGTGACGGCCTCGGACTACCGGCCGTGAGCGCGACACCGGCCGCCGACGCCGAGGTCCACCTTGGCGGCCTGGGTTTCGGCCGGGGCGCGCACCTGCTGGTGCAGCGTGCCCTGGCCCGGTTGCCGCCCGGGGGCCGGCTGGCGGTTCTCGGCCGCGACCCGGCGTTGCCGGCGCACCTGCCCGCCTGGTGTCGCAGCCGGGGCCATCGGGTCGAGTCGCCCGAGCGGGACGACCGCAGCGAGGTGGTGGCGGTGGTCGTGCGGGGCACGGCGGACGACGACCGCTGGTTCGGCGCGGAGCGGGCCGGGTCGGCCCTGCCGACGACGCTCAACAGCCGCCCACCGGCGCGGTGGGGACTCGGCGCCCGGGGCGCGCTGCTCGAAGCCGGCGGCCCCGAGGCCCGGTTCGACCTGGACGACCGCGACCTGGTGTGGGCCGACGTCGCTCCGCACCTCTACGCGCAGGCGGCGGCGCGGCAGTGGGACCCGCAGACCGCGGTGCCCTGGGCGGATCCGTTCACGCTGCCGGCCGACGTCGAGGCCGCGGTGGTGCAGGTGATGACCTACCTGGTCGAGAACGAGCAGGCCGCTCTCGTCGTGCCGGCCCGGTTCGTCGGGCGGATCCACCCGCACTTCCGTGAGGTGGTGCAGCTGCTCGCCGTGCAGATGGCCGACGAGGCCCGGCACATGGAGGTGTTCGGCCGACGGGCGCTGCTGCGGGGCGCCGAGTTGGGCACGTCGTCGGCCGGCGGTCGGCAGTCGCTGTTCACGCTCGTCGCGGAGTCCGACTTCGCGTTGGCGTCGTTCCTGCTCTCCGTGCTCGGGGAGGGCAGCTTCGTCGACCTGCTCTCGTTCCTGCACCAGTTCGCGCCGGACCCGGTGACGCGCCGGATCTGCTGGCTCGCGATGCAGGACGAGCGCCGACACGTGGTGTTCGGCATGGCCCACCTGGAACATCAGGCACAGCTCGACCCGCTGCTGCGCGACCGGCTGCGGGCGGCCATCCACCGCCGTCACGACGCGCTGGCCGACACCGCCGGCCTCAACGCGGACGTCTTCGACGCGCTGGTGGTGCTCGCCGCGGGTGGTTGGCGTCCGGACGACGTGTCCGCCGGCTTCGACCGGGTGCAGGCCCTGCAACAGGCGATGGACCAGGGTCGCCAACGCCGGCTGGTACGCCTGGGTTTCCGGGCCGACGAGGCCGCCGCGCTCTCGGCCCTGCACACCCGCAACTTCATGTAGGCGCGACCCCCGCACACGACGTGTCGTGTGCGGGGGTCGAGGTCCCACCGGTCAGCGGCCGCTGGTCACTGGCCGAGCAGGGTCCGGATCTGCTGCGCGTAGCCGGCCACGGTGAACTCCGGGCCGACGGAGTCCACCAGGATCAGGTCGTTGATGGTGTGCGCGGTGCGCAGCGACAGGATGGCCTGGTACTCGGGCGAGTTGTACCAGGCCTTCGCGGTCTCCGCGTCCGGGAACTCGATCAGCACGACCGAACCGGGCCAGCTTCCCTCGATGACCTGCACCTCGGCGTCGACCGCGAGCCACCTGGCGCCGTACGCCTCGGTGGTGGCCTGGACCTGCTCGAGATACCGCAGGGACTCCTCGGTCGGGATTCCGCCGGGGATACGCAGGTGGTTGATCAGGTACGTGCTCATGTCCGACTCCTCAGTGCGGGTGATGGGTCAGCCGGTCGAAGGCGTACGACCGGTCGTCTTATAACTGGTACAGAGCTGCGACTCAGGGACGATGCCCGTCGTCACGTGTGGTGACCGACGCGGATCAGGTGAGGATCCGCGTCGTGGTGATCGCGAAGAACTCCCGCAGGGCATCCGGGTGGCCGGAGGCCTTCGCCCGTGCCGCAGCACCCTCGTAGCCGGAGACCACGAAGCCGGCGAGATCACTGGCGGGTTCGTCGCCGTGCAGCTCCCCGGCGGCGCGTGCCTGTTCGATCGCCACCGCGAGAGCGGCGACCCAGCGGCCGAAGCCGGCGTCGACGGCGGCACGCAGCACGTCGCTGTGCGCCGGGATCTCACTGGCGAAGTTGCCCAGCAGGCAGCCCCGGTCACCCATGGTGTCGCCGAGGCCGGTGATGTAGCGGAGATGGTCGACGATTCGCTCGCGCGGCGTGCCGCCCCGCTTCTCGTCGAGCATCTCCAGCCCCATCGCCGCGGAGTATCTCGCCACCGAGTCGAGGGCGAGGTCCTCCTTGCTGGCGAAGTGGTTGTAGAAGGTGCCCTTGGGCGCTCCGGCGGCGGCGACGATGTCCTGGACGCTCGTGCCGTTGTAGCCGCGCATGTGGAACAGGTCCAACGCGGCGTCGGACAACCGTTGCCGCGTCCCGGCGGAGGCTGGCGACTTCGGTCGTGGCATCTCGGGGCACCCCTTTCGGTGGCGGGTTTCGGCCGGCTGACGTCCACCACGATATGACCGGTCGTCTCGGAATGCAAACACTGTGACCACGGTCATCCCGCAGTACCGTGGAGCGGCCATGGACACGAACTCCGACGCGGTCCGCGAGGAACTGCTGCGGCTACGCGCACAGACCGAGGCGCAGGTCACCGCCCTGGACGGCGACCTGCGCAGCCTCTTCGAAGCGTCCCGGGCGTCGAACGCCGACGACGAACACGACCCCGAGGGCAGCACGATCGCCTTCGAACGCGCACAGCTCACCGCCGTCCTGGACGCGACCCGCCGCCGCCTGGCGGAGCTGGACGTCGCGCTGCGACGGGTCGAAGACGGCAGCTACGGCGTGTGCGAACGGTGCTCCCGTCCCATTCCCGCCGAACGTCTGGTCGCCCGCCCGTCGGCGCGGACCTGTGTGGCGTGCGCGAGCCGGCGGTGACGGCACCGGGCCCGTCAGGTGATGACGGAGCTGCGCCGTTCCAGCAGGACCACGTCACGCCAGCGTCCGTGGTGGCGACCGACCCGCTCACGTACGCCGACCACACGGAACCCGGCCCGTTGGTGAAGTGCCAGGCTGGCCGCGTTCTCCGGGAAGACCCCGGACTGGATAGTCCAGATGCCGGCCGCCTCGGTCGAGGTGACCAGCGCGTCCAGCAGCAGGCGGGCGACGCCACGACCCTGGGCGGCCGGGTCCACGTAGACGGAGTGTTCGACCACACCGGCGTACACCTCCCGGGTCGACGTCGGCGAGACCGCCACCCAGCCGAGGACCGCGCCGAGGCTGTCGACGGCCACGAACCGGTGCGCGGTCAGGCGCGCGGCGTCGAACGCAGCCCAGGTCGGCGCGGTGACCTCGAAGCTGGCGTTGCCGGCGTCGAGACCGGCCTGGTAGATGGCCAGGACCCGGTCGGCGTCGGCGTCGGACATCGGCCGGACGGTGACGTCGACCATCAGCGGGTTCCCCTCCCGGCGTAGACGGCGCGGTCGCCGAGCTCCTCCTCGATGCGGATGAGCTGGTTGTACTTGGCCGTACGGTCCGAACGCGACAGCGAGCCGGTCTTGATCTGGCCGCAGCCTACGCCCACGGCCAGGTCGGCGATGGTGGTGTCCTCGGTCTCGCCGGAGCGGTGGGACATCACCACCCGGTACCCCGCCTTGTGGGCGGCGTCCACCGTCGCGAGGGTTTCGGTGAGCGTGCCGATCTGGTTGACCTTGACCAGGATCGCGTTGGCGTAACCGCCCTCGATCCCGTCGCGCAGCCGGTCGACGTCGGTGCAGAAGACGTCGTCGCCGACCAACTGCACCCGCTCCCCCGCCAGTGCCGTCAGCCGCTGCCAGCCGGCGATGTCGTCCTCCGCCATCGGGTCCTCGATCGAACTGATCGGGTATCGGGCGGCCAGATCCACCAGGTGGTCGATGTGCTCCTCGACGGAGCGCTGACGTCCCTCGCCGACGTAGTCGTAGACACCGCCACTGTGGAACTCCGAGCTGGCCGGGTCGAGGCAGATCGTCACCTCGTTCCCGGGCTCGTAGCCGGCGTCCTCGATGGCGCGCAGCACGAAGCGCAGCGCCTCGTCGGCGGTCGAGAAGTTCGGCGCGAACCCGCCCTCGTCGCCGACGTTGGTGTGGTATCCGGCCGCGGCGAGAGATGCCTTCAGGGTGTGGAAGACCTCCGAGCCGACCCGGACCGCCTCGGCGAAGGTCCGCGCCCCGACCGGGGCGATCATGAACTCCTGGAAGTCCAGCGGGTTGTCGGCGTGCGCGCCGCCGTTGATGACGTTCATCATCGGCACCGGCAGCAGGCGGGCGCCGACGCCACCGACGTAGCGGTAGAGCGGCTGCCGGTGAGCCACCGCCGCCGCCTTCGCCGCCGCGAGGGACACCGCGAGGATCGCGTTGGCGCCCAGTCGGCCCTTGTCCTTCGACCCGTCGAGATCGATCATCGTTTCGTCGATCAACGCCTGGTCCTCGGCGTCGAGCCCGATCACCGCGTCGGCGATCTCGCCGTTGACGGCGGCGACCGCCGTCGTGACGCCCTTGCCGTGGAAACGCGCGGGGTCGCCGTCGCGCAGTTCGACCGCCTCGTTCGCCCCGGTCGACGCGCCGGACGGTACGGCCGCCCGGCCGACCGAGCCGTCGCGGAGTTCCACGTCGGCCTCCACGGTCGGGTTGCCCCGGCTGTCGAGGATCTGCCGAGCACGCACCCGGTTGATTGCCGTCATCACACACTCCCTGGTCACACTGCCTTTTCGCAGCCAGACTGGCAGGAAACGGCGGTCCCGGCACCGCGACGATGGACACGTTGACCCGTACCCCAGGGTGCGGGTTTAGGGTCGCGGGATGCGGGTGGGTGAGCTGGCACGACGGACCGGGACCACGGTCCGGGCACTGCGGTACTACGAATCGGCCGGGCTGGTCGTGCCCCGGCGGCTCGGCAACGGTTACCGCGAGTACGACGCGATCGCGGTGCGGCTGGTGGCGCAGATCCGCGAGCTGATGGCGCTCGGCCTCACCGTCGAGGAGACCCGGCCGTTCGTCGAGTCGATCGCCGGTGGCGCCGACGACACCGACGTGTGTGCGGCGGCGGTGGCGACGTACCGCAGCACCATCACCAACCTCCAGGAGCGGATCGGCAGGTTGACCGCCCAGCGGGACGCGCTGGACGCACGCCTCGACGCGGCCGCGACCCAGGTCGTACCCGGCGGTGGCACGGTCGAGGGCGACCCCGCCGCGCTGGTCGGCACCGGCCTGCCGTCGCTGTCCTTCTACGGCACCGACGGCCGCCCGGTCGACCTCGGCGCGCTCGGCGTCGGGCGCACAGTCATCTTCGTGTACCCACTGACCGGACGGCCGGGCGTCGACCTGCCCAACGGGCTGCTGGAGGTGCACGGCGCCCGGGGCAGCACCGAGCAGGCCGCCTGGTTCCGTGACCACCACGCGGAACTCCGCGCGGCCGGTGCCGCCCGGGTGTACGGCCTGTCCGCGCAGTCGACCGGGTACCAGCGGGAACTCGCGTACCGGCTGCGGCTGCCCTACCCGCTGATCCCCGACCCGAGGCTGACCCTGGCCACCGCGCTGCGCCTGCCGACCCGCACCGCGGGTGACATGACGCTCTACGAGCGGCTGACCCTGATCGTCGCCGACGGCGTGGTGGAACACGTCTTCCACCCGATTCCGGACCCGGCGTCGCACCCCCTGCACGTGATGCGATGGCTCACCAAGCGACGCCGGGCCCCCGGATCGGTTGCCGCCTAGAAGTCGTCGTCGAAGGCGACGGTGCCGCTCACCCCGACCTGGTACGCCGACACCCGGCGCTCGAAGAAGTTGGACAGTTCCTGCACGTCCTGCAACTCCATGAAGCCGAACGGGTTGCTCGACCCGTAGTGCGGGGCGATGCCGAGCTGGGCGAGACGACGGTCGGCGACGTGCTGGAGGTACTCCCGCATGTCGGCCAACGTCAGGCCGGGCACGCCGTGACCCAACAGGTCCTCGGCGAACTGCACCTCACACTCCACGGCCTCGGTGAGCATCTGCCGCACCTGGTCGGCGAGGTCGTCGTCGAACAGGGCCGGCTCCTCGTTGCGAACGGTGTCCACCACGTCGAACGCGAACGCCATGTGCATGGACTCGTCGCGGAACACCCAGTTGGTGCCTGAGGCGAGGCCGTGCAGCAGGCCACGGGAGCGCAGGAAGTAGACGTACGCGAACGCGCCGTAGAAGAACAGCCCCTCGATGCAGGCGGCGAAACAGATCAGGTTGAGCAGGAACCTCCGTCGGTCCTCGCGCGAGCGCAGCTCCCGCAGGTCGTTCAGGGAGTCGATCCAGCGGAAGCAGAACTCAGCCTTGCGGCGGATCGAGGGGATGTTCTCGATCGCGGCGAAGGCGGCGAACCGTTCGGTCTCGTCGGGCACGTACGTGTCGAGCAGGTTGAGATAGAACTGGACGTGCACGGCCTCCTCGAACAGCTGCCGGGACAGGTAGAGGCGACCCTCGGGGCTGTTGACGTGCTGGTAGAGGTTGAGCACCAGGTTGTTGGCGACGATCGTGTCGCCGGTGGCGAAGAACGCCACCAGGCGACTGACCAGATGCCGCTCGGCGGGTGACAGCTTGTCCAGGTCGGTGAGGTCGGCGTGCAGGTCGACCTCCTCGACGGTCCAGGTGTTGCGGATGGCGTCGCGGAACCGGTCGAAGAAGTGCGGGTAGCGCATCGGGCGGAGGGTGAGGTCCATCCCGGGGTCGAGCAGCATGTGCGTGGTCCTCGTGTCGGTGGTGCCGGTGTCGGTGGTGCCGGCGTCGGTCGTGGTGTCGGCGGGGGTCACTGGCAGGCCTCGCACGACTCGGGGTTCTCCAGCGAGCAGGCCAGCGCGTCCGCGTCGACAGCGCCGACGGTGATGGGCGCGACCGGTGCGACCGCGCTGACGGTGGCCTGCTGGATCCGGGTCGCGGGACGCGAGCGCAGGTAGTAGGTGGTCTTCAGCCCGGCCTTCCAGGCGTACAGGTACATCGAGGAGAGCTTGCCGATGGTCGGCGCGGCCAGGAACAGGTTCAGCGACTGGGACTGGTCGATGAACGGGGCACGGGCGGCGGCCAGGTCGATCAGCGCCCGCTGCGGCAGCTCCCACGCGGTGCGGAACAACTCCCGGACGCCGGCCGGCAGCTCGGCGATGTCCTGCACCGACCCCTCGGCCCGCTTGATCGCCGACCGGATCCGGTCGGTCCACAGGCCACGGGCCTTCAGCTCGCGGACCAGGGCGGTGTTGACCTGGAGGAACTCCCCGGACAGCGTCTCGCGCTTGAACAGGTTCGACACCTGCGGCTCGATGCACTCGTAGCACCCGGCGATCGAGGCGATGGTCGCGGTCGGGGCGACGGCCACCAGCAGCGAGTTACGCAGCCCGTGCGCCGCGACCCGTTCCCGCAGCGCGTCCCACCGGGCGGTCTGCGTACCCTCGACACCCCACAGGTCGGGCTGCAACTGGCCCCGCGCGGCCCGGGTCTGGGCGTACGTCGGGTGCGCGCCGAACTGTCGCGCCAGGTCGGTGGAGGTCTCCAGCGCGGTCAGGTACAACTCCTCGCTGACCCGGGTGGACAGCTCCCGGGCGGCCGGCGAGTCGAACGGCAGCCGCAGCGCGAAGAAGACGTCCTGCAGGCCCATCAGCCCGAGCCCGACCGGCCGCCAGCGGGGGTTGCTCGCCGCCGCCTGGGTGGTCGGGTAGTAGTTGATGTCGATGACCCGGTCGAGGAAGGTCACCGCGGTACGGACCGTGGCGCGCAGCCGCTCCCAGTCGATGCCACCGTCGACCAGGTGGGCGGCGAGGTTCACCGAACCGAGGTTGCACACGGCCGTCTCGGCGTCGCTGGACACCTCGACGATCTCGGTGCAGAGGTTGGACAGGTGCACCACGTTGCCCGGTTCGGCGGTCTGGTTGCACAGCCGGTTCGACGCGTCCTTGAAGGTCATCCACCCGTTGCCGGTCTGGGCCAGGGTCCGCATCATCTTCCCGTACAGCTCCCGCGCCGGGACCTGCCGCACGTAGCGGCCCTGCGCCTCGGCCTCGCGGTACGCGGCGTCGAACCGCTCCCCCCACAGGTCGGGCAGTTCGGGCACCTCGTGCGGGTCGAACAGCGACCACATCTCGTCGGCCTCGACCCGGCGCATGAACTCGTCCGGAACCCAGTTGGCCAGGTTCAGGTTGTGGGTGCGCCGGGCGTCCTCGCCGGTGTTGTCCCGCAGTTGCAGGAACTCCTCGATGTCCGGGTGCCACGGCTCCAGGTAGACGCACGCCGCGCCCTTGCGCCGGCCACCCTGGTTGACCGCGGCGACGCTCGCGTCCAGCGTGCGCAGCCACGGCACGATCCCGTTGGACTGCCCGTTGGTGCCGCGGATCAACGCGCCCCGGGACCGGACCCGGGAGTACGCGATGCCGATGCCGCCGGCGAACTTGGACAGGTTGGCGACCTGGGCGTACCGCGCGTAGATCGAGTCCAGCTCGTCGAGCGGAGAGTCGACCAGGTAGCAGGAGGACATCTGGGTGTGCCGGGTACCGGAGTTGAACAACGTCGGTGAGCTGGGCAGGTAGGCCAGGCTGGACATCAGCCGGTAGAAGCCGACCGCCTCGTCCGGCGTACGGGACAGGCCGCAGGACACCCGCAGCAGCCAGTACTGCGGGGTCTCCAGCACCAGCCGCCTGGTGGGGTGGCGCAGCAGGTACCTGTCGTACACCGTGCGTAGCCCGAAGTACTCGAACCGCCGGTCGCCGTCCGGGTCGACAGCGTCGTCGAGCATGTCGGCGTGTGCGGCGACGAGCGCGGCGGTGTCGTCTCCGATCAGGCCCTCGGCGTGGCCGACCCGGATCGCCGCGCTGAACGAGGCGATGCCCTGCCGACGCACCTCCTTGTCGACGTAGCCGGCCAACAGCCGGGCGGCGAGGCGCGAGTACTGCGGCTCCTCACCGATCATCTCGGCCGCCGTCTGGATGGACAGCCGGTCCAGTTCGGCAGTCGTCGCGCCGTCGTACAGGCCGCTGATGGTGCGGGTGGCGACGCGCATCGGGTCGACGTCGGTCAGGTCGTCGGCCCACCGCTCGACCGCCCGGACGATCTTGTTCACGTCCACGGGTTCGGTGGCGCCGTCGCGCTTGCGGACCTGCATCGGCGTCCGCCGCAGGGCGGCGTCGGCGCTGGCCGGGACTACCTCGGTGACTGTCACCACTCGCTCCTCGGAGTTCGAGACCTGGTGGTCCGGACGCGAGGAGACAGACACCGACGGACGCCACGCCAGCCCGGCGTGGGTCAGGTGGCGTCAGCCGTCCCACGCGGCCTCGGACCGCCGCCCACCCGGGTGCGGGTACGCGGCGCGCTGGCAGGTCTTCGGACTCGTGGGCACGACCGGGCTGGCCGGTCTCCTACTGGCCGTCGCTTCCCAGGCCGCTTGGTGGCCCAGTGCTGATGACGGCTGTCGTTCCCACTCACCGCTGCGGGACAGTCCCGGAATTCCACCGGGTTCCCTCTTGCCTCGACCGCGCCGGATGAGCGGCCGAACCAGCTGCGTTCGACACCATATATAGGGACGCGGCGGTTGTCACACCCCACATGTCGGTGTCGGCGTGTCGACGGCCGAGCGGTGACGACCGTCACCCGGCCGCGCCCCCTTCTCGCGACCTCGTCGTGCCACCGGCCGCCGGCACCGGCAGTCCGGGGCGGGCAGTCGCTGGCAGCGATCCACAAAGGTGTGATGTATAGAGTCCACAGAGGTAAGGAATGTTGCGCATAATTCGCCGTCGATCTGCCCACCCGAAGCGAACATCCAACCTTCAGAACCCCACCCGACCGCCGATGCCGGCCCTGACCGCTGCGCCTCTGACACCCCCGCCGCCAGCGGTTCATTCCTGACCCGAAACATTGGATGTCTGCGCCGACTAGGTGATCGACGTCGTTGACGCATCTGATTCAGCCTCCGTATACTCCAAATGATCATCTGATCTTTGGCCTAGCCGGGCGAGGAGCGCATGCCGCAGATCACTGCTGTCACCGTCGAGGACGTCCGCTTCCCCACCTCCCTGACCGCTGACGGGTCAGACGCCATGAACAAGGACGGCGACTACTCGGCGGCCTACGTCGTCCTGCACACCGACGGCACCGACAGCGTGGGCGCGCCGCTCGCGGGCCACGGCCTGACCTTCACCATCGGTCGGGGCAACGACATCGTCGCCGCCGCAGCGGTCCACCAGGCACAGAACCTCGTGGGTCTGGACGTGGCGACGATGGCCGCCGACATGGGGGCGGTCTACCGCCTGCTCACGTCCGACTCGCAACTGCGGTGGCTCGGGCCCGAGAAGGGCGTCGTCCACCTGTCGCTCGCGGCCGTGCTGAACGCCTCGTGGGACCTGGTCGCCCGGCTCGCCGACAAACCGCTGTGGCGCCTACTGGTGGACATGTCCCCCGAACAACTCGTCGACATCGCGGACCTGCGCTACCTCTCCGACGCCCTGACCCGGGACGAGGCACTGGCCATCCTGCGGGCCAAGGAGAGCACCAAGGCCGACCGCCTCGCCCAGCTCGACCGGACCGGCTACCCCGCCTACACCACCTCGGCCGGCTGGCTCGGCTACGGCGACGACAAGCTGCGCCGGTTGTGCCAGGAAGCGGTCGACAGCGGCTACGGCTACGTCAAGCTCAAGGTGGGCGCCAACCTCGACGACGACATCCGCCGGTGCGCGATCGCCCGGGAGATCCTCGGCCCGGACCGCAACCTGATGATCGACGCCAACCAGGTGTGGGACGTCGGTCAGGCCATCGAGTGGGTCACCGCCCTCGCCCGCTTCACGCCGCTGTGGATCGAGGAGCCGACCAGCCCGGACGACATCCTGGGCCACGCGGCCGTCCGCCGGGCCGTCGCCCCGATCGGCGTCGCCACCGGCGAGCACTGCCACAACCGGGTGATGTTCAAGCAGCTGTTCCAGGCCGGAGCCATCGACTTCTGCCAGCTGGACACCGGCCGGTTGGCCAGCATCAACGAGATCGTCGCCGTGCTGCTCCTCGCCGCGAAGTTCGACATCCCGGTCTGCCCGCACGCCGGCGGCGTCGGGCTGTGCGAGATGGTCCAACACGTGTCGGTGCTCGACTACGTCGCGGTCTCCGGAGATCTCACCAACCGGGTCACCGAGTTCGTCGACCACCTGCACGAGCACTTCACCGACCCGTGCGTCATCCGCGACACCGGCTCGGGCAGCGGTTACGTCCTGCCCGACCAGCCCGGCTACTCCACCCGGATGCGCCCCGAGTCGATCGCGCTCTACCGGTTTCCCGACGGCCACTACTGGGCGGCGGCAGACCCGACTACCGTGTCATCTCCGGAGGCGGCGTACGTGATCGCGGGTGGGAAGGCCACCCCCGCCGGCCGCTAGGGGAATCATGTCTCGCACTGACGAAGTGGTGAACGGCATCAAGCGGATGATCCTGGACGGGAAGTTCAAGCCCGGGGACCGACTGCCGATCGAGAAGGACCTCGCCGAGTCGCTCGGCGTCTCCCGCGGCTCGCTGCGCGAGGGGATGTCGGCCCTGTCCATCCTCGGCATCGTCAACATCCGCCAGGGTGACGGCACCTACGTCACCAACCTCGACGCGCCGCAACTGCTGGCGCCGATGGGCTTCGTGGTGGACTTCCAGGGTCAGGGCGACCCGCGGCACATCCACACCGTCCGGCGGCTGCTGGAGTGCGAGGCCGCCCGGCTGGCCGCGACCAGGATCACCGACGAGGCGCTCGCCCAGGCGGGGGAACTCCTCGACGAGGCGGCCCGGATGGTCGGCCAGACACCGCAGGACCACGAACGCATCCTCGAGATCGACATCGCCTTCCACCGGATCATCGCCGTGCACGCCGAGAATCCGGTGCTCGTCGGCCTGATCGAGGCCTTCGCCGGGCGCACCATCCGCGGGCGGCTCTGGCGGAGCCTGCACGAGGAGGGCGCGGACCGGCGCACCCATGACGAACACGTGGCGATCCTGAAGGCCCTGGTGGCCCGCGACCCGGAGCGGGCCCGCACCCGGATGGCGAACCACCTGATCGGTGTGGAGGAGTCCCTGCAGGGGTCACCCGACGACGCGGACGCGACCACCGAGACGACGCGATCCTGACCGTCGAGCCTCACGGCTGGACGTCGAGCAGCCCCGCCTCGTACAGCGCCACCCAGAGCTGGTCCGGGACGTCGGCGTCGAAGCGGCGCAGGGTCTCGGTCACCTGGACCGCGTTCCGCACGCCGACCACCGTCGAGACCACGGCCGGGTGCCGACGGACGAACGCCAGCGCCGCCTGGGGCAGCGTGACGCCGTACGTCTGGCAGACCCGGGCGATCCGGCGGGCCTGGCCGACCACCTCCAGCGGTGCCCGCTGGTAGTTGTAGGCGGCGTCGCTCGGCGGCAGGTCCCGGGCCAGCAGCCCGGAGTTGTAGACCCCGGCGATCACCACACCGACGCGGCGGGCCTGCGCGGCGGGCAGCAGGTCGGTCAACGCGCCCTGCTCCAGCAGCGTGTACCGGCCGGCGCACATCACCACGTCCACGTCGGTCTCGGCGACGAAACGGGCCAGCATCGCGGACTGGTTCATCCCCGCACCGATCGCGCCGACCACGCCCTGCTCGCGCAGCTCCACCAGCGCCGGCACCGCCTCGTACGCGGCCTGCTCCCAATGGTCGTCCGGGTCGTGCAGGTAGACCACGTCGATCCGGTCCAGGCCGGTGCGTCGAAGGCTCGCCTCCACCGAACGGTGTACGCCGTCGCGACTGAAGTCCCAGACCCGCCGGTGGTCAGCGGGCACGTCGAACCCCTGCGGGTCACGCAGGTGCGCGCTCTCCGGCGACGGCACGAGCAGCCGACCGACCTTGGTGGACACCACGTACTCGGCACGCGGGCGGGACCGGAGGGCGGCACCCAGACGTCGTTCGGACAGGCCGAGCCCGTAGTGCGGCGCGGTGTCGAAGTATCGGATGCCGCCTTCCCACGCGGTGTCCACGGCGGCGGCGAACTCCTCGTCCGACGTCGCCCGGTAGAGGTTGCCGCCCTGTGCGGCACCGAAGCCCAGTGGGCTGAGCCGCAGCGGTGGGCGGGCGGCGTCCACGGTGGTCCGTCGACCGAGTGGGCCTGTCATCGGCCACGCCAACCGTCGCCGTCGGCCAGGCTGTCCGCCGTCACCGCTCGTCCCGGTCCGCGCTGGTGCTCCCGGTCATCGCCGCGACGAGGTCGTCGGTGCTGACCTCGTCGGCGCGAAGTTGGGCCGCGCGGCGACCGAGGCGCAGCACCTCGACCCGGTCGGCGATGTCGAGCACCTGCGGCATGTTGTGGCTCACCAGCACCACCGACATGCCGGCGTCGCGGGCGCGTCGGACGACGTCGAGGACCCGCCCGGTCTGGACCACCCCGAGCGCGGCGGTGGGTTCGTCGAGGATGACCACGTTGGTCGCCCAGATGATGGCACGGGCCACCGCGACGCACTGCCGTTGCCCACCTGACAACATGGCGATCGGGGTGGTGACCCGCGGGATCCGCACACCGAGTTCGTCGAGGGCCGCGGCGGCGCCCTGCCGCATGGCGCGTTTGTCCAGCAGCCCCAGCCGACCGAGCGGTCCGGAGCGCAGGATCTCCCTCCCGAGATACAGGTTGGCGGCCACGCTGAGGTCGTCGGCGACGGCGAGATCCTGGTAGACGGTCTCCACCCCCGCGCGCCGGGCGTCGACCGGGGTCGAGAACTGCACCGGCCGACCACTCACCCGGATCTCGCCCTCGTCCGGCGGATGCACACCGGAGAGCGTCTTGATCAGCGTACTCTTCCCGGCGCCGTTGTCGCCGATCAGCGCGACGACCTCACCTCGGTGGACCGTGAAGTCGGCTCCACGCAACGCCTCGACGTGCCCGAAGCGCTTGACGATGCCGCGGGCCTCCAGGACCGGTGGGTCCCCGGCGGGCGGCAGTGCGTCGGCGGTGGCCGTCGGAGTCGCGCCCATCACTGCACCGGGGGGTTGGCGCAGCTGGGCTCGAGCACCGCCTTGATCTCCGCCGAGTCGATGTTCTCCTTGGTGACGAACGTGACGCCGGTGTCGGCCGAGGCGAGTGGCGCCTTGTCCCGGAGGTGCTTGACCATCTTGTCGACGCCGAAGTAGCCCATCTTGAACGGGTTCTGCACGACCAGCGCCGAAATCTGACCGCTGCGCAGCCCGGCCACCTCGTCCGGGGCGGCGTCCCAACCGATGATGACCACCTTGCCCGACTTGCCCGCCGCCTGGATGGCCTGTGCGGCGCCGAGCACACTCGGCTCGTTGGCCGCGAAGATGCCCTTGAGGTTGGGGTTGGCGGTGAGGATGTTCTCGGTGACCCGCCGCGCCTCGTTGACGTCACTGCGGCTGGGCTGCTGGCCGACCAGCTTCAGGTTGGGGAACTGGGCCAGGCCGGCCTTGAATCCGTCGACCCGCTCGGTGTTTGTCTGTGATCCGGGCTGGAACTCGACCAGGGCGACGTCGTGGTTGCCGGGGCCCAGCTCGGTGGCGAGCAGCTTCGCCGCCTCGGTCGCCGAGGCGCGGTTGTCGGTGGCGAAGAGCGGCACGCCGGACGGCTGCGGGCTGGTGCCGGAGTCGATCATCGCGACCGGGATCTTGGCGGCGAGCGCCTTGTCGGTGGCGGGCGCCAGCGCGCTGGAGTCGGTCGCCGCGTAGACGATGCCGTCGACCTTCTTGGTGACGAAGTTCTGGATCAGGTTGACCTGGCCCTCGACGTCGGTCTCGGCGGTCACCCCGTCCCACTGGACGGTGACGTCCCCCGCGCGCTGCGCGGCACACTCCGCACCCGCCTTCACCGTGTTCCAGTAGTCGGCTCCGACGGCCTTCGGTACGACGGCGAGCTTCAACGGACCGCTCGTGTCCTTGGTCGCGCCGTCTCCGCCGTCCCGGACCTCGACTCCGCCGCACGCGCTGAGCAGAGCGGTGGCGGCGACCGCGGCCAGGATGGCCTGTGCGCGCAGGAGGGGCTTGCGCCCCGGTCGGCTGGTGGTGGTGTGTGCCATGGTGTGTGTCCTTCCTCGTTCGGACTCGTGGAATGGCATGTCAACCCCGCGATTCCAGCCGCCGGCGGCGGTACTGGTCGAAGTAGACGGCGGCCCAGATGATCAGGCCGACGATCACCTGCTGGTAGTGGATGCTGATGTCGAGCAGGACGGCCCCGTTGCGCACCAGGGCGATGAGGAAGGCGCCGATGATCGTCCCGACGATCCGACCCTGGCCCCCGAACAGGCTGGCTCCGCCGATGACCGCGGCGGCGATGACGTCGAGCTCCAGCGAGATGCCGTAGTTCGGCTGGCCGGAGTTGACGCGGGAGGCGGCGATCATGCCACCGAGCCCGACCAGCACGCCCGCCAGCACGTACACCCCGGTCAGGTGACGTCCCACCCGGATGCCGGAGCGGCGCGCGGCCTCCAGGTTGGAGCCCATCGCGTAGGTGTACTGACCGAAGCGGGTCTGGGAGAGCAGGAAGGCGACCCCGACGGCGACGAGGACGGTGATCACGACGGCGAACGGAATGCCGATGATCTCCCCGTTGCCCAGCAGCTGGAACGACCGGGGTAGGCCGTAGACGCCGACCGCGCCGGTGATGATGAAGACGAGACCGCGGCCCACGGACATCGTTCCCAGGGTCGCGATGAACGGCGGAATCCGGGCCGCCGTCACCAGCAGCCCGTTCAACAGCCCGGCCAGCGCGCCGACGCCGATCGCGACCGCCGTCGCGGCCCAGAGGGAGAAGCCGAGGTCGCGGACGACCATCGCGCCCAGCACGCCGGCGAGCGCGGCCACCGACCCCACGGACAGGTCGATGCCCTTCGTGATGATGACCATCGTCTGCGCCGTGGCGATGATGGCGATCACCGCCGTCTGTGCCCCGATGTTGAAGAGGTTGTCCGCCGTCAGGAAGTAGGGACTCGCGAAGGTCAACGCGACGAACAGGACGACCAACGCGGTGGCGGCGGTGAACTCGGAGACGGCGTGGGAGATCCGCTCCCGGAACCAGTCAGCGAGTTCGCCGCGCTGCGTGCCGGCGGATGCCTCGACGGTACTCATCGTCGGACCTGACCTCCCCAAGCGTGGGGCCAGCACTCGACGGAGAACCCGCCGTCGTGCCGAGCACCTATGAGCGACCGAGCCTCCCCGGAGAGGAGAGGGTCTGGCCTGAACCTGCCTCACCGTGACGATAGATCAGATGTTTCCCTTGATCAGCCGTTACCATGCCATGCGCGAATGCGCGTTGCCAAGGTCTTACAACTATGTTTTGTCATCGTTACCAGAGCCGCCTGGCACATAGGTCTGATCACAACGGCACGACTGCGGGCCGACCGGCACGGGCCCGACCGCCGACGTGCGGCCGGCAGACGATTGACCAGCGACGGTCCATACAGGATCGCGAAGTCCGGCCCCAACGCCCATGCGCGCCTCGCACCTTCCGGTGGACCAACCCGAGCATGTTATCGATAACATCCTATGCCCGGGGACGGTCACGGGCACGGCCGTGTCGCCGAGACCTACCGACCGCTCAGCCCACGCGCCAACTGCCGGATCACGACGGCGCCACTCGGTACTCCCGGCAGGCGGTCCGTCGCCAGATCGCCGCACGCTCGTCGTCGGCCAGCGGGTCCAGCAGGTCGCCGAGGACCCGCACCCAGCGGGTGTACGAGGTGGCGAGCAGACACACCGGCCAGTCCGAGCCGAACATCAGCCGGCCCGGCCCGAACACGTCGAGCGCGTGCTCGACGGCCGGCCTCAGGTCCGCCGCTGTCCAGGGGCCACCGCTCACCTCGGTCACCAGGCCGGAGAGCTTCGCCGTCGTGTTGGGCTCGGCGGCGAGCGCCCGTAGGTCCCGGGGCCAGTCGCCCAGACCGCCGCTCCCGAGCGACGGCTTACCGAGGTGGTCCAGGACGAACCGCACCTGGGGCAGATCGCGAACGAGCCGGGTGGCCGCCGGCAACTGATGATGGCGTACGAGCAGGTCGAAGGCGAGGCCGGCAGCACCGACCGCGGCGATCCCCCGTCTGACGTCGGAACGGTCGAGATACGCCGGGTCGGGCTCGGACTGGACGGGATGACGGATCCCGACGAGCCGCTCGCCACCTCGTGCCGCCCGGAGTCGGTCCAGTCGCTCGGCGACATCGCCGGCGGTGAGGTCGACCCAACCGACGACCCCGGCGATGAGGGGGTCGTCGGCCGCGATCCCCAGCAGCTCGGGCGTCTCCGACCGGGCGGCGACGGACTGCACGACGACGGTCTGGGTGACTCCGGCGGCCCGGGTCGCCGGGCCGAGATCGACCGGGGTGAAGTCGTCGTCGATCGCGGCCATGGTGTGCGGGTCGATCCAGGGCTGCGGGTGCCGGGCCCGAACCCAGAGGTGATGGTGCGCGTCGACGATCCCTGGCTGCCGTGCGGCGTCACCGGGCGTCATCGAACCCGTCCCGGGCGCGCTCACGTCCACCCCACACCCCGCTCAGCGAATGGTCGAACGTCCGGTCGTTCCAGTGCCACGGACCCGATCTGGCAGTTTGACCATGTTAGCGGTAACAGGCGGATCGCAGGCCGCAGAACGCGCGCACCAGCGGGAACTCGGCAGGCACGCTCCCAGCCGGCCACGAACACCTTTGCGGTGTCGGATCCGCCGATACCGACGCCAGCCCCTGCGCGTCGGCCGGTGGCGCGTCCATGTTCGGGGCCGGGTTGACCGCCTGAGGCGGCACCGATACCGTCGACCCACTATCTGCGGCGACGCGAGGGAAGCCGGTGTGATTCCGGCGCGGTCGCGCCACTGTGAGCGGTTCCCCCACCTGACGAGGGGCCGCGAGCCAGGACGCTCGGTCGTCCGCAGCCTTGCGATGGGGACGCGTCATCCCCGGGGAGGTCCGTGATCACATGTCCAGTTCCACGTCCAGCCAGCCGTTGGTCAACCCCGCTGGCACCACGCGTCTGCTGTGGACGGTGTTGGCGACCGTCGTCGCGCTCACCCTGCTGGCCTACCTCGTCGCCTTCGACCAGGGCGCGGTGTCGCGCAGCGGCATGTACCTGCACGAGCTGATGCACGACGGCCGGCACCTGCTGGGTGTTCCGTGCCACTGAACGCCACCACCGCTCCCCCGTTCGTCACCGTCCTCGTCCGCGGGCTGCTCGCCGGCCTGATCGCCGGGCTGCTCGCCGGGACGTTCGCCTATGTCGCCGGCGAACCGCACGTCGAGGCGGCCATCGCGATCGAGGAGGCGGCGTCGGCGCACGCCGAGCCCGCCGCGGGCGCGCACGACCACGAGGATGCCCTGGTCGGCCGAGATGGCCAGCGTGGCGGCCTGTTCCTGGCCACCGGCCTGTTCGGTGCCGCGATGGGTGGTCTGCTGGCCACGGCGTACGTCCTGCTGTCGCGCCGACGGCGCACCTACGACGACGGACGGTCGGGCCTGCTGCTGGCCGGCGCGGCGCTGCTCGGCGCGGTGATCGTGCCGTTCCTCAAGTACCCGGCGAACCCGCCGGCGGTCGGCGACCCGGCCACCATCAACCAACGCACCGTCACCTACCTGCTGATGGTGGTGCTCGGTCTGGTCGCCGTCTGGGCGGGCTCGCTGGGCTACCGGTCGGTCGGCGCCCAGGCGCCGCTGTGGCAGCGCGTCGCCGTGGCCGTCGGCGGATTCCTGCTGGTCACCGTGGTGTCCTACGTGGTGCTTCCCTCGTTCCAGGAGGTCCCCGCCGACTTCCCGGCGACATTGCTGTGGGACTTCCGGCTGGCCTCCCTCGGCACCCAGGTGGTGCTCTGGACCGGGATCGGCCTGCTGTTCGGGGCCCTGATGCACCACGACCGGCGTCGCCGGACCGCCGCGGCACTTCCGAGCACGTGACCGCCACCAGCCTCCGGCTGGTCGCCCACGCGCACACCACCGCCCTGCGTCGGGCCAGCTTCGGCGGATCCGACGACGGCCTGGACGAGGGCGGCCTGCGGGCCGCCCTCGCGCTGGCCCAGGCTCGACCGGACCGACGTGGGCACCTCGGCGTCGACGGCGCGTGCGTGTCCAGTCCGGCGGCGGCGGCCACCCAGACCGCCGACGCACTCGGCCTGCTGCCCACCATCGATGAGGCGTTGGCGGACTGTGACCACGGCGACTGGACCGGGCGGTCGATCGAGGAGATCGCCGTCGAGCAGCCGCAGGCGCTGCACGAATGGCTGTCCGAACCGGAGTCCGCACCGCACGGCGGTGAATCCGTCGCCGCTCTGCGGGACCGCGTCGGTCGCTGGTTGGACGGGCATCGAGGCGCTGACCGGCGAATCACCGCGGTCGCCCACCCGCTGGTGATCCGGGTTGCGGTCGTGCACGCCCTGAACCTGCCGCTGGCGACGTACCGGCAGGTGGAGGTGGAGCCGTTGGCGATCGTCCGGCTCACCGGCCGTGGGTCGCGGTGGCACCTCCGACTCAGCGCGGCCCGCGCCCACCCCCCTGCCTGATCCACTCGCGTTCGTGGAAGTCGGGGCATCCATGTGGTCTCGATACCCCGAAGTCATCAGATCCGAGTCGATCGTCGTCCGAAAGTCGGCCGCTGCGGGATCAGCCCGCGCGAGTGTGGACCAGTGCGGCGGCGGCCAGGGCGGCGTCACGCCCGTACGCGAGAAGCGCGTATTCCGCCATGGTGGCCGACGATATACCGCACTGCGGCGGTCAGTCCGCCCCGCGTTGGGCGGGCCGTGAACACGGCCCGCCCAACCCGTCTACTCCGTTCTAGCCGGTGACCGTGAACGGTCGGGACACCTTCGTCGCCGACGTCGCACCGGTCAGCGTGACGCTTGTCGCGCCCGCCTTCGCCGATCCCGGAACGCTCACCGTCGCGCCCGAGATGACACCGTCACCGTTCGCGCGCACGGTGCTGACCGCGACACCGTTCCCGAAGGTGATCGCGACCACCTCGTTCGGCACGAAGCCGGAACCGTCGACCGTGATCGCCGTTCCACGCGGCCCCGAGGCCGTCAACAGCGCCACCCTCGGCTGGTAGGTCCGTGCCTGCGCCTGCTCGGTCACCTGGACGGTGGCCGTGGCCGGCGTACGGGAGGACGCGCCGGTCGCGGTGACCGCGTACCGGCCGGGCTGCGCGTCGTCGGACGTCGGGACCGAAACTCGGACCGTTCCCTTCGCGGAGGCCTCGACCTTCGTGGTCCGGGCCGGGTCGGTGCCGACGCTGACGGTCACCTGCTCGCCTGCGGCGAACCCGCTGCCGTCGACGGTGATCGCACCGCCGGTGGTGACGCTGCCCGCCGCGGAGAGCGCGATCGCCGGCTGCGATCCGCCCCTCGCCACGGTCACGGTGAACGCCTCGGTGCTGCTGGACAGCGTGTCCCACGCGGTGACGCGCACCGTGTAGGTGCCCTCCCGGGAGTAGGTGTGCTGCCCGCTCATCGCACCGGACCCGTCGATGGTGACGTCGTCCGGAGCAGTGCCGTCACCCCACTGGACACGGGCGCGGTAACCAGTCGTACCGGGAACGCCACCGGTCACCGAACCGAGGCTCGCCGCCAGGGCCTGTCCGGCGTTCGCCGTCTGGTCCTTCGGTGCGTCGGTGGTCAGCGCGGGGGCCGGCGTGCCGTCGTCGGCGACGGCGAACACGTGGATCCGGCCCGCCGAGCGGGGGTCGCCGGTCTGCGTCGGCAGGGTCACCGACACCAGCGTCTTGCCCGCCGGGATCTGGTACGGCGCGGTGGCGAACAGGAACGGCTGGGCGCCGTCCCGGCTGGTGCCGTGCAGCCGGTACGCCGTCTTGGCGACGATGACGTTGCCGTAGGACGGGGTGCCGTTGGCGTTGCCGCCCAGCGTCCAGTCGCTCATCTGGATCGGGATGCTGGCCGTGCTGCCGTCACTGAACGTCGCCGTGCCGGTGGTGCTCTGGTTGCCCTGCGTACCGGCGCCGATGAACGAGATGCTGCGGGCATCGGCCGGCAGGTCCAGCACGACGGTCGCGCCGTTGCCGGTGGCGTTGTCCGGCTGCCCGGGCGGGATCACCGGCAGCGTGAACTGCAGTGCCGTTCCGGGAACCTGCTGCCGCTGGCCCTGGACCGCGCCGCCCGCCGTCAGGGCGGCCCGCGAGTACGCCCACGACTTGGCGTCGCAGTCCGCGGCGAGGACCCCTTCGTCACCGACACAGACGGTGTCGAAGGCGGCGGTGAGGCCGGACGTCGGGGCGTACGCCACCTCGACGCCGACCGTCGCGGAGCTCTGGCTCTCGCCGTCGGTCACCGTGACGTTCGCCTGGTGGTAGCCCGGCGTGGCGTAGGTGTGCGACCCGCCGACGCGGTAGACGGCCCGTGAGCTCAGCGTCAGGGTGCCCTCGGTGACCGGCGTGCCGTCACCCCAGTCGATCGTGGCCCGGTAGCCGTCGGCGGTGCCGCCGGTGACGGACGCCAGCGGCACCGAGACGGGTACGCCGGAGGTTGCGTGCACGCTGCCCTCGGCGGTCACCGTGATGTCGCCACCGCCGATGGCCACGTCGCCACCGGCGAGCAGCTCGATCTCGGCGAGGTTGGTCTGCGCGGCGCCGACGGTCTTCGTGACGGCGAGTCGGAACTGCGCGAACCGACCTGGCTTGTCGATCGTGTACGGGCGGGTCTGGTTGCGCCATCGGAACGCCTGGTCCCTGCGGGAGTCCAGGGTGCTCCAGGTGATGCCGTCGTTGGAGCCCTGCAGGCGCCAGTCCGCCGGGTCGCCCGCACTCGCACCGGACGTCACGGTGTAGTACGTCGGCTTCTGCTTGCCACCGCGGTTGGTCCAGGTGATCTGCGGGGTCGCCGAGGTGAAGGTCAGCTGCGTGGTCGACGAGTCGTCGAACAGCTTCGCCGCGTCCTGACCGCCGGTCGCGGTCGCGGTGCCGAGACCGGGGCCGGTGGTGTCCTGCAACGGCTTCGGCGCGTCGTCGCCCTTGGTCAGCGACGGGGGCGCGTCCTTCTTGCCGCCGCCCCAGGACGACGGGTTGGGGCCCATCTGGAAGTCGATGGTGCCGCCCTTGGCGAGCGTGGTCACGTCCAGGGACAGACCGTGCTGCTTCTTGCCGTTGACCTTGACGTCCTGCACGTAGATGTTGCGCGTGCTGTTGGCCGGCGCGTTGACGACGATGTCGCCGTTGGGGCGACGCACGGTCATCCTGGTGAACTGCGGCGATCCGATGGTCCACTCGGACGAGCCGGCCTGCAGCGGGTAGATGCCCAGCGAGCTGAGGATGTACCACGACGACATCTCGCCGTTGTCCTCGTCACCCAGGTAGCCCTGGCCGATCTCGCTGCCGACGTAGAGGCGTCGCAGGATCTCCCGTACCGCCGCCTGCGTCTTGGCCGGGGCGCCGGCGAAGTTGTACATGTACGGGATGTGGTGCGACGGCTGGTTGCTCATGCCGAGCTGACCCATCCGTACCGCGCGCGCCTCGACCATCTCGTGGATGATGCCGCCGTACCCACCGGGCCGGTCGGCGTTCTCCGGGGTGGAGAAGAACGTGTCGAGCTTGTCCCGCAACGCCTTCTGCCCGCCGTAGAGGTTGGCGAGGCCCTGGCCGTCCTGCTGGGCGGTGAAGGCGAAGTTCCACCCGTTGGTCTCGGTGTAGACGCCGCCCCAGTCAAGCGGGTCGCCGGCGAGGAAGTTACCGGCGGCGTCGCGGCCCTGGAAGAGCTTCGTCTTCGGGTCGAAGAGGTGGACGTAGTTGCGGGCACGCTCCAGGAAGTAGCGCGACTCCTCCTTGAGCCGGGCGCGCTCCGACTTCGGCGTGGCCGGGTCCTTGGCGAGGGCCGCGCCCATGTTGCCGATGCCGTAGTCGTTGATGAAGCCCTCCAGCGCCCACGACACCGACTCGTGCGTGGAGGTGGGCGTGTAGCCGAGGAACAGGGAGGTCTCGATGCCCTTGCGGCCGACCGCGCTGCGCCCGGACGCGACGGTCGCGTCCTTCACCGCCGCGTCGTACGCCGCGAGCGGGTCGGGCAGCTCGACCCCGGTGAGGTACGCCTGGGCCAGGGCCACGTTGGAGCTGGTGCCGGTCATCAGGTCGGCGTAGCCGGGAGACGACCAGCGGGCGATCCAGCCGCCGTCACGGTAGTGCTGGACGAACCCGTCGGAGATCCGGGCGGCGACGTCCGGGTACAGCAGCGAGTAGGCGGGCCACACGGTGCGGTAGGTGTCCCAGAAGCCGTTGTTGACGTAGATCTGCCCATCGACGATCTTCGCGCCGGTCTGGGTGGGGGTCGACGCGCCGGTGGGCGCGGAGACGGGGCTCGCGTACTGCCAGCGCGGCGCGGCGGCCGTGCCGGTGTTCTCCGACTGCGAGTTCGGGTAGAGGTTCAGCCGGTACAGGTTGGAGTACAAGGAGACGAGCTGCGATTCGGTGGCGCCCCGCACCTCGACCCGGCCGAGCCGGTCCTTCCACACCGCCGTCGCGGCGGTGTGGACCTGGTCGAAGCTCTTGCCGGTGACCTCCAGATCGAGGTTGCGGCGGGCCTGGTCGACGGAGAGGAACGACGTCGCGAGGCGCATCGTCACCTCCCGGGTGGTGGAGACGTCGAAGGTGGCCGAGGTCGCGGCGGAGGCCGTCGGGGCGCGGTCGAAGGAACCCGCCACGAACATGCGGCTACGACCTGCGGAGAAGCCGCTTCCGTTGTCGACCCAGCCGGTGAAGGCACCGTCCGTGCCGATGGTGAACGTGCCGTTGTAGAAGACGAGGCTTCCGGTCGCCTGCCCGGTCGGGAAGGTGAACCGCATGATCCCGGCGTGATCGGTCGGCGACATCTCCGCGACGAGGCCGTTCTGCAGCGTGACCCGGTAGAGGTCCGGCCGTGCGATCTCGTCGTCGTGGCTGAAGGCGAGCGCCCGGCTGGCCGGCTGACCGGTCAGCGGGCCGCCGCCGACGACCGGCATCACCGACATCTGGTTGCGGTCACCCATCCACGGGCTCGGCTCGTGGGAGATCGCGAGGCCCTGCAACATGGGCAGGTTGGCCTCGTTGTTGATCCGGTGGTACTCGTACTCCCACGAGTCGGAGGTCGCGTCGGTCACCGGGGTGAAGAAGTTGAACCCGTTCGGCACGGCGGTGATCGGCAGGTTGTTGCCGCGCGAGAAACCGCTGGTGGAGTTGGTGCCGCGTCGGGTGTCGACGTAGTTGGTCAGCTTCGTGCCGTCGATCGACGCCGGTTCGGCCGTCAGCTCGACGTCGTCGAGCCACCCCTGGAACTGGGTGTCCCCGGTGGCCTGCGGGTTGTCGTACGCGAGCAGGATGCGGTCGATCGTCTTGCCGCGGGCGACCGTGCCGAGGTCGGCCTGCACCAGGTTCCACTGGTCGGCGAAGAGCACCTTCGACGCGCCCTGCCCGGCGGCGGTGAGCGGGTAGCCGTGCTGGTCGACCGGTGAGCGTCCACTCAGGTAACTGCCGTCGGTGAAGTGCAGGTCGACGGCGGCGTAGGTGGACGGGTACCGGGTGTTCCCGGTGGTGAACTCGGGGAAGATCTTGTACGACAGTCGGGTCTTCGGCCCCACCGGGACGTTGACGTCGAACAGCTTGTTGGTGGCGTACGAGCGGCCGTTGCCCTCGGCGCCGCCGGAGTAGCGCAGCGCGGCGAGTCCGGTGAAGCCGACGTCCGGCTTCGTGGTGTAGCCGCCGTTCGGCCCGGCGGTGGCCTCGCTGACCATCGGGGTGGCCGGCGGACGGACGTCCGAGCCGTCGCTGACGTTCCAGTCGGCCAGTTGCAGCAGGGAGTCACCGGAGTTCGCGGTGACGTTCAGCCGGTAGTAGGCGTAGGCGTTCGTGTTGGTGAAGCTGTACCGGTTGGTGGCGAACCGGCCGCCGAACGTCTCGCCGGCGCGCTTGTCCAGGTCGGTCCACGTGCTGCCGTCGGCGGACCCCTGCACGACGAAGTCCCTGGGGTCGCGGGTCGGCGCGTCGTTGGCCGCGGTCAGCGAGTAGCGCGTGACGGTCACCGGCTTCGCGAACCGGTAGGTCACCCAGCCGGTCGTCTGGAACACGAGCCACTTGGTCGACGAGTCGTCGTCGGCGAGGTTCGCGGCGATCTCTCGCGGTTGGTACTCGTCGCTCGCGGTCACCGCGCTGACCTGCCCGAGCAGGCTGCCGGGCAGCGTGGTGACCTTGCCGCTCAGGTTCGCCTGGACCGGCTTGCCGTTCGCGCCGACCTCCACGGTGCTGGTGGCGGGCTGCGGGTCGGCGGTCTCGAACGAGGAACTGAAGTTGCCGGGTGTCGCCGAGGCGGGGGCGGCGTTGGCCAGGGGTGCGGCCACCAGCAGTCCCAGCGGCAGCAGGACGGCTGTCGTGGCGGCGACCAGGCGGGGGGACAGGGAACGTGCGGGGGGGCTATGTGACATGGGGGACGGTGCCTTTCGACTCGAACCGGGTCGAGTACGTCGAAGGTCGGGGCAGTGTGGAGCGTGCGGTGGTGCTGGTCAGGCCCTGACATCGTTGTCATACCGGTTGGCGACCAACGACAGTCGGAGCGGTGAACTGTTCGCTGATAGTTCCGGGCGTACCACGGCCCTGTCAACGGGTTGCCCGGAGCGACGCGTACCGGGCCTCGACGTACGCACTTGCGCACGTCGAGGCCCGGCCACGATCAGCAGTAGAGGTTGGCTCCGGCCGACACACCGAGGATGCCGACGAACTGCTGGTACCTGGTGACGCGGCTCTGCACCTGGGCGGGGTTACCACCGTTGCACTCGATCGAGCCGTTGATGCTGCGGATCGTCTGGCCGAACCCGGCGCCGGTGACCATCGCGTTGTGGGCGGTCATGGTGCCCGGCCCGTTCTGCGTCATCCAGTACCAGATCCCGGTCTTCCAGGCCACCGCGGCGTCCGTCTGCACCAGCCACGGGTTGGTCAGCAGCGGCAGGTTGAGGGCGTTCCCGGCGGCGTTGTAGTTGAAGTTCCAACTGAGCTGGATCGGCCCGCGTCCGTAGTAGGCGGCCTGCCCCGCCGGGCAGCCGTAGGGCTGACCGGGGTCGCAGTAGTGCGGGTAGTTCGCGGTGTTCTGCTCGACGATGTGCACGAGCCCACCGGTCTCGTGGTACACGTTCGCCAGGAAGGCCGCGGCCTCCTGACGTTGCACGGTGGTGCTGCCGCTCTTCGCGAACGCCGGGTAGGCGCTGAGCGCGGCGACGAGCCCGGAGTAGGTGTAGAAGGAGTTCCGACCCGGGAACATCTGGTTGAACTGGGCCTCGGTGACCACGAAGCCTCCCGGGTTGGTGGGCGGCGGGGTGGTCGGTGGTTGGCCACCACAGGTGTACGGCTCCCAGTACCAGGTGCTGACGATGGGGTCGTACCCGGGATTGTCGTGCTCGGCGACGTAGTAGAGACCGTTGGTGTAGCGCACGATCGCGCCGGCGGTGTACCAGGTTCCGGCGACCCAGTTCGGATGGTTGCAGGTGCCTCCGGTGGGCGGCGTGGTGCCTCCGCCGCACGCTCCGAGATCCTCCCAGACGCCCGTCGTCCCGGGCGGCGCCTCGTTCTGGGTCCACCACTTCGCCCGGTAGTTGCGGCCGTTGTGTGACACCTGGGCGTCTCCCCAGTAGACGGCAGAGGCCTGCCACGATGCTGAGCAGGCCGCCGCCGACGCGGCGGTGGGCGGGATGACCGCGACCAACGCGCCGGCGACGATCAGTGCCGCCAGCGCGGCCAGCGCGCGCAGTCTCGTCATGTGATCACTCCTTCCTGGGAACCCATTGGCCGAAATCCGGACGGATATCGACGGGGATGACTGTAACATCTTCTGTTCGGAGTCTTAACTGTTTCTCTGGACACCAACCACGGCAGCCCCGCCGGGGTACGCCCCTCATCGACCCCGGTATTTCCGGCGGCTTTTCCGGATCATGTCGCGACGGATCGAACGACAAGCATGATCGGACCGTCGACACGGAAGGCCCCCGCCAACCAGAGATGCAGCACAGCGACACATTGACGCCTCGCGACGGTCGCTGATGCGTTCCGGAGCTGTTCCGGAAGTTGTTGACGCGTTGGAATTCTCGCTGCAATACTCCGATCCATCGAGGTCAATGCGTCGACATCGGTCGACGTGACCTCCCCACTCATCCACACCCGTCCGGACCGTGCTGCCCACGCACCGCGGCGCGGCCGGGCCTGCGAGAAGGGGCATCAGATGAGCAGGCTCTTCCCCCGCACGGCCCTGTGGTCGAGGCGGTTGCGCGCGGCGCTCGCCGTCCTCGCCACCGCCGTCGCGATGTGCGGTGTCGTCCTCGCGGCCACCTCCACCGCGTCGAGCGCCGCCACCTGCAACGGGTACGTCGGTCTCACCTTCGACGACGGCCCGACCGGCAACA
Organism: Micromonospora sp. B9E7; assembly: GCF_039871815.1. Taxonomy (NCBI): domain Bacteria; kingdom Bacillati; phylum Actinomycetota; class Actinomycetes; order Micromonosporales; family Micromonosporaceae; genus Micromonospora; species Micromonospora sp. B9E7. The sequence continues at coordinate 199,754 of NZ_JBDPLX010000004.1, forward strand.
CCAGCGCGCTGCTGAACGTGCTGCGCAGCAACGGCGTACGGGCCACCATGTTCAACGTCGGGCAGAACGTCCAGAACAACCGCTCGGCCGCGCAGGCACAGGTCGCCGCCGGCATGTGGGTCGCCAACCACAGTTGGAACCACGCGCACATGACCTCGATGAGCCAGTCGCAGATGCAGTCGGACCTGTCCCAGACCAGCTCGGCGATCCAGTCGGCGACCGGCAGCCGACCGGTGTTGTTCCGGCCTCCGTACGGGGAGACCAACTCCACGCTCCAGTCCGTCGCGTCCTCGCTCGGCATGCGTCAGGTGCTCTGGGACGTGGACTCGCAGGACTGGAACGGGGCCAGCGTCAGCCAGATCGTGGCCAACGCGAGCCGCCTGCAAGCCGGTCAGGTCATCCTCATGCACGACGGGATCCAGAACACCCGCGACGCCATCCCGCAGATCGTGGCCAACCTGACCAGCCGCAACCTGTGCCCCGGCATGATCTCGCCGTCCACCGGCCGTGCCGTCGCGCCGGACGGCACGACCCCGCCGACCGACGGCGGCACCACCCCACCGCCCACCGGCGGCACCTGCACCGCGACGGCGACGACCACCAACGTCTGGGGCGACCGGTACAACACGTCGGTGACGGTCAGCGGCGGCAGCACGTGGACGGTGGTGGTCGCCCTGACCTCACCGCAGCGGGTCTCCACCATCTGGAACGGCACCGCCACCTGGGACAGCAGCGGCACCGTCATGACCATGAAGTCCAACGGCAGCGGCAACACCTTCGGCTTCACCACGATGACCAACGGCAACAGCGGAGCCCGTCCACAGATCCGCTCCTGCACGTCCGGCTGACCCGGCCGGATCGAGACGTGCGCGGCGGGTGCGCCCGGCACCCGCCGCGCACCGGGCACCCGTCGAGCGGATCGGGTGCCCTAACCTGCCCCCATGCGACACACCCTCACGCCGGGGGACGACACCCTGCACGGCCACTTCTCCCCCGACTTCCCGCCGGTGCTCACCATCGATCCCGGCGACACGGTCACCTACCGCACCCTGGACTGCTGGTGGTCGGCCGGCCCGTACCCGGGCGGACCCAACCGGGACCGGCCCCGGGTCGCGCAGCATCGCCCCGACCACGGACACGCGTTGGTCGGTCCGGTCGCGGTCCGCGGCGCACACGCTGGCCAAACCCTCGCGGTACGCATCGACGCGGTCGTCCCGGGCGCCTGGGGGACCACTGTGGCCGGTGGTTGGCCAAGCACGTTCAACCAGCGCTACGGCGTATCGGAGCAACCGGTGGTGCACGCCTGGGCGCTGGACCCGGTGACGATGACCGGCCGCAACCAGCACGGCCACACGGTCGCCCTGCGCCCCTTCATGGGAGTGCTCGGCATGCCGCCGGCCGAGCCGGGACGGCACTCGACCATCCCGCCGCGACGCTGGGGCGGAAACCTGGACTGCAGGGACCTCACCGCCGGCAGCACCCTCCTGCTACCGATCCCGGTGGACGGCGCGCTGTTCTCCGTCGGGGACGGGCACGCCGCACAGGGCGACGGCGAGGTCGGCGGCACCGCGATCGAGTGCCCGATGGACGAGGTGACACTGACCTTCGACGTTCGCGACGACTTCCCGGTCACCGGCCCGGTGGCGCGCACCCCGGACGCGTGGCTGACCCTGGGCGTCGGCGCGACCCTCGACGACGCCACGTTCACGGCGCTGGACTCGATGCTGACCCTGATGCAGCGGCTGCACGGGCTCAGCCGCGCCGACGCGGTGGCGCTGGCCAGCGTCGCGGTCGACGTACGGGTGACGCAGATCGTGAACCAGACCGTCGGCGCGCACGCGGTGCTGCGCGACGACGCGCTGGGCTGGCCGGGGCGGTGATCGCTCGCGTCCGGGCCGACGAACGTGGGCCGATTCTGTCGGGGGCGGTCGTTAACGTGTGGTCACTGTCGCCGCGCCGGCCACGTCTGGCCGGTCGCTGACCCCTCGGAGGCCCCCCATGTCCCAGGAGACGACCTACCTCGAACTGTCCGAAGTGGACGGTGCGCACAAGTTCTACGAGGTCATCGTCGACAACGCCACGCTGACCGTGCGCTACGGCCGGATCGGCGACCAGGGGCAGGTCAAGGCGAGCGCCTACCCGGACAACGCCCGGGCCCGCGCAGCCGCAGCGAAGAAGATCGGGGAGAAGGTCCGCAAGGGCTACTCGCCGGCCGTCCCGGGTGTCCGACAGAAGCGCACCGTCTCCCGGCGGCAGATCGTCAGCACCCGCTCGACCGCCCACACCGCGCCGGTGCTCTGGCGCTACGACTCCGGCGCTCCCGCCTTCGGCATCTTCGTCGACGGGCAGCACTGCATGGTCGGCAACGAGCAGGGTGTGATCACCACGCTCGACCACGACGCCCGGGTGCACAGTCAGGTGCGTCTGCCCGACGGCGTGAAGTGCATCGTCGCCGACGACGCCTGGGTCTACGCCGGCTGCGACGACGGCAACGTCTACGACCTGTCCGGCAAGGTGCCCCGGGTGGCGTACGCGATCGCCCCGGAGATCGACATCTACTGGCTGGACATCCACGACGGCGTCCTGGGCGTCTCCGACGCCGACGGCGGGATCACCGCCGTCGACCACGAGGACGAGTTCCTGTGGCGCAGGCCCGGGCGGGGGCGCTCGGCGTGGATGGTGCGGTGTGACCCCGACGCGATCTACCACGGCCACTCGCAGGGGGTGACCGGCTACGAGTGGCGTACCGGCCGCGAGTTGTGGCACACCAGGACCGGTGCGGTGCTGTTCGGCTGGCAGGAGCACGGCAGTGTGTTCGCCGGGACGGGCAGTCGCGAGGTGGTGCGCCTGTCCAAGACGGGTCGGCACCAGCGCAGCTACTTCTGCGACGCCCCGGTCTTCTCCTGTGCGACCGCCGAGGGCGGCCGGTATGTCTTCGCCGGCGACAGCCAGTCCTCGATCTACTGCTTCGACGCGGAGGGCACCCGGCTGTGGAAGCTCGGCACCGGATGCGGCTCGGCGTACTCCATGCAGTACCACGACGACCGGCTCTACGTCGTCACCACCGGCGGCCATCTGGCCTGCATCGACGCGAGCGAGCCGGCGATCCGCGCCGCCCAGGCCGGTGACGTGCCCGAGGTACGCGACATCAAGGCACCTCGTCAGGCCCCGCGGCCGGTGGAGCCGACAGTCGTCGAGGTGACCAGCGACCTCGGCGGCGGCGTGGTGGTGCAGTGCCTGGACGATCGGGGACGGTTGCGGGTCCAGGTGCTGTCCGACGGCTACCGGCGCGACTGGTCGGTGCAGTTCCCCAAGGGGATCCGCGAGCCGGGCGCCCGCTACCTGGTGACCGAGGTCCGCGAGTCCAGCCGTGGCGGGTTCTACCGGGCGTTCGGCGACATCCGCCGCCTGCGCTGACCAACACGGCCGTTCCTGCCGCCCGGCCGGGGACAGCACCACGCTCGGCCCGGCGGCGGCACGCCGCCAGCCTGGCCGGCTGGCACCCACCCGCGCCCGCCACGCTGGACGGCTGGCCCATCCGCCCCCGGCCGGGCTGGGTAGCCTGGGCCCATGATCTTCATTACCGCCAAGTTCCGCATCCTGCCCGAGCACGCCGACCGGTGGCCGCAGATCGCCGCCGAGTTCACCGAGGCGACCCGGGCCGAGCCGGGTTGCCTGTGGTTCGACTGGTCTCGCAGCGTGGACGACCCGACCGAGTACGTGCTGGTCGAGGCGTTCCGCGACGGCGAGGCCGGCGGGGCGCACGTGCAGTCCGCCCACTTCCGCAAGGCCCAGGAGACCCTGCCGCCGCACCTGGCCGAGACCCCGCGCATCGTGAACGCCACCGTGCCGCAGGACGACTGGTCGCTGCTCGGCGAGATGGCCGTCCCCGAGGGCCGCTGACCGGGCTCTGACCGTCGGGCAGTCGGCGGGCCGTCGCCGACCCGCCGACAGCGGAGCCGATCTGCCGCTAGCGGAGCCGACCTGCCGACAGCGGAGCCGACCGCCGTTGACGGCACCGCCCTGTCCTCAGCGCGGCCGGCCCCACCGCTAGCGGAGCCGGCGGGCGGTGAACCGGGCCGGCGGGTCGGCGATCACGTCCTGCGCGGCGACGAGTTGGATCTCCCGGGTGTCCGCCGCGAGGGTCGCCTCGAGCACGGCGAAGACGGACGCGATGGTGCGTTCCAACGCGATCGCGGGTGAGCCCGTCGTCCAGAGGTGCGCGAGGTAGAGCGCCGCGGTGACGTCGCCCCCGCCGTTCGGGTTGATCGGCAGCAGCGGGGTGGTCACCGCCCAGGCGCCCTCGTCCGAGACGGCCACCACCTCCAGCGAGTCCGGCGGCAGGTCGCCGTGCAGCACGCTGGTAACCAGGACGTGCCGTGGACCGGTCGCGCGCACGGCGTCGACCGCGTCGAGCACCTCCGCCAACGAGTTCGTCGTACGACCGGCGAGGAAGTCCAGCTCGAAGTGGTTCGGCGTGATGATGTCCGCACGCGGCACGACGGTGTCGCGCAGGTACTCCGGGATGCCCGGGCGGACGAACATGCCCCGACCGGCGTCGCCCATCACCGGGTCGCAGCAGTACACCGCTGCCGGGTTGGTCGCCTTGACCTTCTCGACCGCGTCCAGGATCACCGCGCCCATGGCCGGGTCGCCCTGGTAGCCGGACAACACCGCGTCGGCGCTGCCGAGGACCCCGCGGTCCTCGATGCCCGCGATCACCTCTGCCACGTCCGCCGCCGGGAGCATCGGTCCACGCCACGCGCCGTAGCCGGTGTGGTTGGAGAAGTGCACCGTCAGGACCGGCCAGACCTCGTGCCCGAGCCGTTGCAGGGGAAACGCCGCCGCCGAGTTGCCGACGTGACCGTAGGCGACCGACGACTGGATGGACAGGATCTTCACCGGCCCATCATGGCCGTTGCGGCGGGGACGACACGCGCGGCCCGCCGTTTCTGTCGGCTGGCCCACTCGCCGCTCGCCCCTTTCTGCGGGCACGAACGGGCGGCCCGGACCGTGTCGTCCGGGCCGCCCGAGCGGTGGCGGGGCGACCGGCGCGCTGGCTGGCCGTCCCGTCGTACGGTCAGCCGCCGAGGCTCGCCGCGGCCGAGGCGATCGACGAGGCGAAGTAGCTCACCTGGGTGTAGACACCGGGGTAGTTGGGCCGGGCGCAGCCGTTGCCCCAGCTGACGATGCCCACCTGGATCCAGGCGTTGGAGGCGTCACGCCGGAACATCGGGCCGCCCGAGTCTCCCTGGCAGGTGTCCGTGCCGCCGCTGGCGTAGCCGGCGCAGATCTCCTGGGCGGGGATCAGGTCCCCGCCGTAGTTGGCGTTGCAGGTGGAGTCGCTGACGAACGGGACGGTCGCCTTGAGCAGGTACCGCTGCTGGCCGCCACCCTCGCGAGCGGCGCCCCAGCCGGCGACGGTGAAGGTGCCGCTGTCGTACGCGGTGGTGCTGGCGATCGGCAGCGTGCTCAGCCCGGTGACCGGGCTGGCCAGCCGGATCAGCGCCCAGTCCCGGCCGGCGCCGTTGTAGCCGGGGGCACGGTAGACGTAGTTGGACCGGACGGTGATCCGGCTGGACGACTGGAGGTCCACCGTCCCGAGCGTCGCGGTGATGCTGGTGTTGGTGCCGGTCGAGCCCACGCAGTGGGCCGCGGTGAGCACCAGCCGGGGGCTGTAGAGCGCCCCGCCGCAGCCCATCGAGAGTCGCACCATGAACGGGAACTCGCCCTGAGCGGCGCGGGTGCCGCCGACGACGTTCGGCGTCATGGGGTTGTCGGCCGCGGCGGCCGGCGCGGTGAGGGTGAGGCTGGCCGCGGTCACCGCGGCCAACGCGGTGGCCAGCAGGCCAGTGAGGGTACGCCAGCGAACCATGCATTCCTCCGCATCAGAATGGCACGCCTCGTGAGCGCACCGGCATTCGAGATAGCGGTCATCATATTGAGGGACATGGATCTAGCGGGTCATCCTCTCTGGGTCGTACCACCGGCGCTATGGATCTCGGCCGGCGCGCCGCGCCGACCCCGGCGGACGTCTCGCGGGCAAGCGTTCGTCACCCGCCCGGCGTGCCGGTGCTCTCCCGTCGGATGAGCCGGAACGGCGTCTGCACGGTCAGCGGCGCCGGGACCGCCGCGCCCTCGATGCGCGCGACGAGGCGGCGCACCGCGAGACGGCCGATCCCCCTCTTGTCCGGTGCGATGGTGGTGAGGGTCGGCGTACCGAAACGCCCCTCCTCGATGTCGTCGATCCCGACCACCGCGACATCCTCCGGCACCCGGAGGCCGGCCTCGGCCAACGTCCGCAGCGCGCCGATGGCGACCAGGTCGTTGTATCCGAACACCGCGTCGGGCGGGTCACCGAGGGCGAGCAGGTCACGCATCGCCCGCTTGCCGTCGAGCCGGCCGAACGCGTCGGTGCGGGCGACCAGCCGCGAGCGGTACGGCAGGCCGGCTGCGGCCAGGGCCTCCCGGTAGCCGCGTACGCGCAGGTGCGCCGACTGCCGGTCACCACCGGGCGTGGCGCCGATGAACGCTATCCGCCGACGGCCGATCGCCACGAGGTGCTGGATCGCCGTGTGGCTGGCGGCGACGTTGTCGATGGCGATGTGGTCGTGCGGCACGTCGTAGACGCCCTCACCGATCAGCACGAGCGGGGTGTCCGCGGTCCGGGCCAGCACCTCCTCCCGGCCGATCCGCACCGGACTGAGGATCAGCCCGTCGATGATGTGCCGCCGGGTCCCGTCGAGGAGCGCCAGTTCGGCCTCCCGGTCCGCGGCGGTGTTCTCCATCACGAGCGTGTAGCCGAGCCCGGCGGCCTCGGCGATGGCGATCTCGGCGAGCTCGGCGAAGTAGGGGTTGTTCAGCTCCGGGACGGCCAGGGCGATCAGCCCGGTACGCCCCCGGCGGAGGTGCCGGGCGCCCAGGTTGGGGCTGTACCCGAGCTCGTCGATCGCCTGCTGCACGCGCTGCCGGGTCCGCTCCCCCACCGGCCGGTACCCGTTGACCACGTTCGAGACGGTGGCCAGCGACACGCCGGCGCGTTGGGCGATGTCCTTGAGGTTGACGCCCATCCACCGCCCCTTCGCGCAGGGAACCGCCGGTCCGCCAGGCATCGACAGACAAGGATTGACGGGAGGCCCGACGCGGCTCTATAACGTTATACAGGTGATGACGGATGTCAATATGCCTACCACCCTGGCGCGTGGAGATCCCACCGACATCCGTCGACGACGTCCGTCCCTCGTCAACGACCACCCGATGCCCACCGCCCACGCGCTTCGGGCTTGGCTGCACCGCCCGCGGCGACTCGCCCCCCGGAGACGGCATGACACGTCAGGTTCCCGCCCGCCCCGCCCTGCCACTGCTGCTCATCCTCGCCCTGGTCGTCGGCGTCCTCGCCGCGCCGGCGCACGCCGCACCGGCCAAGACGCCGCCACTGACCACCCCCTGGACCAGCCAGGCCCTGGCCGGCACACCACTGCCCGAGTACCCGCGACCCCAGATGACGCGACCGGACTGGCTCAACCTCAACGGCGAGTGGCAGCTACGCCAGTCGGCCACCGACGACGCCCCGCAGTTCGGCACCGACCTGCCCGAGCGGGTCAACGTGCCCTTTCCGGTGGAGAGCGCCCTCTCCGGCATCCAACGGGCCGCCAACGACAACCGCAACTACCTGTTCTACCGGCGCACGGTCACCATCCCGGCGAACTGGTCCGGGCGCCGGACCCTGCTGCACTTCGGCGCCGTCGACTGGCAGAGCACCGTCTGGGTCAACGGCGTCCGGGTCGGCGCGCACACCGGCGGCTACGACGCCTTCACCTTCGACGTGACCCCCCAGCTCACCGCCGGCACGAACGAGATCGTGGTCAAGGTCTGGGATCCCACCGACACCCGCCAGAACGGCAGCCTGCCCGCCATCGGCAAGCAGACCAAGACACCCGGCGGGATCTTCTACACCCCGAGTTCGGGCATCTGGCAGACGGTGTGGCTGGAGCCGGTGCCCGCCGCCTCCATCAGCAGCGTGGACGTCTACCCGAACCTGGGCAACAACACCCTGCGGGTCCGGGTCTTCACCAGGGGCAACGTGACCGGCCACAGCGTGCTCGCCGAGGCGCTGAGCGGAAGCACCGTGGTCGGAACGGCCACCGGCGGCTTCACCGACTTCAGCGTGCCCGTGCCCAACGCCCGTCGCTGGTCACCCGACGACCCGTTCCTCTACAACCTGCGGATCACCCTGCGCAACGCCGGAGCCGCCACGGTGGACCGGACGACCCACTACTTCGGCATGCGGGAGATCACGACCGGTCTGGTGAACGGAGTCCTGCGCCCCAAGCTCAACGGCCAGTTCGTGTTCCAGGTCGGCACCCTCGACCAGGGCTTCTGGCCGGACGGCCTGTACACCGCGCCGACCGACGCCGCCCTCGCCTTCGACCTGCAGAAGCACAAGGACCTGGGCTTCAACATGGTGCGCAAGCACATCAAGGTCGAACCGCAGCGCTGGTTCTACCACGCGGACCGGCTCGGTCTGCTGGTGTGGCAGGACATCCCGTCGCTGACCGCGCAGGACGTCGACCCCACCGACGCCCAGCAGGCACAGTTCGAAGCGGAGGCACGAGAGATCGTCGACGAGCACCGCAGCTCGCCCGCCGTGGTCGCGTACACGCCCTACAACGAGGGCTGGGGTGAGCGGTCCCTAGCCGACACCCGGCGGGTCGCGCAGAACATCAAGAACCAGGACCCGACACGCCTGGTCAACCCGCACAGTGGCCACAACTGCTGCCAGTCCCTCGGCAACCCCGGCAACGGCGACATCGACGACTGGCACGTCTACCTCGGGCCCGACTCGCCCGCGCCGTCGAGCAGCCGGATCGCCGTCCTCGGCGAGTTCGGTGGGCTGGGCCTGCACACCCCGGGTCACGAGTACAGCCCGAGTGGCAGCTTCTTCGCCTACGAGTGGCAGACCAGCTCGAACGCCCTCACCGACCGGTACGTGGGGCTGGTGCAGGGCAGCCAGAACCTGATGCTCGGCAAGGGACTCAGCGCCTCCGTGTACACCGAGATCACCGACCTGGAGGGTGAGCTGAACGGCTTCCTCACCTACGACCGTCAGGTGATCAAGATGGATCAGGCGCGGGTCCGCGCCGCCAACACCGCCCTGATCAACGCCTCGAAGACCATCGGCAGCTCGGCGCCCGTCGCCCTGCCGGTGAACACCCGACGGTCGTTGCAGGTGACGACACCCGGTTACACCAACCGGTACCTACGTCACCAGGACAGCCTGGCGTACACGGAGGTCGTCGACGCCGCGAGCTCCGGCCTGCTCAAGGCCGACGCCACGTACACGATCCGGACCGGCCTGGCCGACGCCGGCTGCTACTCGTTCGAGTCGGTCAACTTCCCCGGGCAGTACCTACGCCACCAGAACTCCCGGGTCCGCAACTCGCCGGACGACGGCTCGGCGCTGATGCGTGCCGACGCCACCTGGTGTGCGCGGGTCGGGCTGACCGGGGCGGGGGTGTCGCTGGAGTCGTACAACTTCCGGGGTAGGTACCTGCGGCACCACAACTCGGAGGTCTGGCTCAGCAACGGCGCCGGCGGCGACGCGTACAACACACCGACGTTGTGGACCGCCGACAGCACCTGGACCATCGCCGCCCCCTGGACGCCCTGACCGCGTACGAGGGCAGTTCGTCACGACAGGACGTCGCGAGGGGCCTCCGGCCAGGCCGGAGGCCCCTCACGAGCTGGGCGTCGTCGCGAAGCCCTACTGTCGGGACCGCGACCGGCGGCCTACGTCACCCGGCGGCGGGAAGATCGTTCTTCCGGTCATGAGGGAGAGCGGCACGTCGGGTCCACCGTCCGTCATGGCCGGTCGTCCGCCCCAGATCGTTGCGTGGTCACCGACGACAAGGCCCGACTCGCAAGTTGCATCCAGCCGGATTCAGCTGTCCGTTGCAACCCGCATTATGCCGCTCATTAAATAGACGTTCCTCAATCTTGACTTGTGCAGCCACTCAGCGCACCGTAAATGGCCACAGGCAGATGCGCGCCATTATCGGCCCGACTGACATGGATCGTTAAATGGGTGCGCTGCCGATTTCGCGCCGCGCGTACCAGGAGGCGTTCCATGCGGTTGAATCCGTTCGCCGGGATCTACCTCACCGATCCGGCAAGCATCTGGCGGCGCATTCTCGACGATCCCGCCGGGGTGCACTACGCCGAGGATCTGGGTCTGTGGTTGATCAGCAGGCACGCCGACGTCCGGCGGGCCCTCGCCGACGTGGCGACGTTCGGAAGCACCCTCACCCTCGCCCCGGTCTACGAGGTGTGCCCGGAGGCCATGAGCGTGCTCATCCAGATCGACGCGCCGCCCACGACGGCCGCCGCGGACCCGCCGGTGCACCCCCGCACCCGTCGGGCGCTCCGGGCGACCTTCGCGAACACCGCCGAGCGGGTCGAGGCCGACTACGGCGCGATCGTTCGACGCAGGGTCGACCAGCTGGTGTCCCGGCTCGCCGCCCGCCAGGGCGACCAGGTCGACCTGATCCCGGCGTTCGCCACCGAGCTACCCCTGCTGGTGGTCCTCGACATCCTCGGGGTGCCCGAGGCCGACATCGGGCGGATCAGGAGTTGGGCCGACGGCCAGATCGCCCTCGTGTGGGGGCAGCCCGACCCGGCCGAGCAGGTACGCCTGGCACGGGATCTGCTGGAGTTCTGGCACTACTGCGAGGAGCTTGTCCGCCGGCGCGTGGACAGCGGACACCAGGGCGACGACTTCATCAGCCGAGCCCTGGCCTACCGGGACGATGACGACGCGGTGCTGACCGTGTCCGAGGTGGCGAGCCTGGCCTTCAATCTCCTGGTCGCCGGCCACGAGACCACCGCCGGGCTACTCGCGCACGCCCTCGACCAGGCACTGTCCACACCGCAGCACTGGTCCGCGCTGACCGCGGACCCGGGGAGCGTCCCCGCGTTCGTGAGCGAGACGCTCCGGTTCGCGCCCGCCATCGACGGCTGGCTGCGGGTGACCAGCCGGGAGGTCACCCTGGGAGCGGTGACGATCCCGGCGGGGGCGCGTTGCCTGCTGTTGATCGGAGCCGCGAACCGCGATCCTGCGGTGTTCGCCCACCCGGACCAGTTCCATCCACAGCGGGCGGACGTGGGCAATCACCTGTCGTTCGGCCACGGACCACATTTCTGCATCGGAGCGGGATTGGCGAGACTGGAGGCCGAGATCACCATCACCCGGCTCACCAATGCCATTCCCGGACTACGCCTGGCGAACGATCAGCAGCGCTCGTACAAGCCGAATGTCGCATTCCGTGCACACCGCACGCTGCTCGCGACAATCGACGGCCGAAGGCCCGCCGACATCCCGGCTTCGCGCGACGAGGTGGCTGCCGAAGCGCACGCCGCGTGACATGAGCGAGCGCCAGCAGGCCGGATCGAGGGTGGGGCGGGTCGTGTTGCCGGCCCCACCCGGCACAGGCAACGGGTCCGGCGCGCAACCTTCCCGCTTTGCCCGACGATCAATGTCGGCGAACGTCTTCACACCCATCGCTTCCTGGGTTAAGAATTGCCCTCTATGAATGTTCAGCTCATCCGCCAATCCCGATCTGGCGTCCGCTGCTGATTCCCGTAGCCACGAAGGTGAGCGCATGGAGCACACGTCCCCGTCGAGCTCTGCTCACTCTGCGGCCAGTCAGCGGTTCCGCTGGGAACTGCGCGACTGCCGGGTCCGACGGGGCCTGACCCAGCGAGCCCTGGCGGATCTGGTGCGGTTCAGCCGGGAGACGGTCGCGGCGGTCGAGTCGGGTCGCCGGTTCGGCAGTCACGAGTTCGCGCTGCGCTGCGACGACGTGCTCGGCACCGGCGGCCGGCTCGCGGCGCTCTGGCCGCAGGTGGCCGCCGAACAGTTGGCGGCCGACGGTCGCCGGGGCCCCCGCGACTCGCAACCGCCTCGGCCGCAGCGGGCGGTGCCGCGGCAGCGTGATCGGCGCGACGCGCGTGACCCGGGCGCCGTGGTGGACGCGATCGACGAGCTGCGTGAGCTGATCGGCCAGGTGCTCAACGGCCCGGCCGAGCCGGGCGACGCGCAGCGACGGCAGACGCCCGACGGCACGCAGCGGCGGCAGCCACCCTCCGACCCCCGCGACGACCAGCGCTGACCCCACGGATCCGGATCGACCTCAGGGCGTCACCGGTCGCTGACGTTGGGTACAGATGCTGGTACGGGCAGTTTGTACCACGACCAGGTCTGGTCTACGAGCGCCGCTTCCGGCCGAATGGGACTTGCATTCGGCAACGTGCGGATAGACCGTCATCGACGAGTCGTGGGAGTCAATCTTGGCGTCGAGCACCAGGTCCCACGCGGCCAGACCCTACCCGACCCGTCGACGCGGTTGGAAGATAGCCGGCCGGATGCGCCTCATCGTCGCGGCGCCGCTGGTCGCCGTGATCGGCTTCGCCGGGCTCGCGCTGACCGAGAGCGCTCGCCAGACGGCCCGTGCCAGCGACCTGCGGATCCTGGCACAGGTCGGGGCCGAGGCCGGTGACCTCGCCTACCGCCTGCAACGCGAACGGATCGCCGCCGCCGACCTGCTGACCTACGGCGCGCCGGAACAGCAGGACGCCTTCGGCGCGGAGATCGCCGCCACCGACAACGCGGTCAGCAGCTACCGGAAGCAGCGAGGGCGACTGACCGCCGACACCGACACCAACCGGGCCCTCCTGCGCCGCATCGACGCGGCCCTGGACGGGCTCGCCCCGCTGCGCACCCAGGTGCGCACGGCGACCCACGCCTCGGTGTCGGCGATGACCTTCAGCTACCGCATCGCGATCGCTGATCTGATCAGCTTTCGGGAAGCCGTCTCGCACGGCGTGGTCGACGCCGAACTCGCCGACGGGATCCGCGCCTCGGCGGCGCTGTCGAAGACGGCCGAGGCGATCGGTCAGCAGCAGGTCGCGGTGCTGCGGACCGTCGCGGGCGGCGAGCTGACACCGGCCATGCAGCAGGACATCACCGCCGCCCGTACCAGCTACACCGAGTCGAGCCTGTCGTTCCTGGCTCTGGCCCCACCCGAGTGGAGCAGTTGGTGGGAGCAGGCCGGCACCGGCAAGGAGGCGCTCGCCCTGCAGCGGATGCAGGACGAGGTGTCCCGGGCCCAGCCGGGCTCTCGATTGCAACTGGAGACCGGCAGTTGGGTGTCCACCACGCAGACCCGTGTCGCCCGCCTGGCCGAGCTGCGGGCACGGGTCGACGCCGCGGTCCGTGACGACGTGCGGGCCGCGCACGCCGACCAACGTCGCCGAGCCGTCGCCGAGGCGGTCGGCGTCCTGCTGGCGCTGGTCCTCACCGCGCTGGTGACCTGGGTCGTCGCGCGGCAGATCACCCGTCGCCTGCGTCGCCTGCGGGACGCGGCGAACGCGGTGGCGTTCGAACAGCTCCCCGCTGTGGTGGCCCAGCTCCAGCAACCGGGCAGCGCCGCCGTCGACCCGGACAAGTTGGCCCGTCAACACTCCACCGCCGCCCTAGAACCGTCCAGCGACGACGAGATCGGCGAACTGGGCCAGGCGTTCAGCGCGGTCCACCAGGCCGCCGTACGGACCGCCGCCGAGCAGGCCGTCATGCGCGCCAACACCGCCGACATCTTCATCCACCTGAGCCGCCGCGAACAGCGGCTCGTCGATGCCGTCCTGGCCCAGGTCGATCTGGTCGAACGGGACGAGACCGACCCCGACCGGCTCCACCAGCTGTACACGCTGGACAACCTGGCGACGCGGATGGGACGGATCAACGCGAGCCTGCTGGTGCTCGGCGGCGTCGGCGTCGGTCGCGTACGCCAGCGCGACGTCCCTCTGCAACAGGTGCTCCAGGCGGCGCTGTCCCAGATCGAGCACTACGCGCGGATCCGACTCGGCATGATCGACGGAGACGTCGCCGTGGCGGCCAAGACCGTCGACGAGGTCGTGCACCTGCTCGCCGAACTCATGGACAACGCGACGACGTACTCGCCGCCGGGCAGTGAGACCTGGGTGAGTGGGCGGAGCCTGGGCGACCGCGTGATCATCCAGATCAGCGACGAGGGCGTCGGCCTGTCGCCCCAGCGGATGCAGCAGCTCAACGAGCTGTTGGCCCGCCCGCCGGCCATCGACGTGGCCGCCGTACGGGCGATGGGGCTGGTCGTCGTCGGTCAGCTCGCCGAACGGCTGGGAGCCACCGTCCAACTGCGACGCGGCCCCCGACGCGGCACCCTCGCCGAGGCGACGCTCCCCGCGGCGATCATCCGGTCGCTGCCGCCGGAGGAGTACCTGCTCGCACCCGGACGCCTCTCGCGGCGGGCGGCGCGCACGACCAGCGCCCCACCGCCGTACCAGCCGCGCCCGGAACCCACCGCCGGACGCCCTCCGGCCGAGCGGACCCTGCCCGCGGCGCCGGTGTTCCGACCGGCTGCCCCAACCCCGGACCGGGGTGACGCGCCCACCGAGGAGCTCCTCATCTTCGAACAGGTCAACCACTGGTTCCAGAGCGACGTCGTCGACGGCCACGAGAACGGGCAGTGGTCCAGCCCCGCCGACGACGCCTGGCGCACCGCCGCCCAGGCGCACACCCCCGACGTCGCCACGACCACCACGTCCGGTCTGCCCAAACGGCAACCACAACGGCATCTCGTGCCCGGCGGCGTGACCGGGGCCCAGCAGCAACAGAGATCCGAGTACCGCGACCCGGCCCAGGTGGCGACGGCGATGGCCGCGTACGCGCGGGGTGTGGCGAACCGCCGGCGCACCCCGATCAACCTCGGCAACAAATGACGCGACAGGAGAGCACGTGAGCGACCAACAGGATCTCGGCTGGCTGCTGGACAACTTCGCCGCCCGCGCCAGCGAGGTCAGCCATGCGATCGCCATCTCCAGCGACGGACTGATGGTGGCCGCCACCCGCGACCTGCCACCGGACCGGGCCGACCAGCTGGCCGCGACGGGCAGCGGGCTCGTCAGCCTGCTGCGCGGGGCGGCGGCATTCTTCGACGCCGGCGCGGTGATCTCCAACGTCACGCAGCTCGAGGGCGGATTCATGTTCTCGATGGCCTTCAACGACGGCGCCTCGCTGTTGGTGCTCGCCGCACCCGAGTGCGACGTCGGCAAGGTCTCCTACGAGATGACCGAACTGGCCAACCGCATCGGCGACGCCCTCACCCCCGCGGCCCGGGCGGCACTCGCCCGCAGCCGCTGACAACCCCGGCGCCCCCACGCCGGAGACCCTCCTTCCCCTGGAGAAAGACATGCCTCTCACCACCCCTCGGCGCAGCCGTGCCCTCACCGCCGCACTGCTCGCGGTCGTACTGACCGGCAGCGCGGCCTGCGGCGACGACGCGCCGGGAACGAGTGCCGGCGGCTCGATAAAGATCGGCCTGCTCGCGTCACTGTCCGGGACGTACCAGGCCGTCGGTACGGAGATCCGCGACGGTTTCCAGCTCTACCTCGATACCCATGACGGCAAGCTCGGCGGTCGACAGGTCGACCTGGTCGTCGCGGACGAGGGCAACGGCGCCCAGACCGCGGTCCCGGCGGCGACCAAACTCCTCAAGCAGGACCGGGTGTCCGCGCTCACCGGCATCGTCGGCGGCGGCTCGGTAGCCGGAGTCGTACCCCTGCTCGACGAGACCAAGGTGCCCCTCGTCGGCTCCAACGGGCGACCGGAACTCAAGGACGTCTCCCGCGTCTGGCACACCTCGTACCTCTCCGACGAACCCGGAGCGGCGATCGCGCAACACGTCCGGGACAACGTGAAGGGCTCGGTGTACGCGATCGGCCCGGACTACCAGGGCGGCTGGGACGAGCTGCGGGGGTTCACCGAGGCGTTCGGCAAGATCGGCGGGAAGCTCGCCAACACCGATGGTAAGACGACCTTCACCCCGTTCCCGGCCACCACGAACTTCACCCCGTACTTCGCCCGGATCAAGGCCTCCGGGGCGGCGGCCGTCTTCACGTTCTACGCCGGCAGCGCCGCCGTCGACTTCGTCAAGCAGTACGCGCAGTCCGAGATCAAGGACGTCCCGCTGTACGCGGCCGGGTTCCTCACCGAGGGCGGTGTGCTCAACGCCCAGGGCGACGCGGCTCGCGGCATCTACTCGGTGCTCAACTACTCGCCGGACCTCGACAACGCGGAGAACCGCGCCTTCGTGGCGGCGTGGAAGGCCAAGCACGACGGTTCGCCGACGACCTACGCGCTCGCCTCGTACGACGCGGCGGCGGTGCTGGACCGGGCGATCGGCGCCGCCGGTGACGACCCGACCCCGGAGGCCATCAACACGGCCATCGGCCAACTCGGCCAGATCGCCAGCCCGCGCGGCACCTGGCAGTTCTCCACCAGCACGCACTCGCCGGTGCAGAAGTGGTACCTGCGGCAGGTCCGTCAGGACGGCCGGGCGCTGTCCAACACCGTCGTGGGTGACCTCGCGACCGTCGGCCGGTGATCGCGGTGGCGGCCGGCACGAACCGGATCGACCCGTACCTGATACCGGCGCTGGACGGAGTCGCCTACGGGCTGCTCGTGTTCGTCGCCGCGTCGGGCCTGGTCTTCTGTTTCGGCGTCGCCAACATCCTCAACCTGGCGCACGGCATGCTCTACGCGATCGGCGGTTACACCGCCGCGGCGGTGCTCGACGGCGGCTGGGCGAGTCTGGCGTTGGCGCTGGGGGTCGGTGTGCTGGCCGCCGCGGCGGCGGGTGTGCTCCTCGCCGGTCTGCTCGCTCCGGTCGCCGCCGGTAACCACCTGAGTCAGGCGCTGCTGACGTTCGGTGTGGCGCTGGCCGGCGGCAGCCTGCTCGTCGCCGGTTTCGGTCCCGACGATCCGCAGGTCCAGGTGCCCGCCGCGCTGGAGGGTTCGGTGGTGGTCGCCGGTCACCGCTACGCCGCGTACCGGCTGGTCTTCATCGTCGTCGCCGCGGTGATCGCCGCCGCGCTCTACCTCGTGGTGCGGCGCACCAGGGCCGGGATGCTGGTCCGCGCGGCGGTCGACGACGCGGAGATGGTCGCCTGCCTGGGCGTGAGTCCCGCGCGGATCCGCGCCGGTGTGCTCGCCGCCGGCGGCGCGCTGGCCGGCGCGGCCGGGGTCCTGGGCGCGCCCATCATCGGCCCCGGCACGGACACCGCCGACACCGTGCTGCTGTTGTCCCTGGTGGTTGTCGTCCTCGGGGGTCTCGGGTCGATGGGGGGCACCCTGCTGGCCGCGCTCGCCATCGGCGAGATCCAGACGCTCGGGGTGGCGTTGCTGCCGTCCGCCGCCCCGTTCCTGCTGTTCGCCGCCATGGCGGCGGTGCTGGCCCTGCGCGCACGTGGCCTGGCCAGCAGATGGAGGACGACGTGAGGGACGAGGTGATCCGGCGGGCACGAGGCACCATCGCGGCACTGGTCCTGGCCGGCCTGGTCGTGGCGCCCTGGGTGGTCGACGACTACACCACGGCGATCCTCGCCCGGACGCTGGCGCTGGCCCTGGTGGGGGTGAGCGTAGCCCTGCTCACCGGTGTCGCCGGCATGCCGACCCTCGGCCAGACCGCGCCGTACGCGGCGGGCGCCTACGCGTGCGCCGTGGTCGGCAGCCGGGTCTCCGACGTCGGCGTCGTGCAGCTCGTCGTCGCGGCGGGCGCCGGGGCGGTGCTGGCCGCGCTCACCGTGCCGCTCGTCGTACACGCCAGAGGGGTGGTCGTCCTGATGATCACGCTGGCGATCGGCGAACTCGCCGTCGTCGTCCTCGGCCGGTGGCGGTCGGTGACCGGTGGCACGGACGGGTTGGCCGGCATCGCCGCGGTCCGCCCGTTCTGGGGCCTTCCGGTCCTCGCCAACGACCAGGCCCGTTACCTGTACGCCCTGGTCGTCGCGGCCACTGTGGTCGGCGCGGTGCTGGTGCTGCTGCGTACCCGGGCCGGGCTGCTGCTGCGGGCCGGCCGGGACGACGAGGCGCGGCTGCGGGCCAGCGGGCACCGGGTGCCGCTGTACCTGTCCGGCGCGCACATCGCCGCCGGGGCGATCGCCGGTGCCGCCGGCTCACTGCTGGTCGTCGCCCAGCAGTACATCTCCCCCGCCGATTTCGGCTTCGACACGTCCGCGCTGCTGCTGCTCGGTGTCGTCATCGGCGGCACCGCGTCGGTCGGCGGCGCCCTGGTCGGCGCGGCGCTGGTCATCGCTGCCCGGGACTGGTTGTTCGGGCTGCTGCCCGGGCATGCGCCGCTGGTGTTGGGCCTGCTGTTCGTGGCCACGGTCTACCTGCTGCCCACCGGCGTGAACCGGGTCCGGAGCAGGGTGCGCCCGCCGAGCGCCTCGCCCGACCGGCCGGGCGTGCGAGCCGCCCGGGAGCAGGCCACGGTCGCGGAGTCGCACCGATGAGCGGCCTGCTCGACGTCCAGGACGTCAGCGTGCGGTACGGCTCGCTCGCCGCGCTCGACGGCGTGCACCTGCGCATCCACGACGGCCAACGACACGCCCTGATCGGCCCCAACGGAGCCGGCAAGACGACCCTGCTCAACGTGATCGGCGGGTCCACGAAGCCGCAGCGCGGCACGGTGCGCTTCGACGGACGCGACGTCGGGCGGCAGGGACCAGCGGCCCGCGCCCGACGAGGCATCAACCGCATCCACCAGCGTCCCGCGGTCTTCCCGACGCTCACCGCGACGGAGAACATCGTGGTCGCGGCGTTGCCGCGGGTCATCCCACGGCGCAGATGGTGGCCGGGCGGACACCGACGCGCCGCACAGCACCGGGCGGGCCCGCTGCTGGATCAGATGGGTCTCGCCGACGTCGCGGCGGTGCCCGCCGGGCACCTCGCGCATGGGCAACGACGCCAGTTGGAGATCGCGATGGCCCTTGCCGGCCGCCCCCGCCTGCTGCTCCTCGACGAACCGGCGTCCGGGCTGTCCGCCATCGAGGTCGGCCACCTGGTCGAGGTGCTGCGGGCGCTGCCCAGGGCGGTCGCCGTGCTCCTGGTCGAACATCGACTGGACCTGGTGTACGCCCTCTCCGACACGGTCACCGTGCTGCGCGACGGTCGAACCCTGGCCGCCGGCACGCCGGACGAGATCCGAACCTCGCCGCTGGTGCGGCAGGCCTACGCCGACGGGGTGGCCTGATGTTGTCCGTGGATCGTCTGTGCGCCGGCTATGCCGGAGGGATCGTGCTGCACGAGGTCAGCCTGCGGGTACGCACCGGCAGCATCCAGGCCGTGGTGGGTCGCAACGGCGCGGGCAAGAGCACGCTCGTGCACACGATCGCCGGGCTGGTGCGAGCCTCCAGTGGTCGCATCGAGGTCGGCGGGCTGCACGTGGCCGGCCGGCAACCGCACCGCGTCGCCCAGTCCGGCGTCGGTCTGGTCCCGCAGGGCCGGCGAGTCTTCTCCCGGTTGACCGTGGCCGAGCACCTGCACCTGGCGGCGGCGCCGTGGCGGGCCCGCACCTCCGGCGGCGAGGGCTGGACCGTGGACCGGACCCTCGAACTGCTGCCCAGACTGGCGGTGCGGCTGCGACACCGCGGCTGCGAGCTGTCCGGCGGCGAGCAGCAGATGCTGGCGATCGCCCGCGCGCTTCTCGGCCAACCACGGGTGCTGCTGCTCGACGAACCGTGTGAGGGCCTGTCGCCCGACCTGGCGGCGCGGGTCCGCGAACTCGTCAACGGGCTGGCCGCCGACGGCTTGACCGTGCTGCTCGTGGAACAGCAACTCCAGCATGCGATCGAGATCGCGGACCGGGTGGCGGTGCTGGAGTACGGCCGGGTGGTCTACGACCGACCCACGGCCGAGGCCCGCGTCGACCCTGCCCCGCTGGCGGCGATGGTGAGCGTCGCCACCGCCCCGATGCCGCCGCCACCCGACCGACCGGCCCCTCGGCTCTGGGCCGACACCCCCACGTCACCCGACCCCTCGGAGAGGTAGACACCGATGGAAACCGCTACGAGCGACGGCACGTACACGTTCGACAACGGCCAACCGGACGCCGTTCCCCAGATGCACGCGCTGGAGTCCTTCCTGGACCCGATCACCACGCGCCGCCTGGCCCGCCCGGTGCTGCGACCGGGTGCCACCTGCTGGGAGGTCGGGGCGGGCGGCGGCTCGATGGCCCGGCGGATCGCCCGCGCGATCGGCGACGACGGCTCCGTGCTCGCCACGGACATCGACCCGACACACCTGGTGGCCGAGGGCAACCTGCACGTACGCCGGCACGACGTGCGCACCGAACCGCCGCCCGGGGACGCGTTCGACCTCATCCACGCCCGGCTCGTGCTGCTGCACCTCCCCGATCGTCGAAGGGTCCTGCGTACGCTCACCGGCGCGCTGGCTCCCGGCGGATGGCTGGTGGTCGAGGAGTTCGACTGCACGCAGCCGCTACGCGTCCTGACCGCGCCGTCCGACGATGCCGCGAAGCTCTTCGGGCAGGTGATGGACGCCATGATGGGCGTCCTGGAGGACCACGGCGCCGACCTGGGGTGGGCACAGGACGTGCACACCGAGATGGCTCTCGCCGGCCTGACCGACCTGGACACCATCACCCACTCGCAGAGCTGGGCCGGCGGTACGACCGGAGCGTCGCTCTACGAGACGAACTCCCGCCAGTTGGAGCCGGACCTGCTCGCCGCCGGGTTGTCGCCGAACCAACTGAACGCCTTCCGGCGGCTGGTCCGTGACCCCGGGTTCGCCGTCATGTCGTACCACTTCGTCTCCACGCGGGGCCGTCTGCCGGAATGAGCAGGTAGACCACCGCGCGGAGAGCGGTCACGCCGCCCGTAGCCTTCCCGCCGCAGCACGCCCCCCGCTGAGCCGGACAGCTCTACGGAGGCATCGACCGCACCGGCCGGGCTCCCCGCGAGGGAGCCCGGCCGGTCTGCGCCCGTGGCGCCTGGCCTCCCGGTCGCGGTGCAGGGGGTACGTACCGCACGTGCGCCGACTGAATGAACAGCGAGCGTCTCGCGACGGCGTCACCGCTCGGGCCGAGCTGGTAGCAGTCGATCCAGGCCCATCCGTCGTAGGTGATCCAGTCAAGAACCCTGATGACTCGTACGGTGATGGGGCGCATGAACTGAACGCTGACAGCTCGGTCCAGCCGCAGGATGTCACCTGCCTTCATGCCGGCTTCCTCGTCCGCCACACCTTCAGCGTCAGCCCGGCAGCCCTCAGCTTCGGGCAACCATCAGATTGGCAGCGCGGGCACGTGGCGCGATTGTGGAGGTCGACGACAAACCCGGCCATGATCACGGTAAATGGAGGTTCTGGGCGAGGCTGCTCAAGCATCACTGCTCATCAGGTCTCTGGAACCACTTCCATCGGCGCACGGGGACCTTCCCTCGTTCTTGAGAGACCGGCACGGGTGCCTACCCCTAGATCACTCTCCGTGCCGGTCTCGCTGCTACGTTAGAGCCTGTCTGTGCAACCTGTCTAGACAGGTTGTCATCGTGTCGTGGCACGGAGGAGGTTTCAGGAAGATCGGGAGTACGGTGGCGAACGTGCCTACCCGCACCAGCAGCCCCGTCGATATCGCCAGGTGGCCGACGAGCTACGCCGCCGCATCGAGGCTGGCGCTATCCCACCTGGCTCATTGCTGCCCAGTGAGTCGACGTTGATGGCTGACTTCTCAGTCGCCCGCGGGACCGTTCGTGAAGCTTTGGCGTTGCTGCGCTCCGAAGGCTTGGTGCTGACGGAGGTGGGACGTGGCACCTACGCGCGCCCGATCGCGCCCGTGCGCCGGGTGGCCTCAGAGCGGTACCGCAAAGAGCTGGAGCAGGTCCGGAGCGGCGAGCTCGGCACGTCGTTCACGGCCGATCAGCAGGTGAAGTGGTCGGCCTACAGCTTGGACAAGGACTTCCGGGAGGTGCCGGCCGTTGCGGCGATAGCAGAGCTGTTCAACGTGGAGCCGGGGACGATGCTCCTCGAGCGTCACTTCCTTTTCCGCACCCACGGCGTTCCGCAACAGATGTCCGTCTCACGCCTGTTGCTGGACATGGTCGCTGGCACCCCAGTAGCCAACCCCGAGAACGAGCCTTGGCCTGGTGGCAACACGTCGCAGCTCTACAGCCTTGGGCACACCATCACCAGCATTCGCGAACGTCCTGCGTGGAGAATGCCGACCTCGGACGAGGCCGAGGCGCTGCGCATCCCTGGTGGAGTCCCCGTGATCGTCATCACCAGACAGACCTATGTGAACGACTGGGTAGCCGAGGTGGCGCACATCGTGATGCGGGCTGATCGAGTTGAGTTGGACTACCTGATCCACCTCAGCTAGCCGACCGTGCGGATGAGTCGAGGAGCGGTCAGGCAGGGTTCACCTCATTCCTGCCAGACTGCTCGGGTGATCGTCAGGCTTGCGGAAGAGCAGGACTTCTACGGCTTCCTTGGCCTGGCGGCCCAGGTCGAGTGCTGGTTCGGCCCGATGGTCGAGGATCGCGGCTTCCAGAACGCTGTGCGCAAGCACATTCACCGATCCACAGCGATCGTTGCTGTCTCCTCGGGGCCCGATCTCCTCGGTGGGTTGTTGTTCGCGGCGAAGGCCCCGACCCACCACATCCACTGGCTTGTCGTAGCTGAGCAGTCACGCGGGAAGGGTGTTGGTCGTGCACTGATGACAGAGGCGATGCGCAGGTTTGTGCGGGGCTCAGGCTCCGTCGAAGTGGTCACCTTCGGCGCCGATCACCCGGCCGCCTGCGTCAGTGGTGCGCGTGCCTTCTACGAACGCCTTGGTTTCACCCCTGCCGAGACCGCCGATCCCGGTCCGGAGGGCGGTTCCCGACAGGTCTTTCGCCTGGCCGTCGCCTGATCCATCCGAGGGTGGTCCAGGCGACGCGGACACCACCGAGCCGGGCCCTGGCTCAGCGCGGAGTGGTCTCCTGGTCGGCCAGGACGACCAGGTCGTCGGGGCGGGTCGACAGCGGCGCCGTCGCCCCGTCGAGCCACACGAGATAGCCCACCGGCGGGCCGGACGAAGCCCACCGGGCACCGATGATCGTGGCCGACCGCCCGCCGTGCGGCTGCGCGAGCAGGCGTACCCGGGTGCCCGGCGCGTGTCCGTCGTCGGCGACGATGAGCAGCGCGTCGAGGATCTGCCGGACCCCGGCGACGGGCAACCCCGGAACGTACGGCTCGCCCGCGTAACCCAGACGCGGCGTCATCATCGTGCTCAACAGCGCGGTCTGCCGGATCGCCTCCTGGCGGACCTGTCCCTCCACGCTGCCTTCGGCCATGGTCAGCGCCTTCTGGATGCCCGACCAGAGGGCCGGTGGCTCCTGGTCGAGCAGGCGGCGGGCTTCGCGGTCGATTTCGGCGCAGGCCGTGTCGAGCGCGGTGTCCTCGCCGAGTTCCGCGATCCAGGCGAGGTCCCCCACCTCGGGCAGCAACCCCGGCGACTCGGCCACGATCACGATGTACAGCATCGCGAGCAGTTCCTCGCGGCCCTCGCCGTGATAGAGCGAGCCGACCCCGCTGCCGGTACGCCCACGGCTGGGCGGGAACCGCTCGACGAGGTGCTGCGCGCGGCCATGAGGCAGGACCGCGGCCCGCCTGGTGTCCGACACCCGCTCCTCGAACGACCGCCGCTCACGGCGTTCGACAAGCAACTGGCGATGCGGATCGAACCCGAGCGGATAGATCGTCCGCCCATAGCGGGAAAGGGTTTCGCCGGGCCGGAGGCCGACGGACTCGAGTTGCCGGGCGGCCTCCGAGTAGGCAACGCCCGCCCTGGCCGCGTGCTCCCGGATGGCGCGCTTGCGGGCGCGTCCCGGGGCCGGGGTCCGCCGGGGAATGGGATCAGACATGACGCCTCCGGTGCAGCCCCACGCACTCCACCGAACGGGCGGCGTGGCCGGCACGCCGGGAGTCGACATAGCGGCGCGGAGTCGGAGACTCTTGGCCCCGGCATGCGGTCAGGCGTGGGCCACCACATCGGGCGCTGGCAGGCGCTCTGCCGTCGTCAGCATATCGCGACTTCGACAGATGGTGCGGCCGCGCAACCGTTGGCCGGCCTCCCAGCCGGTCTGTCCGGCGGGAGTCGACTCGATCACCACACCGCGCGGGCCGGCCGACGCCGGGCGGTCACCTCGGGACGTGGAAGCGTAGGTGCGTGACGTGTGGTGATTCGATGACCGCGGTACGTTCGAGTTCGATGCGGTCGGTGCCGAGGTCGTCGAACGGGCGCGTGCCGGTGCCGAGGAACACCGGTACGAGTTGGACGTGGATCTCGTCCACCAGCCCGGCCCTGACGAACTGTCGTCCTGTGGTGGGCCCGCCCATGATGAGGACGTTCCGGTCGCCTGCTGCCTGTCGCGCCTGGCGCAGCGTGCTGTGGAGTCCGTCGTTGACGAACGTGAAGACGTCGCTCTTCATCCGCAACGGGTCACGCGACTCGTGAGTGACCACGAAGCACGGCACCGGAAACGGAGTGTCCTGCCACAGGTCCACACCGACGTCGAACGTCCGTTTGCCGATCACCACGGCGCCGGTCGTGGCATGACGCTCCCGTACCTGCGCGGCGTCGACCCCGACCGGGGTGACGCCGTCGGCCGCCACAGCGCGATCCCCGTCGGCCTGGAACAGCCACTCGTGCAGCCGCTCGCCGCCTCTGCCCATCGGTTGTCCGGCGGTGACGTCGGGGCCGGCGGCGAAGCCGTCCAACGACACGCTCATGCTCAACACCGTGCGGCCCATCGGGCCCTCCTCATCGGTCCTGCCAGCGGTAGATCATCAGTCCTTCCAGCGGTAGAGGTCGCGCAGCAGGGAGATCTCGGCGCCGTGATGGATCAGCTCCCTGTTGATGTGCAGGACGATGCCCTCCATCGGAAACCGTTCGGGACCCACCGTGGGCGGATTCTCCAGGTCAGTGTCCGAGAGCTCGCGGACCCCCGCGTTCCATCTCCCGTACATCTCATCGAGCTGTCGCAGCGCCTCGTCAGCGGTCCCCGCGTAGGCGAATGTCTGGGAGTCGACCTCCTTGCCGCCGAAGTGCCATCCGACCCGATAACCCAAGCAGGAGACGATGATGTGCGCCAGCCGCCAGGCAATCGTGGTCACCGGCGCCGGCACCGGGGCAGGGGACGCGAAGTCCATCGTCCACTCCCCCGAACCTTCCGACATCGGTGTCCCCGACGTGTCACGTGGGCGGATGCTCCAGCAGCCACGCACCGGCTCCCAGAAGTACTCCTCGTCGGCAAGACCGTGCAGCCGCGGCCTCAGGTTCTTCTGCCAGTGCCGGTCCAACTGGTCCGCAATTCGCTCGCTCCTTGTCACTTCCGCAACCTACACACAACGCAAGCCTGACGATGCCCCTCGCGCGCGCCGTCGCCGGCCGTGCGTGCGTGCCCACCATCGCCGACCAGCCGGTCATGTCGTCGCCTCCGATTGCCCCACCAACCAAGATCACCGGAGACACCTCAGCGAGGCGACGACCGTGTCAGCGGGTGTCGGTGGCGTGTCAGGGCGGTGTCGGCGGGCCTGCGCATGCTGTACGCATGACAGCTGACCTGGTGATCGAGGCCGAGGGCCTCGTCAAGACCTTCGGGAAGACGAGGGCGCTGCAGGGCGTGGACCTCGCGGTTCCCCGGGGGACGGTGCTCGGGGTGCTCGGCCCCAACGGCGCCGGCAAGACCACCGCCGTACGCATCCTCTCCACCCTGCTGACCCCGGACGGCGGAACCGCCCGGATCGGCGGTTTCGACGTGGTACGGGACGCCGAGCGCGTTCGGCAGAGCATCGGCCTCACCGGCCAGTACGCCTCGGTCGACGAGGACCTGACCGGCCGGCAGAACCTGGAGCTGTTCGGCACCCTGCTGGAGCTGGGGCGCGGCGGCGCCCGGCGACGGGCCGCCGAGCTGCTCGACTGGTTCGACCTGACCGACGCCGCGAACCGGCCGGCCAAGACCTACTCCGGCGGCATGCGGCGACGGCTGGACCTGGCCGCCAGCCTCGTCGGTTCCCCCGACGTGATCTTCCTGGACGAGCCGACGACCGGGCTCGACCCGGCCAAGCGCGAGGACATGTGGGACGTGGTCCGTTCGCTGGTCGGCAACGGCTCGACGGTGCTGCTCACCACGCAGTACCTGGAGGAGGCCGACGCGCTCGCCGACGCGATCACGGTGATCGACCACGGTCGGGTGATCGCGCACGACACACCCGAAGGGCTCAAGCGGGTCGTCGGTGGGCAGACCCTCGAGGTCCGGCCGTCCGACCCGGCCCAACTGCCCCGGACCGCGGAGATCCTGACCCAGGTCGGCTCCGGCGGGCAGGCCGACGAGATCCGCAAGGGCGTCCTCGCGGTGCCCGTCACCGACGACGCGGCCCTGACCGAGAGCGTCGCGCGCTTCGCCACGGCCGGCATCGCGATCACCGAACTGTCCCTGCACCTGCCGAGCCTCGACGAGGTGTTCTTCACCCTCACCGGGCGTACGGCGTCCGAAGACGACACCACCCGCCCCACGGAGGTCGCGGCATGAGCACTCTGATCGACGCACCACCCACCCGAAACCGGGCGCTCTCGACGACCACCCCGAACCCGCGACCGTTCCGACTGGTCCGGCACTCGTTGGCACTCGCCAAGCGCAGCCTCATCAAGACCTGGCGTACGCCCGAGGCGCTCATCGACGTCACGTTGCAGCCGGTGCTGTTCCTCGTCATCTTCGTGTACGTCTTCGGCGGCGCGGTCGCCGGATCGACCCACGACTACCTGCAGTTCCTGCTGCCCGGCATCCTGGCGCAGACCATCGCGACAGGCGCCATCGCGATCGGCGTCAACCTGAACACCGACATCGCCAAGGGCATCTTCGACCGGTTCCGGTCGTTGCCGATCCCCCGCTCCGCACCACTGGTCGGCGCGGTCCTCGGCGACGTCGTCCGGTACGTGATCGTCACGGTGTCGACCCTCGCGATCGGCTACGTGATGGGCTTCCGGATCGAGACCGACCCGTTCCGGGCGATCGCCGGGTGTCTGCTCGCGGTGCTGTTCGCGCTCTGCCTGAGCTGGCTGCCGGTGCTCGTGTCGATGAAGGTCCGCACCGCGGGTGCCGTGCAGGGCGTGATGTTCGCGCTGATCATGCCGCTGAGCTTCGCGTCCAACGTGTTCGTCGGCGCCGACACCCTGCCCGGCTGGATGCAGGCGTTCGTGGACGTCAACCCGATGACCCACCTGGTGGCGTCGGTACGCGGCCTGTTCCTCGGCACCCCGCTCGGCTCGCACGTGTGGTGGACGCTCGCCTGGTGCGCCGGCTTCGTGGTGCTGTTCATGCCGCTGGCGCTGCGCGCGTACCGGAAGAAGATCTAGCTCAGGCGAGCAGGTCGTTCATCAGCTCGCGGATCCGGGCGACTGCGGCGGCGACCGACCGCTCGCGCCACACGGCCAGCAACGGCTCACGCTGCTCCTCGTCCCCGAGGGCGGCGTCGAGCCGTTCGGCGTTTCCGGGCGGAAAGAACGTCCCGACGTGGGTGCCGACCCGCGCCCCGAGCGTGAACAGTTCCCGCGCGGCCTCGTCGTCACCCCGGTGCGCCGCGAGTTCGGCGCCGCCCTGAGCCCACGCGCCGATGATGGGCAGGTCCTTCGAGGAGAGCGCGTCGTCCCGGGCGAGGGTCAACAGGGCGACCGCGTGAGCGTCGGCGTTCTCCCCCGGCACCGGCCGTGCCTGCGCCACCCGCAGGTCGAGGACCGCCACCGCGACCCGGAGCATGGCCCGGGGCTGTGGCTGCGGGCTCGTCCAGCCGTCCAGGATCCGGGTCACCCGGACGCCGTACGCGCGGGCCTCGTCGTCCCGCCGGTGTTGCCAGGCCAGGTGGGCCAGCCCGAGGCACGCGACGGCGGCGTCCACCGCCTCGCCGTCGCCCGGTGCGGCCGTCTCCACCAGCCGTCGTTCGGCTTCCCCGTCACCCGTCAGGGCGAGCTGCACGTCCAGCCGTACCCGGATCGACCGGGCATCCTGGGTGGCGCCGACCATCTCCATGTGGCGGACGCTGCGCGCCAGCCACTCGGCCGACCCGGTGTGCCCGCGCGGATTGAGGAACTGCCCGACAGCCCCGGCCGCCATCGCCATGCCCCAGTGGTCACCGACGACCGCGAAGCGGTGGTACGCCTGCTCGGCGTCGATGACCGACGCCTCGGGCATGCCACCGTTCTCCCGGACCGCGGCGCGGGCGAACAGGCCGAGGGCCTGCACGTACGGGTCGGGGTGCGCGACCATCTCGTCAGCGGCCTTCACGCTCCGCTCCGAATCGGACACGTCGAACTCGGGCAGCGCCGACGCGAGCGTGGTCAACCGGGACGACACCTCGCCGGGACGCTCGGCGAGCAGCGTCCGAAGTGCCCGCCGGGAGAGCACCGCGAGCCGGAGTTCGCCGCTGATGCCGGAGTTGAGCCCGATCAGCAGGCACACCCAGGCGAGACGGTCAGCGTCGGGTAGTGGTCTGCCGACCGCGCGACCGTGCAGGATCGCGGAGCGGCGCCGTCGGTCCGGGTCGTCGACACCCAGCAGGCCCCGCGCCCACCCGAGGACCTCCAGGTGCAGGCCGCGCACCGTCCAGAGATGGAACAGGGCCGTCGCGACGTCGATCGTGGCGGGCTCGTCGTCCTGTTCGAGCGCCCAGCGCAGGGCTGCGAGCAGGTTGTCCTGCTCGGCGGCGCAGTGGTTGAGGGCATCGACCTGTTCCGGGCCGACGAACCGGCCGGCGAGCGCCACCGCCTGGTTCCGGGCCCACCTGACCAGGCCGGTCATGGCCGACGCGTGGGCACCCACGGCGTCGAGGCGGGCTTCGCCGTACTCGCGGACCGTTTCGAGCATCCGGTAGCGCGGCGGACCGTCCCCCTCGACCAGGGTCAACAGGGACTGTTCCACGAGTGTCGCCAGGCCGCGGCGGACGTCCGGGGTGCGGGCGACCGCGGCGGCGAGGTCGGCGGTGAACGGCGCGGGTATGACCGCGACCCGCTGGAGCAACTCCCGGTCGTCCTCGGCGAGCAACTCCCTGCTCCAGTCGACCATCGCCCACAGGCTCGCGTGCCGCTCGGGCAGGCCGCGCAGGGCGTCGTCGAGCAGCGCGAACCGGTCGCTCAGTCCGGCGAGGACGTCGTCGATCGGCATGTGTCGCAGCCGTGCGGCGGCGAGTTCGAGGGCCAGGGGCAGGTTGTCGAGCCGGTGACACAGCGCGAGCGCCCGTGCGGTGTCCCAGGTCGGCACCGCACCACCGGCTCTCGCCCGGGACTCGATCAGGGCGAGCGCGTCGTCGTCCGGCAACGCGGTCAACCGGTGCACCAGTTCGCCGGCGAGGCCCAGCGGGGCCCGACTGGTCGCGAGCACGGTGACCTCCGGCGAGGTCACCGCGACCAGGTCCGCGACGACGGTGGCCACCGCGTCGAGGACGTGTTCGCAGTTGTCCAGCACGACCAACCCGTCGAGGTCGGGTGCCACGGCGCGAAGGCGTTCCTCGGGGCTGAGCACCCGCCGTTCCAGGCCCAGGTTGCCGCCGGTGGCCGAGGTGTCCGCGCCCCCGAGGGCCGCGAGCACCGTGGGCAGCACCTCGTCGGACGAGCGCAGGCCGGCGAGTTCGATCACGCGTACCGACCGCCCGGCCGCCGCCGCGCGACGGGTCACCTCGGCGGCGAGACGGGTCTTGCCCGCGCCGCCGGTCGCCACGATGGTCACCAGCGGCGCGTCGGCGATTCCCGCCACCACGGCCGTGACATCGCGTTCCCTGCCGACGAGGGCGGTCATCGGCCGACGCCAGGCGGCGGGCAGGGCGATCCGCGTCGGCTGCCGGGGCGACGCCTCGACGATCGGGGTGGTCAGTTCGCCGCGCAGCAGCGCCAGGTGCACCTGTGTGATCACGGGTGACGGGTCGGTGCCGTACCTGTCGGCCAGTTCGGCCCGGAGTCTCTGCACCACTTCCAGCGCCTCCGCCTCCCGCCCCTGCGCGGCGAGGACCCGGACGAGCAGGGCGGCGGACGGCTCGTCCGGCGGCGTACGCGCGACGAGCCGACCCAGGTCGGCCTCGTCGAACGAGCCTGCGCCGGCGAGTGCCGCCTGTGCGCGCAGCGCGGCGACGTCCGCGAACAGGCGAGTGTCCTCCGCGGTGTCGAGTTCGGGGACCTCGGGGAACAGGGCACGCGCCTGGTCGGCCAGGCCGCGGGCGGCGCGCACGTCACCGCAGTGGAGCACGGTCCGTGCCCGGTCGACGAACGCCCGCGCCTCGACCGCGTCGACGGTGACCTCCTCGGCGGGCAACCGGTATCCGCCCGGCACCGCGACCACGGGCAACCCGAGTCTGCGCACCCGGGACACGAGCGCCTGCACCGCACCTGTCGCGTCGTCGGGTGGCGCGCCGTCCCACACGGCGTCCACGAGCAGACTTGTCGAGACCGCCCGTCCACGCGCGTCGACGAGCGCGCGGATCACCGCCGCGAGCCGTTCACCCCGAACGGGCTGGCCGTCGACAGCGAACGGACCGAGGGTCGTGATCTGCACGGACCCAGCATCCCTCACGCGCGCGCGGGTCCGACGACCACCGGTCCGTCCCGATGACCACGGCCCGATCGCCGGCTTGACACGCCGGCATTCCGTTAGGTTAGCCTAACCTCATGAAGAGCGAGTTGGCGTCGGCCAACGGGGAGCGCAGCCTGTCCGGCGTCGACCTCCGACTGGGCTACCACGGTGTGCCGGTGGTGCACGGCGCCATGATCGACCTTCGCGCGGGCGCCGTCACCGCGCTGGTGGGGCCGAACGGCAGTGGCAAGTCCACGCTGCTGCGGGCCCTGGCCCGCCTGCATCCGATCGAGTCCGGCCTGGTCCACCTCGCCGACGGCGTCGCTGCCGCCAGCCTCCCGTCCCGGGAGTTCGCCCGCCGGGTCACCCTGCTCGCGCAGAGCCGGCCGGTGCCCAGCGGAGTCACCGTCCACGACGTCGTCGGCTACGGTCGCCACCCCTACCGGGGGCGCTGGCGCAGGGAGGATCCGGACGGTCCCGCCGCCATCGCCCGCGCGATGGACGTCACCGGCGTCGCCACCATGGCCGAGCGTCCGGTCGACGAACTCTCCGGAGGCGAGTTGCAGCGGGTGTGGCTGGCCACCTGCCTGGCCCAGGACACTCCGGTGCTGCTGCTCGACGAGCCCACCACGTTCCTCGACCTGCGCTACCAGGTGGAGATCCTGGACCTGGTCCGCGACCTCGCCGACGACCACGGCGTCGCCGTCGGCGTCGTCCTGCACGACCTCAACCAGGCCGCCGCCGTGGCGGACGAGGTGGTCCTGCTGCAGCAGGGCAGGGTCCGCGCCACCGGCGCCCCGGCCACCGTGTTCACCGAGGAAGCCCTCACCGAGACCTACGGAATTCGCATCGAGGTGACCACCGATCCGATCAGCGGACTGGTCACCACCCGCCCCGTCGGGCGGCACGCGGTCCGCGCCCTGGTCTGAAACACCCCTCATCCACAGCAGAGAAAGACCGTCATGACCCGTACCCGTTTCACCGCCCTCATCGCCGTCGTGGCCGCCCTGACCCTCGGCGCCTGCGGCACCACCGAGAAGGCCGCCGCTCCCGAAACCTCCGCCTCGGCGGCCGGCGGGCCGGTCACCATCACCGACAGCCGCGGCAAGGAGATCACCCTCAAGGCCCCGGCGACCAAGGTCGTCGGGCTCGAGTGGGGCGAGGTCGAGATGCTGGTCAGCCTGGGCGTCATGCCCGTCGGCGTGGCCGACCCGAAGGGCTACGCCACCTGGGTCACCTCCGCGAAGCTCGACCCGAGCGTCAAGGACGTCGGCGTTCGCGGCGAACCCAGCATCGACTCGATCGTCGCCCTCCAGCCCGACCTCGTCGTGATGGAGGACGACCGGGGCGGCACCATCGTCAGTCAGCTGGAGAAGTTCGTCCCCGTCGTGGTCGCCAAGGCCAGTGACGCCACCGACAACCTCGGCCGGATGCGCGCGGACCTCAACATGATCGCGAAGGCCGTCGGCAAGACCACCGAGGCGGAGAAGCTGCTCGCCGACTTCGACACGGCCATCGCCGACGGCAAGAAGAAGATCGCCGACGCGGGCGCCGCCGGCCAGCCGTTCGCCATCGCCGACGGCTGGAAGGAGGGCAGCACCGTCAGCATCCGGATGTTCGGCAAGGGCGCGCTCGTCTCCCAGATCGGCATCCAGCTCGGCCTCACCAACGCCTGGACCGGCAAGACCGATGAGGTGTGGGGCCTCGGCCAGACCGACGTCGAGGGCATGACCGTGCTCAAGGACCCGAACATGCGTCTCTTCTACAACGCCTCCGACGGCGACGACGTGTTCGCCGACGGTCTCGCCAGCAACGCCATCTGGAAGTCACTGCCGTTCGTGCAGAAGGGCAACCTGCACAAGATGCCCAACGGCATCTGGACCTTCGGCGGGCCGCTGTCCGGTAAGCAGTACATCGACGAACTCGTCAAGACGTACACGGTGTGAGCGTGCTGAACGCACCCCCACGCCCGGAGCCGGCCACCCGGCCGGCTCCGGGCGGACGTCCGGCGATGCCCCGCGTCGTCGGTGTCTTCGTCGCGGCGATCCTGCTGCTGCTCGTGGTCAGCGCAGTGCACCTCACCCAGGGCACCTCGACCGTCGGCGCCCTCGACCTGCTGCGACTCGTGACCGGCACCGACGACGAGGCAGCCCGCGTGCTGATCGCCTCCCGGGTGCCCCGGCTGCTCGCCGGCCTGGCCATCGGCGTCGCGCTCGGGTTCGCCGGAGCGGCGTTGCAGTCGATCGCCCGCAACCCGCTCGCGTCCCCCGACACCCTGGCGGTCAACGCCGGCGCCCACCTGGCGATCGTCTCCGTGGCCGCGTTCGGCGTCTCGCTGCCCGCGCTGCCCGCCGGCGGCCTGGCATTCTGCGGAGGGTTGGCCGCCGCCGGCCTGGTGATGGCCATGTCCTCCGGTGGGCAGGCCGGCACGACCCGGCTCATCCTCGCCGGCTCGGCGACCGCGCTGGCCCTCGGGTCGGTGACCACGCTGCTGCTGCTCCTGTTCGAGCAGGCCACCATCGGGCTGTTCGCCTGGGGCAACGGCTCGCTGGTGCAGAGCGACCTGACCGCGCTGACCCAACTGGCCCCGGTGATCGTCGGCGCCATCGTCGTGCTGATGCTGCTCGGGCACCGCCTCGACATCCTCGCCCTCGGCGACGACACCGCCACCGTGCTCGGCCTGGACGTGCGTCGTACCCGGCTCACCGTCATGGTGCTGGCCGTGCTGCTGTCCGCGGCGGCCGTCACCCTCACCGGCCCGGTCGGTTTCGTCGGCCTGTGCGCCCCGGTGATCGTCCGGCTGCTCGCCCCCGTGGTGCCGGGGGTGCACCGGCACCGCGTCCTGCTGCCGCTGTCCGGCATCGCCGGGGTCATCATCGTCCTCGGCTCCGACGTGCTGCTGCGCGCCGTGATGGGCGGGCAGGCCGGTGTGGACATTCCCACCGGTGTGGTCACCACCCTGTTCGGCGCGGCGATCCTCATCTGGTTGGCCCGCCGGCACCGCGATGCGGGCCCCACCCGCCGCCCGCCCGGCGGGCACGCGGCAGTCCGCTCGGCAGCCTTCCACCGCGGCGTCCTCACCGTCACCGCCGTGCTGACCGTCGCCGCCGTGGCCGTCGGCATGCTCGCCGGTGACACCTGGGTGCTGCTGGGTGACGTCGTCAACTGGATCAACGGCACCACCGGGCCGGCGTACACCTTCGTGCTGGACCAGCGGTGGCCGCGCGTCGCCGCGGCCGTCCTGGCCGGCGCGGCGCTCGCGGTGGCCGGCACCACCGTGCAGGCGGTCTGTCGTAACCCGCTGGCCGAACCGGGCATCCTCGGCATCACCGCCGGGGCCGGGCTCGGCGCCGTCTCGCTGCTCACCTTCGTGCCGCTGGCCGGGGTGTGGGCCGTCTCCGGCGTCGCCGGCCTCGGCGCGATGCTGGCCTTCGCCCTGGTGTACGGCCTGGCCTGGCGTGGCGGGCTGAGCTCCGACCGACTGGTGCTGATCGGCTTCGGCGCCTGGCAGGGCGGCATGGCGGTCATCACCTACCTGGTCGTCGCCTTCGACCCGTGGAACACCGGGAAGGCGTTGACCTGGCTGTCCGGCTCCACCTACGGCCGGATGCCCACCCAGGTGCTCCCCGTGCTGATCGCGCTGCTGGTGCTCACCCCGGCCGTGGTCGCCGCCCGGCGCGAACTCGACCTGATGGCGCTCGACGACGACACGCCCCGGGTGCTGGGCGTCCGCCTGGAACGCACGCGACTGGTCGCGCTCGGCGCGGCGGCACTGCTCACCTCCACCGCGGTCTCGGCCGTCGGGGTCATCGGCTTCGTCGGCCTGGTCGCCCCGCACGCCGCCCGGGCGCTCGTCGGTGGCCGGCACTCCCGGGTGCTCCCGGTGGCCGCGCTGCTCGGCGCGGCGCTGGTCAGCATCGCCGACACCGTCGGGCGGACGGTCATCGCACCAGCCCAGGTTCCCGCCGGCCTGGTCACCGCCATGATCGGCGCCCCGTACTTCGTCTGGCTGCTGTGGCGCTCCCGCGCCGTCACGAACAACCCCCGGTAGACGCCGGCCCAACCCCGGAGAGGCACCCATGACCGAGACCCTGTCCATCGCCCCGTGGCGCGTGTTCACCGTCACCGTTCGCGCGGTACGCCGACTCAGCCCGTCCTTCACCCGGGTGACCTTCACCGGCGTGGACCTCGACCGCTTCGCCGACAACGGGTACGACCAACGGATCAAGCTGGCGCTGCCGCTGCCCGGCCAGCCTGGGGTGGATCTTCCGGGGGGAGCCGACTGGTATGCGAAGTGGCGGGCCCTGCCGGAGCACCTGCGCAATCCGGTGCGCACCTACACCGTGCGGGCGGTCCGACCGCACCTGGCCGAGGTCGACGTCGACCTGGTGCTGCACGGCGACGGTGGGCCGGCGACGCGCTGGGCTCGGCGGGTGAGCGCGGGCGACGAGATCGCCATCGTCGGTCCGGACGCGGGCTTCGACGGCAACCACGGCGGGATCGAGTTCCGGCCGTCGGCCGGGAGCTGCCTGCTGCTGGCCGGGGACGAGACCGCCGTTCCGGCGATCGCCGGCATCTGCGAGCGACTCCCCCTGGATGCCCGGGGCACGGTCCTGCTGGAGGTGCCGGACGCCGACGACGTGTTGCCGCTGATCACGCCCCCCGGCATCGAGGTCCGCTGGCTGCCTCGCGGACGCGACGGACACGGCAGCCGGTTGGTGCCCGCGGTCGCCGCCGCGGCAGAGGAACTGCTCATCCCGGGCCCTTCGGGGGCCACGCAGCCCGTCGCGGACGTGGACGTGGACACCGAGATCCTGTGGGAGGTTCCCGAGGAGGTGGCCTCGGTGCCGCTGTACGCGTGGCTGGCCGGGGAGGCCGGTGTCATCCGCACCCTGCGGCGACACCTGGTCGCCGAGCGAGGGATGGACCGGCGGGCGGTGGCGTTCATGGGTTACTGGCGTC
This sequence comes from Micromonospora sp. B9E7, assembly GCF_039871815.1. NCBI lineage: Bacteria > Bacillati > Actinomycetota > Actinomycetes > Micromonosporales > Micromonosporaceae > Micromonospora > Micromonospora sp. B9E7. The sequence goes on from NZ_JBDPLX010000004.1 coordinate 235,196, forward strand.
TCGGGCACGCCGACGGCGCCTGACCGCCGCGAGGCGCGTCCAAGGCCGGGCGGCGGCACCTCCAAAATCGGGACGGCCGCGCCTCCAAGGCCGGGACCGACGCGCGTCCGAGGTCGGGGACGGCCGCGAGGTGCGTCGGAGGGCGCGCGGTGCGTACAGTTTCGGGTCGGACTTGGGGCGAGCCGGGGTGATCCGGCACGGGATACGGGACGAGACGACGACGCATGACGGTGGACGACATTACCGAGAACGGTCAGAAGGGCCTTGACCGCGAACGCGATCAGAAGGGCATCGACCGAGAGCGGCTGGAGGCCTGCCTCAGCGTCTTCGAGGCGTTGGAGGCGCTGCCCTCCGACCATCCGGACGTGCTGCGGGTGCAGCGGGCCACCGCCCGGCTCTACAAGGTGGTCAAGCAGCGGCGACGGGAGGAACGGCGAGACGCCATCCTCGCGGCCGACCGGGCGGTGACGGAGGCCACGGCCACCGGTGCTCCCGGGAGGATCGACGACGAGACCCAGGGCATCCCGCTCGCTACCTCGGTCGCGGGCGAGACGGCGGGCTTCCTGCACAATCCCCGCGGCTGTTACGTCTGCAAGCAGCGCTACCGCGAGGTGGACGCCTTCTACCACCAGCTCTGCCCGTCCTGTGCCGCACTGAACCGGGAACGCCGCGACGCCCGTACCGACCTGACCGGCCGACGCGCGCTCCTCACCGGCGGCCGGGCCAAGATCGGCATGTACATCGCGTTGCGACTGCTGCGCGACGGCGCCCACACGACGGTGACCACGCGGTTCCCGCACGACGCGGTCCGCCGGTTCGCCGCGATGCCGGACAGCGCGGACTGGCTGCACCGGCTGCGCATCGTCGGGATCGACCTGCGCGACCCCGCCCAGGTGATCGCGCTGGCTGACGACGTCAGCAGCCAGGGCCCCCTCGACATCCTGATCAACAACGCGGCGCAGACCGTGCGCCGCTCCCCCGGGGCGTACGCGCAGCTCGTCGCCGCGGAGGCCGCTGCCCTGCCGGACGGCCCGCTGCCGGAGCTGATCACGTTCGCCAAGCCGGGCGGGCAGGGCGCCACGGGAGGCAGCCTCACCGCCGGGCTCACCCCGCACGCGCTCACCGCACTGGCGCTCACCAGTCGTTCCGCCTCGCCGGAGCGGATCGCCGCGTCCACCGCCATCGACGCCGGGGGCCTCGTGCCGGACCTCGACTCGGTCAACAGCTGGGTCCAGCGGGTGCAGGAGGTCGACCCGGTCGAGCTGCTCGAAGTGCAGCTGTGCAACGTCACCGCGCCGTTCGTGCTGGTCAGCCGGCTGCGCCCGGCGATGGCCGCCGCGTCGGCCCGCCGCAAGTACGTGGTGAACGTGTCGGCGATGGAGGGCCAGTTCGGCCGCGGCTACAAGGGGCCGGGGCACCCGCACACCAACATGGCCAAGGCCGCGTTGAACATGCTGACCCGCACCAGCGCCGAGGAGATGTTGACCGACGGCATCCTGATGACGAGCGTCGACACCGGCTGGATCACCGACGAACGGCCGCACCCGACGAAGATGCGACTGGCCGACGAGGGCTTCCACGCCCCGCTGGACCTGGTCGACGGCGCCGCCCGGGTGTACGACCCGATCGTCCGCGGCGAGCAGGGCGAAGACCTGTACGGCTGTTTCCTGAAGGACTACGCGCCCTGCGCCTGGTGATCGCCCGCAACGACGAGGAGAAGAACATGTCAGACGACCGTGAGCCGTGGCCGACGCTCGACGAGCTGCTGCGCGAGGAGAGCGAGCTGGAACTCGCGGGCCTGTCCGAGACGGACGCGTACGAGCTGGGGATGCTCGCCGTCGCCGCCGCGAGTGAGCAGCGCCTGCCGGTGTCGATCGGGGTGTGGCGGGCGGGGCGCCAGCTGTTCCACTGCGGCCTGCCGGGGTCGACGGCGGACAACGACGCCTGGCTGCGCCGCAAGGGGCGGGTGGTGATGCGGTTCGAGCACTCGTCGCTGTACATGGCCCGGTTGTGCCAGGACAAGCAGGTGACGCTGGCCGAGAGGTTCGGCCTGCCGGCGTCGCGGTACGCCGCGGCCGGGGGCGCGGTGCCGCTGCGCGTCCGGGGCACCGGCGTGGTCGGCTGGGTGGGTGTCTCCGGGCTGCCGCAGCTCGACGACCACCGGTTCGTCGTCGACGTCCTCCGCAAGCTCCCGCGCTAGCCGGGCGGGCCCGGCGGCCTCTACACCAGGCCGCCGGGCTGGTCGTCAGCGCGCCCGTCGATTGGCGCGCAGCGCGCCGAGGAGCACGCCGGGCCGGGCCAGCGAACGCGGGTGCTCGCGCATGGACACGACGTCGTTGAACCGGCGCGCGGTTGCCACGTCCGTGACGGTCGCGGCGATGATCTGTCTGCTCGCCCAACTGGAGATCCGGTAGCCGCGCGGGTAGGGCCCGTCGACATGGGGCAACGCCAGGTCGGCGGAGGTCGAGATCGACCACGCGGCGTCGACCACCACCTGCTGCAACGCGAGGAAGTGGCGCGCGGGCACCCGCGGATCCGGCTGGGACCGCAGGTACGTCGACAGGCAGGCCGCGTGCAGGGCCGCCGACGTCATGCCCTGCCCGTACACCGGGTTGAACGACGCGACGGCGTCGCCGACGCTGACCAGGCCGGCCGGGAACCGCTTCAGCGCGTGGAAGTCCCGTCGGCGGCTGTCGGCATGGTGGTAGGTCTGGACGTCGCCCAGCATCTCCTGGTCGGCGACCTCGCCGAACTCCGGCGGGAACTGCTCCCGCAGGCGACGGACGAAGTCCTCCGGGGTGCGCCCCGGGCGGTCGTCGCCGTAACCGGCCATCATGGCCATCCACCGGCCGTCCTCGATGGCGAAGAACGCGGCCCCGGCCACGTCCACCGCCCTCTTCGGGGTGTGCAGTGCCAGCACGACCGTCGAGGCCGGGGTGACCTCCGGGCGGCGGAACAGGGCGGTCGCGTAGTTGAGGTGCACGGTCATCCGCCGGGTCACCGGCCGCTCCCAGCCGGCCTGCTCCAACCAGTCCGAGAGTCTGCTCGACCGGCCCATGGCGTCCACCACGAGGTCACCGGTCTCGACGCCGGTCACCCCAGCGACCTCGCAGCGGACCCCGCTGACCGCCGCGCCGTCGAACACGAGACCGGTGGCGCGTGCGGTGACCGTCTTGACGTTGGGCAGTCGGAGCACCTGTTGGCGGATCAGCCCCTCCAGGAGCGGGCGGCTGCCCGCCAGACTGTCGGCGTCGTCGGGGACGACGACCTTCGCCCGGCCGTCGAGGTAGTTGCGCCGCGCCTCGGGCGGCGCCTCGACCGCCCCGCGGGCCAGCGCCGCGTCGCGGAATCCGGGAAACAGGCGCTCCAGCTGGAGGAAGCCGCCGGGCAGCAGCGCGTGCAGCTGCGTCCCCTGGGGTACGCCGGGCCGCGCGCCGGCCAGCTGCGGGTCATCCCGGTCGATGATGACGACGCTGTCGGCGTGATCGGACAGCACCCGGGCGGCCAGCAGGCCGGCGACACTGCCGCCGACCACCACGGCCCTACCCATCGTCGGGAAGGGCTGGTCAGGGGGTCGAGCCGCGTTCAGCTCCGCGAAGACCCGTGATGGGGAGAGGGACATCGTGCTCTCCAAGTGAAACGAAGTGTGGCGCCCTCCGTGTCCGCCAGCGTTCGCTGGGCGGGCGGACCGGTGGACGGTCGTCCGGCGTGACGCTCGCCGATCGTCGCACAACCACCCGAACGCCAACTGCTCGTGTCCGCCAGATGACCGCGTGTCGGACGACGGGATCGAGACGACTGTGTCGGGGTCAGCGGGTGCCCATTGGGGCGAGCCCAAGGTCGCCAAGCGTGGCTGCGCCGCGTTTGGCATGATCGCCGCCGGCGAACACCAGGGTACGCGCGGACTGGTAGCGGCAGCCGGCAACGCCGAACGCATCCGCAATGGCCAGCAACGCCTTCTGGTCGCCGTCGAGCAGAGCTCGGGCTCGTTCCACAATGGCTGCGGCGACAGCGTTGCCGGCCACCACGATTCGGGCCTCGTTCAGCCGGTCGTGGGCGTCGGGGCTGTCGGCGAGTACGGCGGCTTCGGCGCGCAGTGCGACGTACCAGTGGAGCCAGACCCAGGTGAGCGACTTCCACACCTCGGCGGGCTCGGGGGTCATCCGTCTCAGCGCCACCTGTGCCTGACCTCGGTGCAGCAGATGCATCGCGTCGAATACTGCCCGATAGCCGTGGATGTGTTCCGGTGGTGCGCCAAGTTGGTCGAGGACCGTGGTCCAGACACGGCGAGCCTCCTGGTCGTCGCGGAGGCCGTGGATCATGGCCACGCCGGCCGCCGCGGGACCGAGGACCGACCTGGCGGGTCGGCCGGCGCGCTGCCAGGCGTCGAGGAACCGGACGCTGCTGGCGAGTACCCCGCCCACGTCGCCGGCCAACGCGTCGACCACCAGTAGCCAACTCGTGGCACGATGACCGACTTCGACCAGCAGCGGATGGTCGGCGATCTGCCTCGCCCAGCGGCGGGCTGCCGACAGGTCTCCCCCACCGAGGCCGGCCTCGGTGGCGCTCCCCAGAGCGTCCAGCATTTCGTGGGTGCTGGCCGGAGTGGCCGGTAAGGGTGAGAGCAGCGCGATCCGGCGACGCGCTGTGGACGCACTGATGAACGTCTCACCGGCCCATCCCTGGGCACCGGTGAGCGCGTCGAGAGCGGCGGACGTGGCCAGCGGCTCGCCTACGCGGTACGCGAGTTCGACCGCCCGCTCGGCCCGCGCGACGGTCTCCGGTACGTCATTGTCGGGCGGGCCCTGGGGGGCGCCGAACGCGTCGGTGAGCACCCCGGCCTCGGCCAGGGCCACCGCGGCTTGGGCGGCGGGGTCGTCCCCGGCCAGCTTCCGCGCCTCGGTGATGAGCGCGATCGCCTCGTCCCGTGACGGCAACCGTTCGAACTTGCTCCAGAAGCGGTAGGCGTTGGTGGCGGCGGTGGCCAGTTCGCAGGCGGCGACGGCGGCGTCTCCGGAGCTGAGGGCGGCCTCCGCGGCCTCGCGGTGCAGGCGGTACATGTCCTCACCGCGCATCCGGCACGCCGCCACCGCAGCGGCGTGCCGGAGCATCGACACGGTGACGCCGGGGGCATCGGTGAGTGCGGCGGCCTGCTCGTAGCGCAGTTGGGACTCGCCCACGAGATTGCGGGTAAAGGTCAGCTCCGCCAGATGGCGGGCGAGGCGATACGCGTTCGAGCGCTGCTCTGGCCGGCTGCTCGCCCAGGCCAGTGCGGCGCGGAGGTCGTCGGCCACCGGGTCGAACCGGGTCCGCCACTCCGTTCGATCGACCGCCAGTTCAGTGGCCTTGGCCAGGCACCACCGAAGGTGCCGGGAGCGGGCGTCGACCAGCTCGCCGGCCTCGGTGAGCCGCTCCGTCCCGTACTGGCGGATGGTTTCCAGCACCCGGTACTCGGTTCCGCCCGAAAAGGCCGTCACCACCAGCAGGCTCTGTTCGGCGAGCCGGGCCAGACCGTCGGCGACGATGCCCTCCTCGGTCCCGACGACGTCGGCCACGATCGAGGCGGTGAACGGCCCCGCGAACACCGACACCCGACGCAGCAGCGCCCGGTCGGCCGGGTCCAGCAGGGCGTGACTCCAGTCCAGTGTCGCCCGTACCGAACGGTGCCGGTCGTCGGCGCGGGCACCCCCGGTGAGCATCCGCAGCGGATGGGACAGGGCGGCGGTGATGCCGTCCAGCCCAAGCGTGGGATACCGGGCGGCGGCCAACTCGATGGCCAGTGCCATCCCGTCCAGCCGCTCGCAGATCGAGGCGATCTGGTTGTGCAGCAGAGGATCCAGAGGCCAGCCCACCGCCGCCGCCCGCTGCATGAACAACGCGACCGCGTCCGACTCGCCGTCGACTGCCAACGACAGCGGCGGCACCGGATACACCCGTTCGAACGGCACCACCAGCCGTGCCCGGCTGGTGGCCAGCACCGTCATCGCGGGGCACGCCGCCAACAGCCGCTCGAGAAACAGCGCCACCCCGTCCACGACGTGCTCGCAGTTGTCGAGCACCAGCAATGCCTGATGGTCCGCCAGCGCAGCGACCACGGACGTGGTCATGTCGCGGCCGGGCTGTTCGCCGAGGCCGAGGGCAACGGCGACCGCAGGCGCGACCATGTCGGAACCGGCGACCGGGACCAGGTCCACGAACCACACGCCGTCGGGGTACTCGTTCGCGGTCTCGGTGGCCACCGCCAGCGCGAGCCGAGTCTTACCCACTCCGCCGGGGCCGACCGCGGTCACCTGACGGTGCGCTCTGATCAGCTCAGTCAACTCGGTCCGCTCGCGCACCCGGCCGATGAACGAGGTCAGCGGGGCCGGCAGAACCGGCGCCTGGCGAGCTGCGCCGTTGCCGGCCAGCTCAGGCGCACGCTGGGCGAGCGCGCGCCGGTCCGGGACCTCCAGCTTGCGCAGCAGCGAGGAGACGTGAGTTTCGACGGTACGCACCGAGATGAACAGCCGTGCCCCGATCTCGGCATTGGTGAGGTGGGCCCCGAGCAGCGCGAGCACCTCAGCTTCCCGAGGGGAGACGTCAAGCACCGGCCCATTCTGTCGTAGGCCCTCCGTGCTCCGGTTCCGTGGTCGGCTCCGTGGTCACCACGGATCCGATCCGACGTCCCCGAGACCATGCTGGGAACACACGTCAACCGGGCCCACAGCGGCCGACGAGCTGAAGGAGTCACCATGACCGGCCCTACCACCCAGGGGATCAAGACCGTGCTGCATCCGGTGTCGGATCTGGCTAAGGCCAAGCCGGTGTACGCGGCCCTGCTTGGCGTCTCCCCGACTGACGACTCGTCCTACTACGTCGGATTCAACGCAGCGGGCCAGCACATCGGGCTCGTGCCGGGCGGGGGCCCCCAGCGTGCGACCTCGCCGGTGGCCTACTGGCACGTGGCGGACGTCGAGGCGAAGCTGGCCGCGTTGAGCGCCGCTGGCGCCACCGTGACCGAGCCCGCACACGACGTCGGCGGCGGTCGCCTCGTGGCCAGCGTGACCGACCCCGACGGCAACGTACTGGGGCTGATCCAGGACCGGTGAGCGCCCCCCGGCCGTCATCGGCAGAAAACGGCGAAACGGTGCTGGCGACACAGCAGGTCTGCCACCTTCGCGGCGTCCCAGCCGCAATCCGACATCACGAAAGGAACCTCGGCCATGGCCTCCATCGACTCTGTCACGCTCGAAGTGGCGGAACCCGAAGCCGCCCACGATTTCTACACCATGGCGTTCGGTCTGGGTGCCAGACTGCGCGTACGCGCCTCGCAGGCGCCCACGACCGGCTTCCGGGGGTTCGCCATGTCGCTCGTGGTGTCCCAACCGAGCACGGTGGACAGCTTCTTCGGCACCGCTCTGGACGGTGGAGCTACACCACTGAAGCCGGCCGCGAAGGGTTTCTGGGGCTACGGCGGAGTACTACGTGACCCGTACGGCACGATCTGGAAGATCGCGACCTCGTCGAAGAAGGACGTCGGACCCGCCAGCCGGCACATCGACGACATCGTCCTCCTGCTGGGTGTGGCCGATGTTGCCGTCACCAGGAGGTTCTACGTCGAGCGCGGCTTGCCCGTGGCCAAGAGCTTTGGCCGCAGGTACGTCGAGTTCGCCACGTCAAATATCAAGCTGGCGCTCTACGGTCGCCGCGCCGCTGCGAAGGACGCCGGCGTTTCTCCCGACGGCACCGGATCACACCGACTCTCCATCGGCAGCAGCACCGGAACCTTCACCGACCCGGACGGTTTCGAGTGGCAGACCAGGTGAGCCAGCGGTCGGGTTTGACAGCCTTACAGATAGCGGGCTATCCATAAGTGATCTGTCCGAAGGGTAGCTCGGGGTGCAGGACGTCGTGCTGGCCATGTTGGCGAAGGAGCCGGCACACGGGTACGACCTGCGCGCCGAACTGGCGGTCGAGTCCCCATCGCGTGACGGTCAGCGTCGACGACTTCTGACCCGGCCCGACGGGGGCCCGGCCGCCTCGACCCGCGACAGCGGCCCGGCTACCTCAGCCCGCGACGGTGGCCGGGGTCCGCTCCGGTGCGCGTCGCCCGACCGCGAAGCTGACCACTCCCAGGGTCAGTCCGACGATCGCCAGGACCACGCCCACCCAGGCCGGTGCGAGGTAACCGAGGCCGGCGGCGATGGCGACGCTGCCCAGGGCTGCGCCCAGGCTGTTCGCGATGTTCATGGCCGACTGGTTGAGCGCCGCGCCCATCAGCTGCGCCCCCGGGGCGACGGTGATCAGGCGCGCCTGGAGGACCGGCCCGAGATAGAGGCTGGTCGCACCGACCAGGAACGCGCCCACGAAGAGGCCGACGGTTGTCGACGCGACGAGGCTGAACGTCGTGATGCTCACGATCATCGCGACGAACCCGATGATCATGCTGCGCCGCAGGTCCCGGTCCGCCAACCAGCCACCCAGGGCGTTGCCGACGGTCATGCCGAGCCCCACCGCCACCAACACCCAGGGCACCGTCGCGGCCGAGAGACCGGCGACGTCGGTGGTGACCGGTGCGATGTAGGTGTCCACCGCGAAGAACCCGGCGAATCCGACCGCGCCGGTCGCGGCGACCAACCAGACCTGCGAGGTCCGCAGCGCTCTCAACTCGGCGGCCGGCGAGCCGTCGACCGCCGCGGCGACCTCCGGGACGACCGCCAGGACCGCCAGCAGGGTGAGCACGAAGACACCGGCGATGACCAGGTACGCGACGCGCCAGCCGGCCGCCTGCCCGAGCCGCGTGATGAGGGGTACGCCGACCACGTTGCTCACGGTCAGGCCGCTGAGCACGATGGCGAAACCACGGGCCTCGTTGCCGGGGCCCATCAGGGTGGCCGCGAGCAGGCCGGCCGCACCGAAGTACGCGCCGTGCGGCAACGCCGCCGCGAACCGGGCCACCAGCACCAGGTCGAAGGTGGGGGCGATCGCGGACGCGACAGTGCCGACGGCGAAGAGCGCGAGCAGGCCGAGCACGAGCTTCTTGCGCGGCAGGCGCGCGCTCAGCGCGGCGATCAGGGGCGCGCCCACGACCACGCCGAGCGCGTACGCGGTGATCATCCAGCCGGCGCGGGCGACCGCGTTCGACGACGACTGGGCGTACTCCTGCGGGAGCAGGCCGCGCGCGATGTCGGGCAGCAGGCCCATCGCCACGAACTCGGTCAGACCGATCGCCACACCACCCAGCGCCAAAGCCACCAGCGCCGCCACCCGTCGTCCTCTGCTCATCCCGATCACCGAAAAAATTTAGCAACAGCGTTGCGTAATAGAGTGGCGAGATGACTCGCATCACTGCCGACGTCACGTTCCTGCGCGGCTACAACCAGGCACGGGTCATGGCACTGGGGCGTACCGCGCGAACCTTCGAACGGTCGACAGTTGTCGAGGCCACCGGCTTGACGCCACAGGCGGTCTCCAAGGTCATCGCACGCCTGACCGGCGACGGCCTGATCCGCCCCGCCGGTCTGCGTCGCACGGGCATCGGCAAGCCCGCCGTGGTCTACGAACTCGTTCCCGACAGCCGGTACGCGATCGGCGCCCACGTGGCCCGGCGCACACTGCGGCTGGCCCTGGTCGACCTGGCCGGCGCCGTACGCCACTCGGCGGTCAGGCCGCTGCCCGGCGACTTCACCCCTGAACAGCTTCTCGACGCCCTGACTGCCGGCATCGGGGCGATCACCGGCGACAGCGACGTGCGGGGCCGGCTCACCGGGTTGGGCATCGGCATGATCGGCCCGTTGGACCACGCCAACGGCCTGGTCCGGGACGCCCACGGTCTGCGGCACTGGCACGACGTACCGTTGCGCGAGATCGCCGAGAAGCACCTCGGCCTGCCCGTCCACCTCGACAAGGACGTCACGGCGGGGATCACGGCCGAGGCCTGGCGGCACGGCGCGACGTTCGGCGACGCGGCCCTCATCATGATCGAGTCGGGTATCGGTGGCGGCTTCTGGCTGGGCGGCACCGCCCACCGCGGCGCGCACACCAACGCGGGCGAATTCGGCCACACGGTCGTCGACCTGAACGGACCCCGCTGCGTCTGCGGCCGCCACGGATGCCTGGAGATCGTGCACCACCACGCCGCCGAGGCCGGAGACATCACCCAGGCCGCCCGCGTCGTGGCGGTGGGCGTCGTGAACCTGCTCCAGACCCTCGATCTCGCCCACGTGGTGCTGGCCGGCGCGGACCTCCTACGGCATCCGCAGACCTATCTCACGGCCGTGACCGAGGCCGTGCGGGCCGACGCGCGGCGCGCGGACTGGCTCACCACGACGGTGACGGTGTCCAGCCTCGGCGCGGACGCCATCGCCGCAGGCGCCGCCATGCAGGTCCTCGACCGGCACTACGGCGTGCCGGAGCTGGCCCCGATCTGAGCGTCGCCGGACCGTCCGGCCGCGGGCGGGGTCGCCAACATCGGTCGCCGGCGCGCCCAGGCGTGCCGCGCCGTCGAACCGCTACGCCACCAGTGCGGCGGATTCCACATGGGTGCATCCGCTAGCCGGGCTCTCGCTGGCGGCGATGACCGCGTCGAGCCGGTCCCGCGCGTTGCGGAGTTGGCTGATCTGCTCGTCGATGCGGGCACGTTCGGCACGCAGCAGCGCCCGGGACTCCGGCGTGTTGACCTTCGCGTCGACGCAGGGCAGCAGGTCCAGGATGGTGCGGCTGGACAGGCCGGCCGCGTACAACGTCTGGATGAGGTGCACCCGCTCCAGAGCGCTGTCGCCGTAGTGACGCTGCCCGCCAGTGCTGCGTGCGGCAGTCAGCAGGCCCTGCTCCTCGTAGTAGCGCAGGGCGCGCACCGACACCCCGGCCGTTGTGGCGAGTTCCCCGATGCGCATGGACCCTCCCCCGGCCGGTGACGCCTGCCACACGACCTTGTCCCTCACGTTCACGTCAGGTTTTAGCGTAGCTCGCGTACCGCTCGTTTCTGAAACTCCTCAGGAGGCCACACGTCATGCAGATCAACGGTTCGATCGCGCTGGTCACCGGGGCCAACCGTGGCCTCGGCCGACACTTCGCCCGACAGCTGCTGGAGCGCGGCGCGGCCAAGGTGTACGCCACGGCCCGCAACCCGGAGCAGGTCGACATTCCCGGTGTCGAGAAGCTTCGGCTGGACATCACCGACCCGCGCTCAGTCGCGGAGGCGTCGGCCGCCGCGTCCGACGCCACTCTTCTGATCAACAACGCCGGCATCACCACCTTCACCAACCTGGTGAACGGGGACCTGGGCAAGATCCGATCCGAGCTCGACACCCACTTCTGGGGGACCCTGAGCATGGTCCGGGCGTTCGCACCGGTGCTGGGCGCGAACGGCGGAGGGGCGATCCTCAACGTCCTGTCGGCGTTGTCGTGGTTCTCCTACGACGGGGCCAACGCCTACGGCGTGGCGAAGGCGGCCGAGTGGAGCCTGACCAACGGCATCCGGCTGGAACTCGCGGGCCAGGGAACCCTGGTGACCGGCCTGCACCTGGGCGCCGCCGACACCGACATGATGGCCCACTACGACGGCGACAAGATGGACCCCGCCGACGTCGTACGCGTCGCTCTGGACGGCATCGAAGCCGGCCGGATCGAGGTCCTCGCCGACGAGTGGAGCGCGCACGTCAAGGCGTCCCTCGCCAACGATCCGAGCGCCTTCTACGCCCCGACCGGACGATAGTCGTTTGGGCATGTGCGGGCGTCGCCACGACGTCGTGCTCACTGGCAGACGTGCCACTCACCATCCTCCTTGACCAGCCTCATTCCCTGCGTGAACTGGGCTCCCGTGCTTTCCTGGACCGCCTGGACGGTGGCCGTCGCGGTAACCCGCCCGTTGTAGTTGCTGACGTTCACACCGACGATCTCGTAGCTGCTGATCTTCAACTGGGCGGCCTGGATCCGGGCGAATTCCTCCAGCGTCATGGTTTCGCGCACCTCGCCGCACAGCCGCCCGTAGGCGCCCGGGTAGTTGCCGGCCTGGACGTCGTCGAGGAACGCCACCGTCGCCGCCCGGGCCGGCTCCACGGCCTCCTTGACACTGCGGTAGAACCAGAAACCTCCGCAGGCACCAACCGCGCAGCACACCACGAGCACCGCGGCGACGACGATCAGGACGGTACGAGTGGTCCGGTTGGGCTTCGGGCGGGGAACCATCATGGGCTCGTACGTCATGGCCCGAAGGGTAGGAACGCCCAGCAAGCGCCGTACGCCCGCTGGACACCTGTCGGTTCAGCCGGCGGAGGCCGACGGACCCGGCGTCGGCGGGCCACCGGCGACCGCGCCCGGGCGCGGCGTCGCGGTCGGGGCTGGCCGAAGACCAGCGGGTACGGGCAGTGCGCTGCCCTTGACGAACTGCTCCCAACCAGTGTTCCAGGCCGTCCAGCCGTTGCCCGGCTGTAGCCGGACCTCGGTGCCGGTGAAGGTGACCAGATCACCGACCTGGGTGACGCCCATCAGCCAGTCGGCGTTGGCAGGCGAGACGTTCGTGCAGCCGTGCGACACGTTGCGGTGTCCCTGATCCGACACCGACCAGGGCGCGCCGTGGATGAACTCACCGCCCCAGGTGAGCCGTTGCGCGTCCTCGACGTTCACCACGTAGCCGCCGTTCGGCTCGCCGCGTGTGTCGAAGGTGGTGCGCTGGTGCTTCTCCATGATCACCATCTTGCCGCTGGACGTCGGTGTCCTCGGCTTGCCCAGGCTGACCGGGATCCTGCGGATGACCTTGCCGTCGCGCAGCACGCGCATCTGCTTCGTGGCGTTGTTGACCTCGAGCGCCACCTGACGCCCGATCCTGGACGTCGCGGTGCGGTCGGCGTCACCGACCCGGTTCCCGCCGATCGGCAGGCCCTCCAGACCGGCGCGGACGCTGATCGTCGTGCCCGGTCGCCAGAAGTCGGGAGCGCGGTAGTAGACCTGGCTGCCGTCGTCCACCCAGGACCAGACCCCGGGCTGCGGTGGGTCCGTCCTGACGAACAGCCGACGCTGCACGTCGGCGCGGGCCGCCCTGGCGATGGGCGGATCGAATCCGATGGTCACCGGCATCGCCGTGCCGTACGTCCGGTCGTCTCCGAAGTACAGCGTGCTGGTCACCTGCGGCTTCGTCGACGTCGGCATGGTGGTGAAGGTCGTCGTGCGGGTGGTGCTCGCGCCGGAGTCGCCGGTAGCGGTCACCTCCGCGGTGTAGGTGCGCTGCGGTCCCAACGGAACGGTGGGCACCCAGGCCGAGCCGTCCTCCCGTCGTTCCGCCCTGACCAGCATGCCCCTGTCGTCCGCGATGCGCACGGCGGTGACCTTCCCGCCGGTGACCAGCGCCGTGACCTCGGCGCTGACCGGCACGTCGCGGGACCGGTCGGCCGGCGTGAGGGTCAATTCCGGCGCCGGCACCCGCCGCTCGACGGGCCGCACAGCGGACTTCCGCTCGGCGGTGCACCCGCCGAGAACCAGTGGTGTCGCCGCGACGGACACCACCACCAGCGCCATCCGTCGCCTCAACCCCATCGAACGCCCCCGGTTCTCGTGTTTCCGTGGCGCAATTCTTCCGCGCCGGGCGCACGCGTCGCGCCGTTTCCGGCAATCACGAAGAAAAGTCGGAACCGGTTCGTCGCCGCGCTGCCCCGTGCCCGGCCGGCGACTCCCCAGAAAGTGGAGTATCCGCACGGTGCTCGATTACAGTTTTTCGAAGAAAATCAGGGAAATGAGACTGATTCGACAGCTCAACCACTCCGCAAAGCGGATCGAGCAATCGCAGAGCGATATTTAAGGGAGACTTAATCGTCTCGGTTGGAATTGAGCAGGGGGTCGACTCGTATTCTTCGTTCTCGGAAGAAAGGTGACCCCTCTTGTTCAATATGCGATCCACCCCCAGGCTTCGCCGTTCCGTGACCGCCCTGCTGATGGTGAGCGTGGTGTTCGCCGGCGGTTGCAAGGAGGCTCCCGGAACGCCCGGTGCGTCCAGCCCCTCCAGCGACACCGGCATCGGCTCGTCCGGACCGGAGACGCCCACGTCCGCCGTTCCCGGCGAGGCGTCGGCCACGCCGAGCGCCTCGGCTGCCCCGTCCGCCACGGGTAAGCCGGCGACCCCGTCGACCAGCACCGCCCCGCCCACCGCCTCCGGTGGCTGGATCACCGTCGACCCCGCCACGCAGGCCGCCGCGACGAAGGCGTTCTTCGCGCGTAAGCCCAAACCGGTGACCGGCAACCCGGTCAAGGTGCCCGAGTTCAACGTCGGCTGCAAGACCAGCCACCACAACAGCGACGACCCGATCGTGCTGCCCAAGCTGGTCGGCGGCTCCCACAACCACACGTTCTGGGGAAACAGGTCGACCGACGCCAACTCGACCGCCGAGTCGCTGCGGGCGTCGAAGGCCACCACCTGCAACTCGCCGGACGACCAGTCCGCCTACTGGGTGCCGACGATGTACCAGAACGGCAAGGTCGTCGACCCGACGGAGGTGACCGTCTACTACGGTTCCCGCCTGAAGGACCCGAGCAGGACCCAGCCTTTCCCGTTCGGCCTGCGAATGATCACCGGTAACGCGAAGAACCAGGTCGACACCCCGGACAAGCAGGGCAACCACTTCTGGTGCGCCGGCATCGGCGGCGAGATCGGCCGCAGCGCGGACAAGACGTTCCCGGTCTGCGCCAAGACCGCGAACATCGTCCGGCAGATCACCTTCCCGGACTGCTGGGACGGCAAGCACCTGGACAGCCCGGACCACAAGGCGCACATGGCCAACGGCGACCACACCGGGGCCTGCCCGAAGAGCCACCCGGTGCCGGTCCCCTCGGTGTCCTTCGTGATCTCGTACCCGCTGAGCGCGAACACCGACGGCATCACGCTCGCGTCCGGCACCTCGTTCTCCATGCACGCGGACTTCTTCAACGCGTGGAAGGACGAGGCGCTCGCCGTTCGGGTGCGCAACTGCCTCGACCAGGGCGTGAAGTGCAACTCGGCCGGTAACTTCTAGCCGGCGCGGTACGACGGCGGCGGCCGGTCACCCCCTTAGGGCGACCGGCCGCTGTCGCGTCGGGCCTGGACGAGTGAGTCCTCATTCAAGACGGGGCCGACGGCGTGCGCTTTGGCTGGCCCGCCATGTCGATGTGCTGTCGAGCGGTATACCTCAGAGGTATGAATATGACTCTGAGGTATACCGCTCACTACCGCATCCGCCCCCAGGGAGGTGACCGACGGTCACCGCCGGCCGCTGGCCGCTGGCCGCTGGCCGCTGGCCGCTGGCCGCTGGCCGCTGGCTGCTGGCTGCGCCCACCGCCCCGGCCAGGGTTGAGGCCTTAGTCGTCTAGAGCCTCGCGGCGCCCGCCTCGGTGGCCTCCTGCACCGCCGAGGTACGGCGGAGCTCGGCCCGCTGGTCGCCAGCCTCCTCCCGGTCCGGACCGGCCACCCGGGCCGCCCGGTTGGTGGTCGCCGCCGCCTGGTCACCGGTCACGCCACCACGGATCCGGTTGTTGGCGGCCACCTGGGCGACCGGGTCGTTGCCCGTCACCGTCAACTGACCGTTGATGATGTTGTCGTCCACGGTGACACCACCTGTGGTGCTGGTGATGCTGACGTCGCCACCCCAGTAGCCACCGGAGGCGCAGCTGTCGAGGCCACCGTTCGGGCCGACCTGCACTCCGCCCAGGTTGCCGGCGAACGTGGCCTTGCCGCGCACCGCGCTGCCGCACACCACGCTGCCGGTGGCGCTGTTGAGCACCGACAGCGTGCCGTCGACGAACGAGTCGTGCAGATCGGTGTAGTAGGTGCCGGTGCTGCTGACATTGCGCTCCACCTGGGTGCCCCGGTCGAGCCGGACCTCACCGGCGCCGACGGTGACGTTCCCGGCGACCGTCGACTCCTCGGCGAAGAGGAAGCTGTCGATGGTCGCGCTGCCCTTCGGCCGCACCGTCACGGTGCCCGTCCGGGCGTCCTTCAGAAAGATGCCGTAACCACCGGCGGCCAGCACCACCTGGCCGTCGACAGTGGTGTCGGTGGCGTCGAGGTAGCCGTCGGCGGAAACGCGTACCTCACCACTGACCCGGCCACCGGTCACCACCAGGTTGCCGCCGGCCGCGACCGTGACGTTGCCGGTGATCGTGGTGCCGGTGAGCGCGCAGGACTCGCCGGCCGGCACGTACAGGTCGTTGGGAACGGTCACCGCACCGCCGGTGCCGATGCAGTGGGTGACCAGGTCGGCGTGGGCGGTCGGCGCGACGGTCAGCACCGAGGCGGCGACGACGGCGGTCACGGTGGCCAGTTTGGCGACGGTACGTCCGGGCATCGTGGTACTCCCTGTCGAGAAGATTCGAGGACTCATGCGCCGACGTCCGATCGGGCCGCGGCCCGGACGATGGCGCCCTGCTGTCGCCGGTCGAGCGTTCCGCCGGTCACCAACGCGAGGGTGACCGCCTCGACGTGCCGGACGAAGTCGGCGTGGCCGGGGTAGTCGGCGTGTTCGTCGATCAGATCGTTGATGGTGCAGCCGTTGCCGGTGTCGACGTTGCCGACTCCGGTGTCGTCGCCGTCGATGACCACCGTGGCCCGGGTGTCGGACTCCGGGCAGGCGTCGGTGCCGTCGGCCACCACGGTGAACGTCGCCGACTGCTCGGCGGACGGGTTCCCGGCGGTGTCGGTCGCCCGGAACCGCACCGTGTGTGCGCCGAGGGCGCGAACGGTGACCGGAGCGGAGTACGCGGTCCAGGCACCGGTGTCGAGCGCGTACTCGACGGTCGCCACGCCCGAGTCGGCGTCGGTGGCCGTGACGGTCACGGTCGCGCCGCCGACGTACGCGCCGTCGTCGTTGCGCTCGCCGGTCACCGTGGCGGTGACCGTGGGTGGCGTGGTGTCCTCGGCCTGCGGCTCGACGACGGTGAAGTGGGACATCTGCTCGGCGGACGTGTTACCGGCGACGTCCGTCGCGCGGTAGTGCAGCATGTGCATCCCGGCCGCGGTCACGACGACCGGAGTCGTGTACGCGGTGAAGGCAGCCCCGTCCAACGAGTACTCGATGGTGGCGACACCGGATCCGGCGTCGGTGGCGGTCAGCGTGGCGGTGGCCGTACCGACGTAGTTGCCGTCCCCGTCGCGGTCGCCGGCCAACGTGGCCGCGACCACCGGCGGGGTGGTGTCCTCCTCCCCCGGCTCGACGATCCGGAACGACACCGACCCGACGGCGCTGGTGTTGCCGGCCTGGTCGGTGGCCCGGAACTGCACCGAGTGGTCACCGATCGCGGTCACCCGCACCGGCTCGGTGTACGGCGTGAAGCTGGTGTCGTCGACCTGGTACTCGACGGTGTCCACACCGGAGTCGGCGTCGGTGGCCGTGACGGTCACCGTGGCCGCGCCGAGGTAGTTGCCGTCGGGGTCCTGGTCACCCGCCACGGTGGCGGTCACCGTCGGCGGTGTGGTGTCGCCGCCCCCGCCGCCCTCGGTGACGACCAGTTCGCCGACCATCTGGCTGTGGCCGGGGATCGAGCAGAAGTACCGGTACCGGCCCGGGGTGAGGGTCACTGTCGCCTGGTGGCGGCCGTTGTTGGCGTCGAACGGGCTGGCCAGGATGTTGAGGGTCACGTCGTGGTTGTAACCCTCGCTGCTGGTGTCGAAGGTCAGCGTGTGCGGCATGCCGATGGTGTTGCCGGTGGCCTCGCTGTTCTCCCAGACGATCGTGGTCTCGCCGGCCACGGCGGTGGCGGGCGCGGACTTGTAGCGGGTGATGTCGCCGTCGGCGGTCCAGGTCAGCACCTGTGCCGCGGCTCGGGGGGCGGCGGAGGCCGGCGTCGCCACCCACGGGGTCACCGTGAGCAGGAGCGCCGCCAGCACTGCCGTTATTCGTCGGGGCATCGTCTCTCCTAGAGTTCCCGTACGCGGACGTTGCGGAACTCGGCCAGGTCGTTGTCACCGTGGTTCTGCAGACCGATGAAGCCGCGCAGGAACTGCCGCAGGTCGGTCGGCGGGTCGCCGGCACGCGACGACTGCTTGCCGGGCGTGTTGTCGAACTCGTTGATCACCACGCCGTTACGGATCATCGTGTAGTGCTGCCCGACGACGCGGATCTCGTAGTCGTTCCACTCGTTCTTCGGCGTCACGCCGGCTTGGGCGAGCGGCACCGGGTCGAAGTTGTAGACCGAGCCGGTCTTCTGCGGCTCGCCGGTCTCACCGTCGTAGATCTGGATCTCGTGTCCGCAGTAGATCGCCATCCACGCGGTCGAGGTCCGGGCCGAGCCGATCGTGCCGCAACTGCCCGGTGGGCGCTGCTCCAGGGGAGTTCGCAGGTCCGGGAACCGGATGAAGACACCGGTGTTGGCCCGGCCGGTGCCCGGCGCGATGTCCTTGAACTGGAGCCGCAGCGAGAAGTCGCCGAGTTCCTTCGTGTGCCAGAGCATGCCCAGACCACCGCTGGGCCGCAGCGACCCGTCCGGCTGGATCGCGAACGACCCGGTCGGCGCCTGCTGCCAACCGCGCAGCGACTCGGCGGTGCCGTCGAAGAGCGGCTCGTACCCGGTGTGCCCGTCCCGGCCGATCTCGGACGCGGCGGCCAGCCGGGTCAGGGTGCCGGCCTCCCGGGCGCTGAGCAGGTCGTCGTCCTGCAACACGCGGGCCACCGCGTTGACGTGCCGGACGAAACCGTCGTGGTCGGCCCAGGTGCTCTCGTCGTCGATCAGGTCGTTGGCCGTGCAGCCCTGCCCGACCGTACGACTGGGCACGCCGGTGTCCGTGTCGCCGAGCCACACGTTCTGCCGGTCGTCCGGCACCGCGCAGCCCACCGTGACTGTGCTCTGCACCGTCGCCGTCTCACCGTCGGCGTACGTGACGGTCAGCTTCGCGGTGTAGATGCCGACCTTGGCGTACGTGTGCCGGGGGTTCGCCTCGCTGGACGTGGCGCCGTCGCCGAACTCCCACCGGTGGCTGACGCCGCCGGAGCGCGAACCGTCGAAGGCGATGGTCAGAGGCTTGTTCTGCACGGCGACCGAGTTCGCCGCCGGCACGGGGGTGGGCGCGCCACCGGTGTAGGTGATCCGGATCAGCTTCTGGTTCGGGTGCAGGCTGAAGAACCCGCCGCCGTAGTCCAGCAGGTAGAGCGCGCCGTCCGGGCCGAACTTGGCGTCCATCCAGCTCTGCAGCCGTGCGTCGCCGTTGCCACCCGGGATGATGGTCCGCAGCGACTCGGCGTACAGCGGTGGGGCGGCCTGCGGCACACCGGCCGGGTCGACGGTCACCGCGACCCGGTTGGCCGAGTTCGACTGGTCACCGATGAACCACTTGCCGTCCCAGTGCTCCGGCCACGCCACCCCGCTCTTGGTGTCGACGAGGCTGCGGTGGTACGTCGGGCCGGACATGATGGCCTGCCCGCCGCCCCGCAGGTACGGCTGGGTGTAGGTGGCGTCGGCCGCGACGTAGGTCGGCAGGCCGCTGCCGTCGGTCCGCTCCGGGAACACCGGGCCGCCGCCGTCCGGTGAATACCAGATCATGTTGTCCCGGGCGGCCGGGATGTCCACGAGTCCGGTGTTGCGGGGCGACTCGTTCTTCAGGTTGTCGCAGTCGTACCAACCGGTCAGCACCGTCGCGTCGGTGCTGCTGCGGTCCCGGTACGGCTGCCGGTTGCCCATGCAGTACGGCCAGCCCTGGTTACCGGCGGAGGTGATGATGGTGGCCGTCTCGTACTTGGCCGGGCCCAGGGTGGGGCTTGGCGACGAGGCGTCCGGGCCGACCCAGCCGGCGGTCAGCCACTGGTGCACCGGGTCGATCTGCAGGCGGGCGATGTTGCGCACGCCCATCACGTAGATCTCCGGGCGGGTCTTCTCGGTGCCCGGCGGGAACAGGTTCCCCTCGGGAATGGTGTACGTGCCGTCCGCCTCCGGGTGGATCCGGATGATCTTGCCGGCGAGGTCGTTGGTGTTACCCGACGTGCGGCGGGCGTCCTGGAACGAGATCCCCTGGTATTCCTGGGTCCAGTTGTTGCCGGCGTAGCCCTGCGACCCCTCGGAGGAGTTGTTGTCGCCGGAGCCGACGTAGAGGTTGCCCTTGGCGTCGAACGCCATGCCGCCGCCGGCGTGGCAGCAACTGTGGATCTGCACCGGGAACTGGAGCAGGTCCTTGCGGGTGCTCTGGTCGACGGACTGCGCCTGCCGGTCGTAGGTGAACCGGGAGACGGTGCGCTGCCCGACCCGCTTCACCCGGTCGACCGAGTCGTGCGGCATCCAGTAGACGTAGAGCCAGCCGTTCTCGGCGAACTTGGGGTCGGGCACGATGCCGAGCAGGCCCTCCTCGTTCTTCACCAGCTCGGAGCCGCTGCCCCGGTTGCCCATCACCTCCAGGGTGGTGAGCAGCTTGGCCTGCTTGGTCCGCGGGTCCCACGAGTGGATCGTGCCGCAGCCCAGGCCGACGTTCGGGTTGGTCCAGTCCGCGATCGGACCACTCGGGCAGGCGGCCTTGCCGACGTAGAAGACCGTGCCGTCCGGCGCGATGGTCAGCCCGTGCGGTTCGCCGATCTGGTCCAGTTGCCCGGTCTGGTTGGCCGCGGTGAGCCGCTCCACCTTGTAGTTCGCGGCGATCGTGGCCTGGCAGTCGCCGCGCACGCGACCGGTGGTCCAGTTGAGGGCCCCGGTGAGGTGGGTGCGGAACGCCTCCTCACCGTAGCTGCCCTCGGTGTGGCCCATGCCGGTGTAGAACGACCGGCCGCCGTCGTAGTCCCGGCACCAGGACACCGGGTGGAAGGCACCGTTGGCGGCCGCCCCCGGGTTGTAGTGCCGCTCCTCGACCTGGGCGAGGGTGTGCACGGTGCCGATCGGGTTCGGGTCCCAGTTCTCCCACCGGTCGGAACGGGTGATGGTCAGCGGCAGCGACGCCGTGGCCGGGTGTTTGCGGTCCAGGATGTTCACCACCGCGCGGTTCACGGCGGGAGGCTCCGGGGCGGTGGTGCTGCCGGTGAACAGGCGCAGGTCGGCCAACTGGGTCAGCGGCTCCCCGCTGTTCGCGGTGATGTTCAGGCGGTAGCGCGTGAACTCCTGCGGGGTGGCGATGTCGAACCGGCGGGTCTGGTACCGGTCGGGGAAGGCCTGGCCGGTGCGCCGGTCCAGATCGGACCAGCTCTGGCCGTCGGTGGAGCCCTGCAGGGTCCAGTCCTTCGGGTCGCGGCCGGAGGAGTCGTTGGCCGACGTCAACGCGTACCCGGTCACCCGCTTGGCGGCGGCCAGCTCGTAGGCCACCCAGGCGGTCGGGGTGCGGACCAGCCACTTGGTGTTGGCGTCGCCGTCGGTCAGCTTCTCCTTGGTCTCGTTCGGCGCGTTCTCGCCGCTGGCGGTCACCCGGGCCACCGGCTCGGCCACCGGGATGGCGCCGGCCGGGCGGGTGCCGATCAGGCCGGTGAACCAGGTCGAGTCGACCTGGGCGCGCGCCGCGTCGGCGATGCCGACGAAACCGCCGCCGGCCTTCATGTAGCTCTGCAGCGCCGACTCCTGGTCGCGGTTGAGCGCGGCGCCCGTCGCGGAGAGGAAGACCACGCTGCGGTACGCGGACAGCCCCGCCGTGGTGAAGACGCCGGGGTCCGTGGTGGCCGTGACATCGATGTCATGACCGGCACCAAGCTGTTTGATGGTGTCCACGGCGCGGGACACCGGGTCCTGTTGCTCGGCCACCGGCCCGTGGTACACGAGGACCGCTGTCCTCTGTGGTTGTGCCGCCTGCGGGGCGGCTTGCGTTCGCGGCGCGGCTGCCGCCGTCGTCGCGGGAATCAGTGTCGCCAAGGCCGCTACCGCGGCGAGGGCTCGTCGAATCGTCCTGGTCATCCCCGTCCCCACTTTCGGTCAGCTTCCGTGCGTGTGGGTGTGGCCCTGGAACCGGTGGATCGCCTCCTCGGCGCCCGGTGGCATGCTGCCGTCGGCGTTGCGCACCAGGAAGATCCCGGCCATGCCGCCGTCGGAGTGCGTCTGCACGTGGCAGTGGTACATCCACGCCCCGGGTCCGACGCCCTCCCCCGCCAGCACCTGGAAACCGAACGAGCTGCCGGGATTTAGGTCCTTGTTGTCGACCACCAGGCTGGGATCGCTCGGCCCCTCCAGCATTCCGGTGCGGTTGTCCGCCCAGCGGTGGGCGTGCAGGTGGAAGGTGTGGAACAGGTTGCCGTGCCCGATGGCGATCCACTCGACGCGCTCGCCCAGATTCGCCTCGAACATCGGGGTCGCCGGAGCCATCTTGTTGTTGATCATCATGTCGTGGAACACCGCCGTGAACTGCTTCGACGGCAGGATGTCGCCACGCCGCCGGACGATCAGCGCCCCGTACAGGCCCTTGGCGACACCGCCGGTGCCGTGGTCGGTGCCCATCGCGTGGTCGTGGTAGTGCCAGTAGCCGGCGCTGCCCGGCATGTACCGCCGGCCCGAGGCGGCCACCATCTCGTGGGAGCGCCAGACGTACGTCCGCGTCTCGCCCGGGTTGTTGAACGAGGCGTTGAACGGGCTGCCGTCGGACTCGGTGCTGTAGTCCACCCCGTGCGGATGGATGGACAGCCGCTGGCTGGTGGTGTTGACCAGGGTGATCTCCAGGGTGTCACCCTCGTACATCTCCAGGACCGGCCCTGGGACGGTGGCCTGGCCGGGTGCCAGGCCGTAGCCGAACAGGTTGCCCGGCAACTGTTCGGCGTAGATGGTGATCTTCTTGGTGACGCCGGCGGCGGCCCGGGCGGGGCTGCCTCCGAACGCGGCGCCGATCGCCGGGGCGGACGCGCCCAGCGCTCCGGCGGCGAGCGCTCCGCTGGCGATCAACGATCTGCGGGACAGGTGGCGGTGAGGGCCACCAGCGTGATCGTCCATGGGTCTCCGTTCCCAACCGGGCGAAGACGCGACGAGGGCAGGGTGCATCGACCCGAGCACGGGGGCGGTAGCACGACTGAGGGTGAGGCTCGTCGCGAACTTTGCTCGGCAGACTCAGAACTTTCGGTGGATGACAGCAACTTATGTAATCCATCGACGGAAGTACAGGTCTGATTGCAAAAAGATTACCTTGACATCACGACGGCCGTCGATTGACATGAAGCTGACACGCACAGATCGACGCCGGGCTGCCATCGATGAGGCAACCCGGCGAAGGGACGTACGGGAGCTGTCGTCAGAGGTTGTGGCGGTCGTCCGCCGGCAGACTGGGGGCAGCCGGCGGCTCGGGGGCCTCGTCGGTCTGACCGAGCTGCGCGACATGAGTCGGGTCGAGGACCCGGGAGAGGAACGCACGGGTCCGTTCGTGTTTCGGGGCGCCGAGCACCTCCTGCGGCGGCCCCTGCTCGACCACCACCCCGCCGTCCATGAAGACGACCCGGTCGGCGACGTCGCGGGCGAACGCCATCTCGTGCGTCACCACCATCATCGTCATGCCGTCCTCGGCCAGTTTGCGCATGACGGTGAGCACGTCCCCGACCAGCTCCGGGTCGAGCGCGGAGGTCGGCTCGTCGAAGAGCATCAACTTCGGCTCCATCGACAACGACCGGGCGATCGCGGCCCGCTGCTGCTGCCCACCGGAGAGTTGCGCCGGGAACGCGTCGGCCTTGTCGGTCAGCCCGACACGGTCCAGGTTGAGCCGAGCGATCCGCTCGGCCTCGGCACGACCACGCCGCAGCACCCGGCGCTGGGCGATGGTGAGGTTGTTCAGCACGGTCAGGTGCGGGAACAGGTTGAACGACTGGAAGACCATGCCGATGCTGCGGCGTGCCGCGTCGATCTCGACGTCCGGGTCGGTCATCTCGACCCCGTTCACCCAGATCCGGCCGGCCGTCGGCTCCTCCAACAGGTCGACGCAGCGCAGCAGCGTCGACTTGCCGGAGCCGGACGGGCCGATGACGCACACCACCTCGCCCTGGCCGACCTCGAAGTCGATGCCCTTGAGCACCTCGAGCGGCCCGAAGGACTTGTGCAGGTCGCGGATCTCCACGGCGGGGCGGGACGGGGTGGTCGTCATGCGGGTCACCGAGCCTTGGCGTAGCGGAGTTCGAGGCGACGTACCACCTGGGACAGGGGCAGGGTGATGATCAGGTAGGCGAGGCCGGCCACCAGGAGCGGGGTGGCGTTCACCCGGTCGTTGAGCATGTCCCGACCGAACTTGGTGATCTCGATGGTCTGCGCCGTCACGCCCAGCACGTAGGCCAGTGACGAGTCCTTGGTGAGCAGGATGAGCTCGTTGGTCAGCGGTGGGATGACGATCCGGAACGCCTGTGGGATGACGATCGTGCGCATCGCGGTGAAGTGGGACATGCCGAGGGTCCGCGCCGCCTCCATCTGCCCCCTGGGGACGGCCTGGATGCCGGCGCGGATGGTCTCCGCCATGTAGGCCGCGGCGGTCAACCCGAGGCCGATCGCGATGGACCCGAACACGCCACCCGGGATCTCCCGTTCCGGAAAGGCGATCGGGATGCCGTAGCCGACGAGGAAGAGCACCAGCAGCGCGGGCAGACCCCGGAACAGCTCGATGTACGCCGTCGCCACCCAGCGGTACGGCGCCACCCGGGACAGCCTCATCAGCGCCAGGATGGTGCCGAACACCAGGCCGAAGGCGAACGCGCCCAGCGTGTAGAGGACGGTGTTGCGCAACGCGACGGTGATGACCGTCGGGAACATCGACCTGATGATGTCGACGCGGAAGAACGCGTCGGCCAGCCGGCCCCAGTCCGCGGCGAAGGCCACCGCGGCGATGACGGCGATGAAGACCAGGTACTGGATCCCGAGGGACAGCCGCTCCCGCTGGCGGCGTCGCAGCTTCACGTTGGCTCGTTGCCTTCCCGGAGTTACCGACCCGGAGGGCGCGCGGGACGCGCACCCTCCGGCACTACGCGTGCGATCAGGCGCTCGGCCGCTTGCCGATCCACTTCTCGTAGATCGTGTCGTACGTGCCGTCCTGCTTGGCCTTGGCCAGCACCTCGTTGACCTTCTTGAGCAGCTCGGGGTTGGCGTCCTTCTTCACGGGGAAGCCGTACTGCTCGCCGGTGTCGAACTCGGCGGTCACCTCGAACCCGCCCGGGTTCTTCTTCAGGTACTCGGTCCAGACCGGCAGGTCGTTGACGGCGGCCTCGACCTGGCCGTTGGCGAGGGCCTGCTGGAGAGCGGCGAGGTCCTCGAACTCGACGAGTTGCAGGCCCTTCTCCGTCTCGAACTTCTTGGCGTAGTCACGACCCGTGGTGGCCGCCTGGACGCCGAGCTTCTTGCCCTTGAGGTCGTCGAGCGACTTGTACGCCTTGCCGGTCTTCGTCAGCAACGCCTGGGTGGCGTCGAAGTACGGGTCGGAGAAGTCCAGCACCTTCTTGCGCTCGTCGGTGATCGTCATCCCTGCGGCGGCAGCGTCGCACTTGCCGGTGTTCAGGTCCTGGCCCGACTTGATCCCCTCGAACGGGGTGTCGACGATGGTCTGCTCGACGCCCAGCTCCTTGGCCACCAGGTCCATGATCTCGACGTCGAAGCCGGTCACCTTGCCGCTGGCGTCCTTCGACTGGAACGGCGGGTACGGCAGGTGGGTGCAGACGGTCAGCTTGCCCGCCGTGACCAGCTTGACCCCGCTCGCCTGGACCTCGCTGTCGTCCTTCTTGGCGCACCCCGCGGTCACCGCGAGGGCGGCGATCGCCACGACGAGACCGGCCTGACGCACGGCGCTTGGGAACCTCACGGCTGTGTCCCTCCGGTTCGGCTTCCATAGCGTAGAAAGCCAGTCTGGTTCATAGACTTTGCGATTAGCGACCGTACCCGATCCGGCCTGCCGTCCCCAAGATCACGCCGTGGCCGTCCGACGGGTGCGGCGGGAGCGCCGTCGGCGAACCCGACACCTGGGCAGGAACGTGCCTCAGCCGCCGGTCCCCTCGGCCGCTCCGTCCGGAGTGAGGGCCCCTTCGTGGGGGTCTGTGTCCAGGAACACGTGCTGGTGGCCGTGGCCGGCGTCGACGCTGATCTGGTCGAGCTGGGTCGCCGCGACCGACCAGATCGTGGAGGCCTCGGCCGCCTGCCGCGTGGTGATGTCCAGCAGAGCCGCCTGGTGGGCGGCAGGAACGCCGGCGGCCAGGGCGTAGGTGTCGACGGCGAGCGATGCCTGCTGCACGGCTCCGCGCAGACCTCCCCGGGCCACGTTGGTGGCGGTGGTCCCCGACGGCGGGTCGGCGAACGGCTCGGCGGCCTTGCGCATGATCTCCTGCCAGGCGCGCGCCTGACCCGGGTCCGGCGCCCGTCCGGCGGTCTTCGCCTCCTTGACGGCGGCCAGGACGGGGGCGATCTGGTCGCGGACGCGTCGGGCCGTCTCGGTCAGCTCCACGATCTGCTGGGCGTCCCGCTTCGCGTCGGCTTCCTGGATGCTCGCGATGGTCGCCTCGGTGGCGTCCGGACGGCCCACCTGGTAGCCGACCAGCCCGCCCAGCAGCGCGGTGACCAGTGCGATCACCCCCGCGACCGCCACGACGCGAACTGTGCGACGACGCCGCACATCGGGCTTGTCCGACAGGTAGGAAGGCCGGCCGGTGCGACGCGCCACCGCATCTCCTCACATCGATGGTCTGGGGGCCACAGGGTAACGGTCCCCGAGCACGCCCGTCGATAGTGCCGACCGGGCGACGCGGAGGGCGCAGCGGGTGGGCACGCCTAGACCGGGTAGCCCCATTCGGCCAGTGGCTTCTCCAGCGAGCGTTCGATCGCGGCGAGCTGCGTCGGGCTGAGTTCGTCCCGGTACGCCGCCGCCCGGCCCGGCGGAAAGTCGTACCGGGAGAAGCCCTTGTCGAACGCGGGGGACCAGGGCAGCCCCAGGAAGTCGAGCATCCGGCCGACCTGTTCACGGGGGTGCTCGACCAGGTCCTCGTAGCGCACGTCGAGCCACTGGTCGGCGGGGTGCCGCAGGCGGGCCTGCGCGAAGGCCTCCATCAGCATCTTCCAGCCCAACGCGGCGAGCACCGGGAAGGACCTCCCCGACTCGAACCACTCCTCCCGCAGGTCGGACGGGAGCGGGCCGTAGATCCAGTTGTCCGGGCCCCGCCAGCCGTCCCACCAGCCCATCTGGAGCCAGGAGTTGGCCACCGCCCGGCCGTCGCGCACCACGTTGACCACCCGCAGGTCCGGGTACGCGGCGTGCAGCAGGCCGGTACGCGGCCAGCCGGTGACGTGCTGCACCAGTTGCTGGCAGCCCTGCCGGGCGATCCGCTGGTCGAAGAAGGCCCGCAGCCGCCGGGCCACGAAGGGCGTCAGGTCCTCGGCCACCAGGTCCCGGCATGGGCGGGAGAAGCCGCCGAGCACCTGCCGGTCGAGCAGGTGGTACGCCTCCGACGGCGCCACCCGGAGCCGGCCCCGCTCCAGCAACCGCCGGCTGTGTCGCAGCGAGGTCATGCCCGCCGGGCGCGGCGCCGAACGCCGGTAGAGCGTCCCGTTGAACCGGCCCTTGAGGTTGAGCCGGGCGAGCTTGTCGTCCAGGCCGGAGACGAAACCGACCTCGGGGTGCCGGGAGAGCAACTCCTGGACCAGGGTCGAGCCGCAGCGACCGGTGCCCACCACCAGTGAGAGCATCGTTCAGCCTTCCTGCCGGGTAGCGGGTGACGAGGGGACGACGGGGTCCGGACGGGTCGTGGCGGCGGGAGGCGTGGCCGTCCGACGGCGTACCGGGTAGCCGAACCGGGACAGGGCCAACCCGGTCAGTCCGGTCACCACCGCGTACGCGCGGGTGGAGAGCCCGGTCAGCCACTCGGTGTCGGCGATCACGGGGACCAGGCCGGTCCGGTGCCGCGAGGGATTGCCGGCCACCGAATGGGTGGGCGCCAGTCGCGCCGTGTCCGGTGTCGGGAAGGGCAGCTCGTCCGCGGTCGCGCCGACGAACCGGACGATCCGTGCGGTGGTACCGGCCGGGTCGGCGACGAAGTCCTCGTAGCGCACCCGCAGATAGCGGTCGTCGACGGGCCGGCGACCCCACAGTCGTACGGTGGCGGTGTTCCATACCAGCCAGAGCAGGGCGGCCTTCCAGACCGGTGGCCGGCTCATCAACCGGTCGTCGGCACGCCCGTCCAGTGGGCGTCGCCGACGCCAGGAGTACGCGGTCGCCCGCGGGTCGCGGACCACGTGCAGGACGTACAGGTCGATGCCGGGCAGGGCACCGAGCAGGGCGCCGTACGGCGGCAACTTCGAGGAGTCGACGATGACCCCGTCGGGCCGGTCGGCGAGGGCGTGTTCGGCGATCGAGGCGTACAGCCGGGCCAGGTGCGTGTCGTCGGGGTGACCCGCGACCGGCCGCTGCCCCCGACGCCGTCGGCGCAGCAGCGCGGGCAGCCCGCGCAGGCGCAGCCGCTCGGCCAACCGGCCGGCGATCCCGGCCGGGTCGGCCCCGGCCAGGTCGGCGCGTACGCGAGTCCAGAGCGGACAGTCGACCAGTGGCGCTCCGCAGCCGCAGGGCCGGTTCTCCAGGATGCCCCGCCGCCACAGGTAGCGCAGCTCACCCGCCGCGAAGAAGCCCGGCACCTGCCCCAGGACGTTGGTGACCAGCGTGCTGCCGCTGCGACCGCTGCCGGCGAGGTAGAGCACCCGGACCGTGCTCACCGGGCCGCTCCCCCGCCGGCCGTCGCCCGGCTGGTCCGCCGCCGCGTCGGCAGCGCCTCGGCGGCCTCCTCGTACAGCGCGCGGATACGGCTCAGGTGCAGGTCTGGGGCGAACTGCCGGGCCACCTTCGCCCGGCCGGCCTGCCCCATCCGGTACGCCCGTGCGGGGTCGGCCAGCAGCGCGTTCAGCGCGTCGGCGAGGTCCGCGGGTCGGTCCGCCCCGACGATGCTGCCGTCCATCGTGGGGTCGACCAGCTCGGGGAGCCCACCGAGGTCGGTGGCGACCACCGGGACACCGCAGGCGAACGCCTCCAGCACCGCCATGGGCTGGTTCTCGTGCCACCGGGAGGGAACGGCGACCACCGTCGCCGACCGGATCAGCTCGTGCAGGCGCGGCTTGTCCAGGCGGCCGTGGAAGCGGATCCGGCCGGGCACCCGGCGCGCGGCGAGCGCCTCCAGGTCGGGTCGGGCCGGGCCGTCGCCGGCGACGTCCACGGTGACCCGGTCCGGCAGTGCGGCTACCGCCTCGACCAGCACGTCGACACCCTTCTCCGCAGCCAGCCGGCCGGCGAAGACGACACCGCCGCCGGGTGTCTCCTTGGCGGCGATGCCGCTCAGGTCGACGAAGTGGTTCACCACCCGCAGCCGGTCCGGGTACACGCCGGCGCGACGCATCACGTCGGCCAGGAACTCGCTCGGGCTGACGAAGACCTGCACCGGGTCGTACGCGTCGAACTGCCGGTGCAACCAGGACTCGACCGCGAGCAGGCCGCTGCGCGACAGCGATCCGTCCTTGCAGCGGCGGCGGGCCGCCTGCAGGGGGCCTCCGGTGACGCAGGCCTGGCAGGGGCGACCCCGGTCCAGCAGTTGGTAGCTCGGGCAGGCGAGCTTGTAGTCGTGCATGGTCAGCACGCACGGCACGGCGGCCGACCGCGCCGCGGCGAGCACCGACGGCGAGAGCTGGTGGTAGATGTTGTGCAGGTGCAGCACGTCCGGCCGGAAGTCGTCGATGACCCGGGCCAGCCCTCGGCGGCTCGTCGGTGACCACAGCATCCGGCCGGCGGCCATCGCGCGGGGCCGCAGCCCGCTCGGCGCCGGCTCCAGCTCCACTTCGGTGGGAAACCACTGCGCGTACGGCAGCGGCGACTCGTTCTCCGGGTGGCTCATACCGAAGTAGGCGACCGTGTCCCCCGCCGCCCGCTGCAGGTCCGCGAGGTCGAGCAGGTAACCCTCGGCACCGCCACGGCGGTAGAGGAACTTGTTCACATGCAGCACGCGCATCGACTCGGCCTGCTCACGTCGATCGGGCGAACCGGGCCCGGAGGTGACGACCGGGGTCTGCCCGCCCCGGTCAGGGCCCACCGTATGCAGGGCAGGTCTGCGAGTCCAGTTCACCTATGGCATGTACCTGAACGGTTGATCTTCGTATGCCCGTGCGGCCCGCGGCCTGGCTTCCCGCCATGATCTCCCGATAGCCTGGCTGCGCCGCCGGTCGTCCCCCGCTCCCACGGGGCCGGACCGGTGCCCGACCGAGGAGGACCCGTGGCAGCCGACGACGAGGTCTCCGCCCTCGCGTACACCGCGCGCCGGATCGGGCGGCATCTGCGCTGGGCACGCACCGAGGGGATCGGACGGCTGGTCGAGGAGGACCGCCTCGACCCGGTCGAGCGGATCGGCACCGCCCTGGCGAAACGACGCTGGCGCAGGCGGGCCAGCCGGGCACCCGGCTCGGCGATGCCGGTCTACCTGGTCGGTCTGCAACGATCCGGTACGAACATGCTGGTCCGTGGCCTGGACGCGGCCCCCGAGGTCGAGGTCCGCAACGAGAACGACAGCACCCTCTTCCACCGCTTCCAGCTCCGTCCGGACGCGGTGCTGACCGCCACGATCCAACGCAGCCGGCACGCGTACGTCCTGGTCAAGCCGCTCTGCGAGAGCCACCGTGTGGACGAGTTACTGGCCCTGCCGGGGCTGACGCCCGGCCGCGCGCTCTGGGTCTACCGCGACGTCGACGACCGGGCCCGCTCCGAGGTCGCCAAGTTCGGCGACGCCAACCTGCGGGCGCTGCGCGCCATCGCCGACGGCAGCATCGGCCGACGGTGGCAGGGGCAACGCCTCGACGCCGACGCCGTCGAGCTGATCCGGGCGCACGACCCGCAGAGGTTGGACCTGCACAGCGGCGCGGCGCTCTTCTGGTACGTCCGCAACTCGCTCGTCTTCCAGCTCGGCCTGGACCAGCGTGCCGACGTGCTGCTCTGCCGCTACGACACAGTCGTCGCGCAACCCGCGGCACAACTCCGGCGGCTCTGCGCGTTCCTCGACTTCCCCTACCGACCGGGGCTGCACGCGCACATCGCCCCACGCCAGTTCCACGACGCCGGCACGGCGGGCCAGGGGCCGTTGCCGATCGACCCGCGCGTCCGGGCTCTCTGCGACGAGCTGACCGACCGGCTCGACAGTCGCGCGGCCGACGCCCGGTCCGAGACGAAGGCGGCCGACCGTGGCTGAACCAGCGACCCGTACCGCGCCGATCTTCCTGGTCGGCTGTCAGCGCTCCGGCACCACGATGGTGCGCCTCGTCCTGGACTCACACTCCAGCATCAGCTGTGGCCCCGAGACCAGGTTCCTACCCGACCTGCGACGGATCGTCGGGCGGGACTGGGAACGGTTGGCCCGCTTCGGCTTCCCGCGCGAGGACTGGCTGCGCCGGATCCGGGACTTCTTCGGCGGCGTCCACGCCGACTACGCCGCCGCGCGGGGCAAGACCCGGTGGGCCGACAAGACCCCGCTGTACGCGATGTCGCTCGACTTCGTCACCGAGGTCTTCCCGGACGCCCAGATCGTGCACCTGATCCGGGACGGCCGCGACGTGGTGGTCTCGCACCGCAAACGGTTCGGCTACTGGTCCGCCGTCAAGTGCGTGGTGAAGTGGCCCCGCTACATCCGCGCCGCGCGGGCGGTCGGCGCCACCCTGCCCCCGGACCGCTACTACGAGCTGCGGTACGAGCAGGCGGTGACCGAGCCGGAGAAGACGATGCGCGGGCTCTTCGAGTTCCTCGGCGAACCGTGGGAGGACGGCATCCTCGACTACGACAGCAAGCAGCACGACGTGGCGCAGAAGTACACCACCGAGGCGGAGAAGCGGCGGGCCGCCGCCAGCGTGACCGCACCGATCTACGGCTCGCGGGTCGGCACCTACCGCCGCGAACTCGACCCGTTCCTGCGGCTGTTGGTCTGGGTCTTCTCCGGTCCGACCCTGCGCTCCCTCGGCTACCGGTGAACCGCTCCCGCCGGCTGGGCGCGTTCGCCGCGGCCCTCGTCGCCGCGCTCCTGGTCACCGCCGGCTGCACCGCCGGCGGCGACGATCCCCCGGCGGCCCCACCGAGCGCCGGCACCCCATCTGGTACGCCCGCGCCGGGACGCGCCGCCAACGGGGTGAGCAACCCGTTCGGCGCGCACTGGGACTGGTCGCGTTACCAGCAGTTCGCACCGTACCTGCGGCGGATCGCCGGGTCGGCGACCTACGAGGAGATCTCCTGGTGCGAGATAGAACGGACCTCGGGGCAGGTGGACTGGGCCGGGTTGGACGAGATCGCCTCCCGCAGTCGGGAGTTGGGCATCACCCTGCACCTGAAGATCCGTACCGGGGTGTGCTGGGCGACCGGTGGCACCGCGCGCCACACCCGGGGAGCGGCGAACAAGACCGAGTCGGCGATGCCCAGCGACCTCGCCGCGTACCAGCGGTTCGTCCGCTCGGTGGTGCAACGCTACGGCCCGTACGGGGTACGCGAGTACGCCATCGAGAACGAGGTCAACGCGCCGAGTTACTGGGCCGGCAGCCCCGAGGACTACGTACGGCTGGTCAGAGCCGCCGCCGAGACGATCCGCGCGACCGACCCGCAGGCGCGGGTGGTGGACTCCGGCATCAGCAGCGTCGCGTACGGCATGGGTGTCGCCGACCGGCTGGTGCGCGCCGGTCGGGCACCCGAGGCGGTCGCCGCCTACCAGGCGTACTTCCAGCGCCGGGTCGGCACCAGGGGGCAGCAGATCCCGGCGGTCACCGGGGCGGCGCAGCTGGTCAAAGCGCTCGCCACCGAGACCAACAGCCGCAGCCTGCGGTTCCTGGCAGCGACCGAGTCGCTGTTGGCCGACCGCACGGTCGACGTCCGGCAGGTGCACTTCTACGAGCACTTCAGCGGGGTCGCGCCGCTGCTGGACTACCTGCGCGCGACGACACCGGCCGGCACGCCGATCCAGGCGTGGGAGGTCGGACAGTTCTGGCGCGACGGCGACGGTGACCCGGCCAGCCGGGCCGCCGAGATGGTCAAGACGGTCACCCTGCTGGCCGCCGGGGGAGTCGGCGAGATCAGCTGGTTGCCGTTGGCGTACAACCCGAACAACGCGGCCGGCAGCGAGGTCCGCTACGGCCTGCTCGACCCGGACGGCACCGAACGCGAAGCCGGCCGGATGTTGGCGAGCCTGGCCGACGCGGCCCGGGACGCCACCCTCACCCCGTTGCCGGCCTCGGTGGCCGACAAGCTGCACGGGGTGGCCTTCGTCCGTGGTGGGTCGAGCACGTTGGTGCTCTGGTCGGCGTCGACCACGCCGGTGACCGTGCCGGCGACGGGCGCCCGGAGCGGGGCGGTGGGTGCCCCGCTGCGCGCGGCCGGTGCCGGCACCACCGTGACCGACGTCCCCGTCCTGCTCCACGCCGACCAGCCGGTCGACCGCATCCTCGCCGCCGTGCGCTAGAGCCTGGCCTCGTCCGCCCCCGGCGGCGGTGACCGACGGTCACCGCCGCCGGTCGACGCCGTGCGCTAGCCGGGCCAGGGGTCGGTCCAGCCGAGCAGGGCGGCCAGGCGGGCGTTGTGGGGCGCGAAGTACACGCCCAGCCGGTCCCGCAGCTCCGGGGTGAGCTGGGAGGTGCCCCGGTCGACGCGACGGGTGTGCCGGGTGAACGCCTCGGGTGTGAAGGCCGGCAGGTCGAGGAAGTCCAGGATCGCGCCGTACGTGCCCGCCGGGTCGGCGTGCAGGTCCTCGGTGCGGGCCAGGTGGATCCGTTCCCGGGGGACGTGCGCGAACCACCGCTCCAGCTGCTCGGCGTAGCGGCCCCGGGCGACGTACGAATAGTTACGCAAGGCCCGGTGCGCGGCGGCGCTGTCCGGGCCGCCCCTCGTCGCCCGGGCCAGCCGCTCCTCCTCCGCGTCCAGCGCGTCGGCGAAGGAGAGCGGCTCGACGCCGTACGAGCGGGTGTGCAGGTAGTGCGAGTACGCCCGCTGCACGGGATCACGCAGCAGTGCGACGAAGCGGGCCTGCGGCAGGGTCGCCGCGACCCGGGCCGGCACGCTCGGGTGGAACAGGTAGTAGGGGCTCGCCTCGAACGTGCGCTCGTCCGGGGAGAGGCGTGGGAAGTGCCCCCGGTACCAGCGCGCGCCCCGACCATGGTGGACGCTGAAGTACTGCAACTCCTTGCCGGTGGCCACCCGCACCCCGGGATGCGCGGCGAGGTGGTGGTACAGCGAGGTGGTGCCGCACCGCTGACCGCCGATCACCAGGAAGTCGGGCAGCGGGCCGGGCTCGCCCGGTCGCGCGGCGCGTGCCCACGCCCGCGCCGTGCGGACACCCCGGCGCAGGTGGTCGGTGACCTGACGCCGAACGGGCGCGCTCACGAGCCGGCCCCGCCGGTGCCCGCACCCACGGGCGGGCCGGCGGCGGCGCGGCGGCCGCCCCAGCGGGTCACCGAACGCAGCACCATGACGTCCTCCCGACTGAGCCCGAGGGCGAGCACCCCGGCGCAGTACGCCCCCACTATCGCGGTCAGACCGACCGTGAGCTGCGTGACCCAGCCCTCGACCAGCCACCGCACACCGAACCCGACGGCCAGCGCGACCAACGCCGCGACCAGGCCCTTGAGCATCCCGGTCGTCACCGGCACGGTGTGCACCTGCGCGCGCACCTGCCAGACCCGGGCGACGTTCACCGCCGCCAGCGAGACGGCCCAGGCCACCGCCGCGCCGAGGATCCCGTACGCCGGGATGAGCCACAGGTTGAGCAGGACGTTGAGCACCAGGGCGGCGAGGTTGTCGACCATGTTGACCGAGACCCGGCCGGACATGTTCAGCAGCGTCCCGCACGGCCCGGTCGCGGCGTTGACGAGTTGGCCGAGCGCCAGCACGACAGTCACCGCCGCACCGCCGGCCAGACCGGGCCCGCCGACCAGCCGCAGCAGCTGTTCCGGGAAGACCAGCAACGCCACGAAGGCCGGCAGCGACAGTCGGAGCACCCAGCCGGTGGCGACCCGGTAGATCCGGCGGACCTCGTCCAGCCGACCCTGGTGGTAGAGGTGCGCCAGGTACGGGCCGAACGAGGCGTTGACCGGCGCGAGGACGAACACCGCGATCGTGACCAGCCGGGTCGCCACGTGGTAGACGCCGATCGCGTCGGCGCCGTAGTCGAAGAACCCGAGCAGCAACGCGTCCATCCAGATCAGCCCGGTCGAGGAGAGCGAGGAGACCCAGCTGACCGTGGAGAAGCGGAACAGCTCTCCCGGCCGGTACGCGGGCCGGACGGCCGGCACCCGGCGGACCATCCGGGCCAGCGCCACGAGAGCGAACGCGGCGGCGCTCCAACTCGCCACGACCAGGGCCCAGAACGCGCCGGTCAGGCCCGCCCCCACGGTGAGCGCCAACGCGGTGAGCACCAGCCGGGCCCCCGGCTCGTAGACCTGGCCGATGAGCGCGTAGGCCCGTTGGGTGCGCCAACCCCGGGTGGCCGCGAGGGCGGCCTCGCAGACGGTCGAGGCGGGCAGGCACAGCGCGACCAACCGCAGCCCGGTGGTGAGCTGTGGGTCGTGCAGTGCCCCGGCCAGCCACGGCGCGCCGACCGCCAGACCGACCGCGATGACCGTGGACGCCACGGCCGAGATGCCGATCCCGAGGCGGATCGCGCCCCGCATCGCGGCCGGATCGTCGTCGACGAGGTGCACCGCCACGAATCGGGTCAGCCCGGCGCGGAAACCGGAGAGCGAGAGTAGCCCGAGCAACGACAGCACGGCGTAGACCTGGGCGTACCGGCCCAGCTCGCGTACCCCCAGTACGCGGGCCAGCAACAACATGACCAGGAAGAGCGCCACCTGGCTGAGCACCGCGCTCGCCAGGTTCAGCATTCCGCCGCGCGCCATGCCGCGTACCTGCTGGTCGCCGGCCTCCGGCGGGGCCGGCGGCCGGCCGGTCAGCTCGCCTCGCACCTGGCGGCCCGTTCCCGGGCGGTCACGGCCGTGCCGCGGGCACGGTCTGCGCCGGCACCAGCGGCTCGGCCGACGGCGGGTCGCTCGGGGCCGGCGCGGGTGCCGGGCGAACGGCCAGGCGTGCCCGCGAGAGCAGTTCGAGGACACCCACCAACAGCACTCCGAGCAGCAGTCCGGCGCCGCCCACCGGCAGGGCGGTGCGCACCAGCTCGGCCATCCGGCTCACCTCGTGCGCCTCGCCGATGCTCGTCACCTGCTTCGGATCGGCGGCCTGGGCCTGGGCCCGGGCCGCCTGCAACCCCTCCCGCGCCTGGGACAGCGCGCCGGTCGCCGCGTCCCGCTGGGCGAGCAGGGCCTGGTAGTCGGGGAGTTTGGGCCCCAGCTCGTCGAGCTTCCTCTGCGCGGCGGTGATCGCGGCGGCCGCCGCGTCCGCACCCCGGCTGTTGCCGACCGCCTGCATGGACAGCTGCTGCTGCCGCAGGCTGGTCAGCTCGCTCAGCGTCGCCTGGTAGATGCGGTCCGGCTGGGACACCTTGTTGGCCTTCTCCCACTCACCGATCGCCTTGGTGGCGGCGGTGACGTCGGCGTTGGCCGCCTCGACCTCGCCGGTGGCGATCCCGACCTGGGAGGAGAACAGGAAGGCGAGCGCGCGGGTGGTGGTCGCGCTCAGCACCGGCGCGACATTCGTCCGGTCACCGGCGGTGTACGTCACCTCCAGTTGGCTGCTCGCGCCCACCTGGGTGACGGCGAGGCCGTCGCGCAACCGCTCCGCCGTCACCCCGGTGTCACCCGCCACGTCGGCGAGGACCCGGGGTGAGGTGACCGCCGCGCCGAAGGCCGCGACGAACTGGTTCGCCGCCTGCGTCCCGGTGTACTGCGTCCCGGCCGCTCCGCCCACCAACGCCGGTGCCGCCACGTACGCGGTGCCGCTGTACTGCTGTGGTGCGAGCAGGACGATTCCGGCCGCCGCGCCGGTGGCGAGCAGCGGCACCCCCACGAGTACCCAGAGGCGCCGCCGGGCGACCCGCAGGTAGTCGACGATCTCCACTTTTTCCCCAATGCTGTCGTTCACTCAGACCGGGACAGACGTGCTTCGCGGCTGCTCGCCGGCCAGGTTCGGAGCCGGGTGGCGGGCGATCGCACTGGCCGCCGCGGCGAACGCGACGAAATACCAGAGCGTAACCACATTGGAAATGACGTTGGACGCTGCGCTGATCGCCACGAACGCGATGGCACAACCGGCGAATCCGACAGCGACGCCCCGCTCGAAGCTGCCCGGCGGCGCCCGCCGCAGCGCCCTGTGCGCGGTGTGCAGGAAGGCGAACAGCATCATCAGGTACGCCCCGAGACCGAGCAACCCGGTCTCGACGTACGCCCGCAGGAAGTCGTTGTGCGGCTTCTTCGCCTCGTCGGTCTCGCGCTGCGTCATGTTCGGACCGATGCCGGTGGCCGGGTTGCGGTCGGCCAGCGTGACGATCTCGGTCCAGTAGCCGATCCGCCACGCCAGGGTGTTCCCGGTCGGGTCTCCGCCGACCGATCGTGAGGTGCCGAGTTGGGCGAACCGCTCGCCGACGGCGGGCACCAGGGCCACCCCGGCGACCGCCACCACGCAGAGGGTGACCAGCATCCGCTTGCTGCGGTGCAGCACCGCGACCACGGCCAGGCCGATCGCCGCGCCGAGCAGAGCGCTGCGGGTGTTGGTCAGCAACAGGAACAGCAGCGAGAGCCCGAGCAGCACGCCGAGTGTCACCCGCAGGCGGCGACCCAGGAAGCGGTACACCGCGAACCCGAAGATCACCATGAACATCAGGTAGCGACCGAACGTGGTCGACTGGCTGAACGTGCCACTGATCCGGGTGAAGTCGCCCTTCACCTCGGCCGGCGGGCTGCCCAGCAGCGACAGGACGACGGTGTAGCCGAGCGCCAGCACCAGCGAGACGTAGCAGGCGAGCAGGACCCGACGGACCGCCGCGGTGTCTGGCATGAGCTGCTCCAGCACCACGAACATCGCCACCACGGTGAGGATCCGCAGCGCCTCCAGCAGGCTGTTCGCCGGCCGGGTCGCGCCGAGGGCGCTGACCACGCTGCTGGCACCGACGAGCAGCATGGCCCAGCCCAGCGGAGAGCCGCGCAACCGGCCGTGCCGGCTGAGCTGCGCGGCCAGCCAGAGCCCGGCGGCGAGGAGGAACAGCACCGCGAGCAGAGTGGACGGGTCCACCGCCCGGGCCGCGCCGGCGGAGTCGGCCTGGCCGGCACTCGGCCCGGTGAGTTTGAACAGGTCGACGCAGGAGCGGACCGCGAGCATCAGCAGCACGTACCCGGAGAAGCGGGTCAGCGCGAGGACGGCCACCGCGACGCCCGCGACCGCCGCGAGTGGCAGCACCATGCCCTTCCGGTCACCGGCCGCCATCGAGACTCCCGCGACCACCGCCACGACCGCGGCGGCCAGTGCCGCGCCGCCGGTGAGCAGGCGGGTCGGGGCGAGCCGCTTGGTCATGAGCGGAGTGACCTGCTGCGTGTGTTGTTCCACTGATCCCACTGAACCGAATCGACACTGCCCGGCCGCTGCCGGGCGCGGCCAACCGATGTCCTCCCGGCACAAGATCGGTTCAATCTAGCCCGGTCACCTCCACGGAAGAAGGGGCCGTTGCACCGACTGTCGGTCCCCCACAGGGCTGAGCCGACGTCGCACCGACGAACGGGCCGCACGGTCAGTCGGTGGCCGTCGGCAGTCGTGCCCTGGCCCGCCGTCCGGTCGCCGGAACCAGGCTGAGGTAGAGGCGCTCCAACTCGTGGGCGGCGGTGTCCCAGCTGTACATCTCGGTGACCCGGTCACCCAACGCCTTCGCGCCGGCCCGCTCCCCCGCCAGGTCCGCGAGCAGCGCCGTCAGGACCCGGACCAGGTCGTCCTCGTCGCCGTCGCGGAACAGCCGCCCTCCAGCGGCATCCGACTCCAGCACCTCCACGTGCGGCGCGATGTCGCTGGCGACCACCGGAAGCCCGTACGCGGCCGCCTCCAGCAACGTCAACGGCAGCCCTTCCAGGCGGGACGGCTGGACGAAGCCGGCGGCGTTGGCGTACAGCTCGGCGAGCAGCTCTCCGTAGGCGAACCCGGTGAAGACGATCCGGTCGTCTCCCTCGGCGGCACGATGCAGCTGCTCCACGTAGTCGTCGGTGAACGACGAGCCGCCGACGATCGCCAGCCGCATCCTGGTGTCGGTCCGCCGAAAGGCCCGGATCAGCAGGTCGGCGGCCTTCTCCGGGACCAGCCGGCCGACCAGCAGCAGATAACCGCCGGGGGTCAGCCCGAACCGGTTCCCGATCTGACGGCTCGGCGCCGGCCCTGCCGGGTTGACGCCGTTGGGGATGTAGGTCGTGGGCCGACCGAACCGGGTCTCGTAGTGGGTGGCGAGCCCGCGGGAGACCGCGACCCGCTGGTGCGGGACGTAACCGCTGAGCCAGTGCGCGCTGCCCAGCACCGTACGCGCGACGAGCCCCCACTTGGCCCGCTGGTTGTCCAACCCGTGCACGGTCAACACCACCCCCGCTCGGGAGAACCAGCGGGGCACCGGCGCGACCAGGGCCGGCCCGAGCCCGTGGTAGTGCACGATGTCGGGCCGTCTGGTCATCGCCGCCACGGTCGAGGTGGCCGCGTGCACGATGGCGTCGAGGTGCTTGCTCGCGATGGTGTGCACCTCGCGCAGGCGTACGCCCCGGTAGTCGTCGGCCGGCATCTTCCCGTAGCTCCGGCGGCAGTAGACCGTGACCTCGTGCCCGAAGCCGGCCAACCGGCTGGCCATCTCCTCGACGTGCCGTTCGATGCCGCCGTAGGTCGCCGGCATCCCCTTCTGCCCGATCATCGCGATCCGCAGTGGACGCCAGGCGGTGCCGGTGTCGGCGACGCCCGCTCGGGACTGCCGGGCGGGGACCACCCGCTGCCGGGGTATCGCAGGGATTCCGGCGTGCTGGTCCGCTTCCTCGGCCTGCAGGTCGGTATGGGCCACGATGACTCCCTGCGTGACTAGGTGCGCGCCCGCCACCCGGGCAGATCAACACCTTGCCACGAACGGGCCCGTTCGCCAGCTGATCAACTAGACAAAAATTCATCCATGGGATTCGTTAGACAGGGAATGTCATCCAGATGACATCGAGGTGGACCGTGATGGCACCGAGGGCGCGACCTCAGCGGGTGGCCGGCTCACCCTGCTTGAGCACCTTGCTCCGGCCCCTCAGCAGGGTCAGCGCGACGGGGATCGCCACGGCGACACCGACGCCGGTCCACAGCAGCGGGTTGGTCCGCAGTTCCATGGGCAGTTGCTGGACGAGGACGAGGACGCCCATCACCACGACGAACCAGCCGAACGACTTGCGCAGGACGTCGGCGGGGATCCGACCGGCGAGCCGCCCACCGGCAACGCTGCCGACGATGGCAGCGACGGTGACCGCTGCCGCGAGGTTCCAGTCAATGCTGACGCTGGACAGGTAGCCGGCCAGGCCGGCGAACGACTTCATCGCGATGACCACCAGCGAGGTTCCGACCGCGACCGGCATCGGCAGGCCACCGAGCAGGGCCAGGGCGGGCACCACCAGGAAGCCGCCGCCAGCGCCGACCAGGCCGGTCACCAGTCCGACCACCAGACCGTCGAGGATCACCCGCAGCACCGGCAGTTCGTGCGGCACTGCCCTGCCCTCGGCGTCGCGCCGACCGCGAATCATCGTGACCGCGGTGGCCAGCATCATCACGGCGAACCCGGTGAGCAGGAACCCCGCCGGGATGAACCCGGCCAGGCGTCCGCCGACGTAGGCACCGATCATGCCGGCGAAGCCGAAGATCAGGCCGGTACGCCAGCGCACCCGGTTGGCACGAGCATGCGGAAGGACGCCCACCACGCTGGTGGCGCCGACAACGAGCAGCGAGGTCGCGATGGCTTCTTTCG
This sequence comes from Micromonospora sp. B9E7, assembly GCF_039871815.1. Classification (NCBI taxonomy): domain Bacteria; kingdom Bacillati; phylum Actinomycetota; class Actinomycetes; order Micromonosporales; family Micromonosporaceae; genus Micromonospora; species Micromonospora sp. B9E7. Next base: position 275,914 of record NZ_JBDPLX010000004.1, read on the forward strand.
CGGGCAGCTCGGCGACGTAGACCAGCAGTGGCACGGCGAGGATCGATCCGCCGCCGCCGAGCAGCCCGAGGCTGACGCCGATCAGCACGGCCAGGCCGATGGTCAGCGCCAGGGTCGGTGTCACGCGCGTTCACCGGTGCTGCCACCCAACTGGCCGACGATGGTGTCCAGGTCACAGTTGGCGCCCCGGTTGTACGGCAGTCTGCCGAGCAGCATGCCCATGGCGCAGGTGTTGGTGACAGCGGCGAAGGTGAGGCCGGCGCCGATGAATCCGGCCACCCACTTCAGCTGCGGCACGAACACCGAGCCGAGGACGCTGACCAGCACGATCGAGCCGGCGACGAGGCGGACCTGGCGTTCGAGGTCCCACCGGGGGGCACCCCGCCTGATCGGCGCGTTGGCCGCCTGCCAGGCCATGATGCCGCCGTCGAGGACCTTCAGGTTCGGCAGACCGACGCCGGCCAGAGTCTGCTCCGCCTGAGTGGCGCGGGCACCGGAGCGACAGACCAGCACGACGTCCTCGTCCAGGTGGCGGCGCAGCTCTTCACGGTGCTCCTTGAGCAGGTCGAGCGGCACGTTGTAGGAGCCGGGGATGTGCGACGTCTCGAACTCCGCCGGGGTACGCACGTCCAGCAGGCGCGGCGCATGGCCGGAGTCGATCAGCTCCCGCAGCCCGGTGGCATCGACGGTGGCGGGGCGGGTGGTCTCGGAAGCGTTCATTTCTCCTCTTTCACGGGCAGGTCGCAACACACATGGCAGGGGGTATCCGGCCGACACCTCGACGGCGTCGGCCGGTGGTCCGTCCTGTTCGGATCAGGCGCCGGTGGCCATCGCCACGCCGGCGCGCCCGGCCTGGTCGAACGTGTCGTCGATGACGACCACCTCGCGGCCGGCGTTCGCCAACAGCGACGCCGCCGCGGTGGCCCGGTAGCCGGAGCCGCAGTGCACCCAGACGGCGCCGACCGGTACGTCGGCCAGCCGCATGGGCAGTTCAGGCAGCGGGATGTGCAGGGCGCCGTCGATGTGGCCGGTCCGCCACTCGTTGGTCATTCGCACGTCGAGGACCACGTCCGCGGCAGGGAGGCCGGCAGGAACATGCCCGGCGCGGGCCGCAGCGAGGGTCACGAAGTCGGACATCCGTAGCTCCCGTAGCTGACCGGGCTCGGCTGCCCACCGCTCCACCTCGCCGGTGACCTGCGCGGCCGGGCGGTCGATGCCGATCCGGACCAGCTCCCGCTGGGCATCGGCGACCTGTCCCGGGGTCTCGGCGAGCAGGGTGATCGGCACTCCCCAGTCGATCAGCCAACCGAGCCAGGTGGACATCGGGCCGTCCAGTCCGAGGCTGACCGTGCCGGCCACGTGCACGGCCGCGTACGCCTTGCGGTGCCTCAGGTCCACCACCCACTGCCCGTCGGCCATCCGCTCGCGCAGTTCCGCGGCGTCGGCGCGGGTCACCGGGGTGAGGTCGACCGGGGCCGGCCCGGCCAGGTTCGCCACGCCCATGTGGGCGTAGTACGCGGGGTAGGCGTCGAGACCGGCGAGGGTCTCCGTGACGAAGTCCTCTGCGGCCAGCCTCAGGACCTGGTTCTTCGCCTTCTCCCGGCCGATCGTCGACTCCGGGGCGTCCGATTGACTGGCTGAGCAGAAGCTGCCGAACCCGTGCGTCGGCCACACCTCGGCCCCGTCGGGCAGCAGATCCGCCAGCCGCTTCGCCGAGGCGTGCTGGTGGTGGGCCAATTCGTGGGCGTACTGCTTGCCGAGCAGGTCGGTGCGGCCCGTCGTGCCGAACAGCAGTGATCCGCCGGTGAAGACACCGGCCGGCCGCCACTCGCCGTCGATGGCCTCGTCCAGCACGTACGACAGGTGGTGGAAGGTGTGACCCGGCGTGGCGAGCACCCGCAGCCGTAGCGAGTCGGAGACGGCCACCTGGTCGCCGTCGGAGACGCGGGTCCGCTCGAAGCCGACCTCGTCGGCCGCGGCCACCAGATAGTGGGCGCCGGTGATCCGGGCGAGTTCCAGCCCTCCGGAGACGTAGTCGTTGTGGATGTGTGTCTCCACGACGTGGGTGATGCGGACGCCCAACGCCCCGGCGAGGTACATCACGCGGTCGATGTCGCGCTGGGGGTCGACCACGATCGCCACCCGCCCGTCGGAGGCGAGGTAGCTGCGATCGCCGAGGGATGACGTCTCGACGATGGAGACCTGAACTGACATGTCTACTCCTTCATGTTCGACAAAGCGTGCATACCCCGGGGGGTATGCACACGGCACACTGGTGCCAACTTCTCCACTTGCACGGCGCCACCCCCACCCACGCCGCGGCTACGGCGTGGGTGGTCTAGGGACCTGCGTCAGGCGAGGGCCAGGAAGAGCTTCTCCAGCTCCTCCTCGGTCATCTCGGGCTCTTCGCCACGGTCACGCGCCGCACCGCAGTGCCGCATCCCCGAAGCGATAATCTTGAAACCCGCCCGGTCGATCGCTTTGGACACCGCGGCGAGCTGGGTCAGCGCCTCGCGACAGTCCTGGCCGCTCTCCATCATCTCGATAACCGCGTTGAGCTGACCTCGAGCCCGCTTGAGCCTGGTCAGCGCATCCGACGTCATCTCCGGTCGTAGTTTCATCGACGCCTCCTCCGTCCGAGCATACCCCCGGGGGTATCGGTTTCGCCAACCATTACCCGATCGACCCCGCGTGCAACTGGCCACAGCCGTACAAGGCCGACGAGCCCCGGCCAATCCCCTGAAGGATCGGCCGGGGCTCGTCGTGTCGAGCTGTCAGGCGATGTCGAACCGGTCGAGCTCCATGACCTTGGTCCAGGCGGCCACGAAGTCCGTCACGAACTTGTCACGGGCGTCCTGGCTGGCGTAGACCTCGGCGAGGGCACGCAGCTGCGAGTTGGAACCGAAGATGAGGTCGACCGCGGTGGCGGTCCACTTCACCTCGTCGGTGGCCAGATCGCGGATCTCGTACACGTGCTCGTCGGACTTCGACGCGTTCCACCGGGTGCCCGGGGACAGCAGGTTCGCGAAGAAGTCGTTGGTGAGCACGCCCGGCCGGTCGGTGAGGACACCGTGCTGGGTGCCGCCGGTGTTGGCACCGAGGGAGCGCAGACCGCCGACGAGGACGGTCATCTCCGGCGCGGTCAGGTTGAGCATGTACGCGCGGTCGACCAGCAGCACCTCCGGCTGGGTCTTCTCACCCGGACGCAGGTAGTTGCGGAAACCGTCGGCGCGCGGCTCCATCACGCGGAACGACTCGGTGTCGGTCTGCTCCTGGGTCGCGTCCGTGCGGCCCGGGTGGAACGGCACCGTCACCTCGACGCCGGCGTCACGCGCCGCCTTCTCGACGGCGGCCGAACCGGCCAGCACGATGAGGTCGGCCAGCGAGATCTTCGCGCCGCCGGCCTCGTTGAACTCCCGCTGGATGCCCTCCAGGGCGCCCAGGACGGTCGCCAGCTGCTCGGGCTGGTTGACCTCCCAGTTGCGCTGCGGCTCGAGGCGGATCCGCGCGCCGTTCGCGCCACCGCGCTTGTCGGTGTGCCGGAAGCTCGCGGCGGACGCCCAGGCGGTGGAGACCAGCTGGGCGGTCGTCAGACCGGACTCCAGGACCTTCGCCTTGAGCGCGGCGACGTCGGCGTCACCGACCAGCTCGTGGTCGACGGCCGGCACCGGGTCCTGCCACAGCTGCGGCTCGGCCACCCACGGACCGAGGAAGCGCTCGACCGGGCCCATGTCGCGGTGCAACAGCTTGTACCACGCCTTGGCGAACGCCAACGCGAACTGGTCCGGGTTCTCCAGGAAGCGGCGCGAGATCTTCTCGTACGCCGGGTCGACGCGCAGCGACAGGTCGGTCGTGAGCATCGTGGGCTTGTACTTCTTCGACGCGTCGAACGGGTCCGGGATGATCTCCGCAGCGTCCTTGGCGACCCACTGCTTGGCACCGCCGGGGCTCGTGGTGAGCTCCCACTCGTAGCCGAACAGGATCTCGAAGAAGCGGTTGCTCCACTGCGTCGGCACGTCGGTCCAGGTCACCTCGAGACCACTGGTGATCGTGTCGCCGCCCTTGCCGCTGCCGTGGGTGCTCAGCCAGCCGAGGCCCTGCGCCTCCAGTGGGGCACCCTCGGGCTCCGGGCCCACGTGGTTGTCGGCGACGCCGGCGCCGTGGGTCTTGCCGAAGGTGTGGCCACCGGCGATGAGGGCGACGGTCTCCTCGTCGTTCATCGCCATCCGGCCGAAGGTCTCCCGGATGAAGTGCGCCGCGGCAGCCGGGTCCGCGTTGCCGCGGGGGCCCTCCGGGTTGACGTAGATGAGACCCATCTCGGTCGAGCCGACGCCGGGCGCCATCTCCTTCTCGGAGGCGTAGCGCTCGTCGCCGAGCCAGGTGTCCTCCGGGCCCCAGAAGATCTCCTCGGGCTCCCAGGCGTCCTCACGACCGAAGCCGAAGCCGAAGGTCTTGAAGCCCATCGACTCCAGGGCGACGTTGCCGGCCAGCACGAGCAGGTCGGCCCAGGAGATCTTCTGGCCGTACTTCTGCTTGACCGGCCAGAGCAGCCGACGAGCCTTGTCGAGGTTGGCGTTGTCCGGCCAGCTGTTCAGTGGGGCGAAGCGCTGACCACCGTCGCCGGCGCCACCGCGGCCGTCCTCGATGCGGTACGTGCCGGCGGCGTGCCAGCTCATCCGGATCATCAGGCCGCCGTAGTGGCCGAAGTCGGCCGGCCACCAGTCCTGCGAGGTGGTGAGCACCTCGACGATGTCCCGCTTGAGGGCCTCGACGTCGAGCTTGGCGAACTCCTTGGCGTAGCTGAAGTCCTCCCCCAGCGGGTTGCCCTTGGACGAGTGGGCGTGCAACACCGAGAGGTCGAGCTGGTTGGGCCACCAGTCCCGGTTGGTGCGCGGACGACCGCCGGTCTTCGGGGTCGGCGAGTCGATCGCCGGGTTCTCGCTCTCGCTGCCGTGCGCGGTCACCGAGTCGTGCGCCACCGGGCAGCCGGCCGCTGCCTTCTGGTCCACGCCCTGCGCACTGGTGGGGCCGTTGTCCTGGGTGTCGCTCATGTACTTCCTTCCGAGCTTGCGGATCTCTGGGGCGTACGGTCGGTCGCGCAGTCGGGGCAGATGCCCCAGTAGACGACCTCCGCCTCGTCGATCACGAAACCGTGGTCGACGGGGGCGGTGAGACAGGGGGCGTGACCGACGGCGCAGTCGACGTCGGCGATCACGCCGCAGGAGCGGCACACGACATGGTGGTGGTTGTCCGCGACCCGGGACTCGTAGCGGGCGGTCGCACCGGCTGGCTGGATACGCCGCACCAGACCAGCGTCGGTGAGCACACGCAGCACGTCGTACACCGCTTGGTGGGAGACCGTCGGATGATCCGCCCGCACCAGCGCGATCACGGCGTCGGTGCCGACGTGCGGGTGGTCGCGCAACGCCGCGAGCACCGCCAGTCGGGGCCGGGTCACCCGCAGCGAGGCGGCCCGCAGTTGCGCCTCGAAGTCGGACATCACCTGCCGAACACTAGCCCACTTTTCTGGAACGAATCAAGTTTTGCCGGGGTCCGCGCGCCGCTGTGGCGAAGGATTCACCCGGGTCCTCCGCGATAGTAGAAATAATCCGGACGGCCATGTCGAGAACCGACACCTGGCTTCGTCCCCGGGGTGAACGCGACCGCGACGGGTCGCACACCAGCGTCGAGGAGACATCACCATGGCCAAGTACCTGCTGCTCAAGCACTACCGCGGCGCCCCCGAGGCGGTCAACGACGTGCCCATGGACCAGTGGGCGCCGGCGGAGGTCTCGGCCCACATGCAGTACATGCGCGACTTCGCGGCCCGACTCGAGCAGACCGGCGAGTTCGTCGACGGTCAGGCACTCGCCCCCACCGGGACGTTCGTCCGCTACGACGGCGAGGGTCGCCCGCCCGTGACCGACGGCCCGTTCGCCGAGACCAAGGACCTCATCGCCGGCTGGATGGTGATCGACGTCGACAGCTACGAGCGCGCCGTCGAGCTGGCCGGGGAGTTGTCGGCCGCCCCGGGCGCGGGCGGCAAGCCGATCCACGAGTGGCTCGAGCTGCGCCCGTTCCTGACCGAGCCCCCCACCATCACGGAGTGAACGAGTCCCTGCTCCGGGGCCTCACCCCGAGCGTGCTCGGCATCCTCGTCCGCCGCGGAGTCGACTTCGCGGCGGCCGAGGACGCCGTGCAGGACGCGCTGGTCGAGGCGGTCCGCGTCTGGCCGGCCGACCCACCTCGCGACCCGAAGGGCTGGCTGGTCACCGTGGCCTGGCGCCGCTTCCTCGACGCGACGCGGGCGGACGCGGCGCGCCGCCGACGCGAGGACGCCGTGGACGAGGAGCCGCCACCCGGACCCGCGTCGGCGGTGGACGACACGCTGTGGCTCTACTTCCTGTGCGCCCACCCGTCGTTGACGCCGTCGTCGGCGGTCGCGCTCACGCTGCGCGCCGTCGGTGGCCTGACCACCCGCCAGATCGCGCACGCCTACCTCGTCCCCGAGGCGACCATGGCGCAACGCATCAGCCGGGCGAAACGCACCGTCTCCGGAGTGCGGTTCGACCAACCGGGCGACGTCGCGACCGTCCTGCGCGTCCTCTACCTGGTCTTCAACGAGGGCTACTCCGGCGACGTCGACCTCGCCGCCGAGGCCATTCGGCTCACCCGGCAGCTCAAGGCTGCGATCGACCACCCCGAGGTGGCCGGGCTGCTCGCCCTCATGCTGCTCCACCATGCCCGCCGCGCCGCCCGGACCGCGCCCGACGGGAGCCTGGTGTCCCTGGCCGAACAGGACCGCGGCCGGTGGGACACCACGTCGATCGCCGAGGGCGTCGCGATCCTCCAGGCGGCTCTCGCCCGCGACCGACTCGGCGAGTTCCAGGCCCAGGCCGCCATCGCGGCACTGCACGCCGACGCGCCCGCCGCCGAGGAGACCGACTGGGTGCAGATCGTCGAGTGGTACGACGAACTGGCGCGCCTGACCGACAGTCCGATCGTCCGGCTCAACCGCGCGGTGGCCGTCGGCGAGGCCGACGGCGCGCGTGCCGGTCTCGCGGCACTCGCGGCGCTGGACGAGTCCCTGCCCCGCTACCGGGCGGTGGCCGCCTACCTGCACGAACGCGACGGCAGCGTGGCGACGGCCGCCCGGCTGTACGCCGAGGCGGCCCGGGAGGCTCCCAACCTCGCCGAGCGCGACCACCTGACCCGCCAGGCCGCGCGGCTCAACGCCCTTCCGCCCCGCTGACCGGCGTCCGACTCCCCCGCTCCCTGGCGGTCATCGGATGATTACGGTCCGGAAAGTGTCCGGAAGTTTTCGGTCGCCCATCCTCGCGCCGAGAACGATCATCACGGCCACCAGCAGATTCCGGCCAACGCAGATCGACTATTGACCTGGATAGACATCCTCCTGCGCGAGTTCACCGGCCATCGCAGGCCTACCGCCATGTTTCCGAAAATTGTTGACAAGGCGACGACCAGGTTAATACCGTCGCCATCGACGGCGCTCAATTACCGTCGATGGCAGTCACCGCGACCCATTCCTCCGGTCGTCGTGCAGGACGACCGACCAACCACCACCACAGAGCGGCACGACGACAGTGGCCGTCACCGGGCCACCGGCACCCTGCCGAGACGTGCCGCGTTGCTGACCCCCGGGCCAGCCGTCACGAGGAGGAAACACGTACATGAGCGACACCAGCCACATTCCCATCGCACCATCCAGGCGTGGCCGCCTGCGGCTGCTCCTGGGCGCCGCGTGCGCCGCCGTCCTGGCCGTGACCGGCACGATGACGGCCACCAACGCGTACGCCGAGGCGGATCGCACGCTCACCTCGAACCTCACCGGCACCCACAACGGGTACTACTTCTCGTTCTGGAAGGACAGCGGCAACGCCAGCATGACGTTGCGTGCCGACGGCCGATACACCAGCAGTTGGGACAGGAGCACCAACAACTGGGTCGGCGGCAAGGGTTGGGCCACCGGCAACCGACGGACGGTCACCTACTCGGGCAGCTACAACCCGGGCAACAACAACACCTACCTCGCCCTGTACGGCTGGACGCGCAACCCGCTCATCGAGTACTACGTGGTGGAGAACTTCGGCACCTACAACCCGAGCAGCGGCGCCCAGCGGATGGGCACGGTCACCACCGACGGCGGCACCTACGACATCCTCCGCAGCCAGCGGGTCAACGCCCCGTCGATCGACGGCAACCAGACGTTCTACCAGTTCTGGAGCGTCCGCCAGCAGAAGCGCTCGAGTGGCACCATCACCACCGCCAACCACTTCGACGCCTGGGCCCGCGCCGGCCTGAACCTCGGCAGCAACCACAGCTACCAGGTGATGGCCACCGAGGGTTACCAGAGCAGCGGAAGCTCCGACATCACCGTCCGGGAGGGCAGCGGCGGCGGCAACCCGACCACCCCGCCCACCACCGGCAATCCGGGGACCGGCAACTGCAACGCGACGCTCTCCGCCGGCCAGCAGTGGGGTGACCGGTTCAACCTGAACGTCGCGGTCAGCGGCACCAACAGTTGGGTGGTCAGCCTCGGTCTCAACGGCGGTCAGAGCATCCAGAACAGTTGGAACGCCTCGGTCAGTGGCACCAGCGGCACCGTCACCGCGAGGCCGAACGGCAACGGCAACAACTTCGGCATCACGGTCATGGCCAACGGCAACTGGACCTGGCCGACGGTCACCTGCCGCACCGGCTGAGCCGACGATCAACCCCTGACACCACCTCTGGCGTGGCTGCCCCGGCCGCCACGCCAGACTGGTCTCGCTAGGACGCGTTCACGTCCGACTCCTCCGCCGACGGCTTCTTCGTCGGGTCCGCCACCGGCTCCCCCTCGGGCTCCTCCTCGGGTTCCTCCGAGGGCGTCTCGGTCGGCTCCGCCGTCGTTCCACCCGTCGGGGCTGCCGTCGGGTCCGTTGGTGCGCTCGGGGACGAGGTGGGCTCGGGCGCACCCCCGGTGCTACCGCCGGGCGGCGTCGACTGGCCGGCCGTCCCCGCGCCGGCCGAGCCGCTGGGCGTCGGGGTCGGCGAGCCGCTCGCGCGGACCGGCAGCCCCGCCGAGCCGCGGCTGTCCGGATCACCGCCGCCGACACCCGGGCCGGGCTCGGGCTGCGCCGGCACCGTTGGCGACACCGCGGGTGGCGTCGACGGTTGCCCGGGCCGGCCCGGCATCATCCCGGTGGGATCGGCGAACACCAGGACGGCGGCTGCGGCGGCCATCGACCCGACAACAGCCGCGAGGACCTTCGGCCCAGGGCCGCCCGACCGCTTCGCCGCGCTGCCGACGACCGACCGCCGGACCTCCGTACGCCCGACCGGCGCTCCGACGACGGTCCGCAGCAACTGGTCGGACGAATCCGCGAGTGTCTGCGCCGCCGCGGCCATGGCCGCCGCCGTCGGGAAGCGACGAGCGGGCTCCTTGGCCATCGCGGTGGCGACCAACCGCTGGACCGCCTCCGGAACGTCCTCCGGCAGCGGCGGCGGCTCCTCTTCGAGATGCCGCAGCGCCACCGCGACAGCATTGTCGCCCTGGTGTGGAGGCCTACCGGCGAGGCAGTGGTAGACGACCGCCCCCAACGCGTAGATGTCGATCGACGGCGTGGTCTCGTTCCTGGCGACCTGCTCGGGTGCCATGTAGAGGGCGGTGCCGACGACCTGGTTCGTACCGGTCAGGCTCGCCGCCTCCTGCGTCACCGCGACGCCGAAGTCGACGAGTACGACGTGCCCGTCCGGCTCGATGACCAGGTTGCTGGGCTTGACGTCGCGGTGCACGACACCGGCGTCGTGTGCGGCCTGAAGCGCACGGGCGGTCTGCGCGGCGATCGACATCGTCTCGGCCACGTCCAGTCGGCCGACCTCGGCGATCCGCTCCGACAGGGGTTGCCCCTGCACACACTCCATCACGATGTACGCGAGAGCGTCGGACCCGGACACCTCGCCGTAGTCGTAGACCTGGGCGACCCCCGGGTGACGCAGGGCCGCCATCGCCCGGGCCTCGCGACGGAACCGCTCGCCGAAGCCGGCGTCGGTGACCAGCCGAGGTTGCAGCAGCTTGACCGCGACGCGGCGGTCCAGGGTTTCGTCGACCGCCCGCCAGACGTCACCCATCCCACCGCTGGCGATGCTCTCGACCAGACGGTAACGGTCTCCGACGACTTGCCCCACAATCGGCATGACCCTTTCGGTACCCCGGTCTGCTCGATCTCAAGCACCGGGATGCCCCGTTGTGTCGCAGGTCCGTGTCGGAGCGGACCGTCGCGGCTGGTCAGACGGTGATGACGACCTTGGCGCGCGCGTGCTCGCCTTCGAGGTACCGCATCGCCTGGGGCACCTCGTGCAGCGGGTAGCTCCGGTCGATGACCGGGGTGAGGCGGCCGGTTTCGGCGTGGGCGCGGAGCGTGTCGAGGTGCTGCCGACCGGGCACGGCCGTGAGGACGACGATGCGGTGCCGGACGAAGGGCGCCAGCAGCCGCCCGCGCGCGATCAGGCCGATCGGTCCGATCAGGCTGCCTCCGCGGTACACGCCCCCGCCGGAGAGCACCAGCGTCCCGGTCGGGGTCAGCACCCGCCGGAGCGCCCGCAGGGAGCGGTTGCCGACCAGGTCGAACACCACGTCGTAGCGGCGGGCGTCGCGGGCGAAGTCGTCGCGGGTGTAGTCGACGACGTGCTCGGCACCGAGGGAACGGACCAGTTCGACGTTACGGGTGCTGCAGACGGCGGTCACGGTCGCGCCGAGCGCCGTGGCCAACTGGACCGCGAGAGTGCCGACGCCGCCGGAGGCACCGTTGACCAGAACGCGGTGACCGGGCTCGACCGGCCCAGCGCCCAGACCCAGGAGCGCGGTGACGCCGGCCAACGGCAGGGCGGCGGCCTGCTGCGGGGTCAGGTTCGCCGGTTTCGCCGCGACCAGACTCTCGTGCACACACACGTACTCCGCGAACGCGCCGTTGGCGTCACCGAGGTCACCGAAGACGGCATCGCCCGGGCGGACCTGCCGAACGCGGGCGCCGACGGCCTCGACCCGGCCGGCGAAATCCCGGCCACGAATGCGCGCCCGGGGCCGGGACCGCCCCAGCGCCAGGCGCGCCATCCGGGGATCGCCCCGCATCGCATGCCAGTCGTACGCGTTGAGTGCGGCGGCCTCGACCCGCACGAGCACCTCGTCGGGGGCGGGCACCGGCGTGTCCACGTCCGCGAGCGTGAGCGTTTCGGGTGGGCCGTACCGGTCCTGGACGATCGCCTTCATGGCTGCACCCCTCCCTAGGTGTACGGCGTACACCTGACAGGGACAACGGTAGGTGTACGCCGTACACCCGTCAAGGGGATTAGGGTTTCGGTTGTCCACGGACGACGAGGAGCGAGATGGTCGAGCAGGCGGATACGCTGCCCCGCACGCCGCTGAGCAGGGACCGGGTCCTACGCGCCGCCGTCGCGCTCGCCGACGAGGCCGGCATCGAGTCCCTCAGCATGCGCAATCTCGCTCAGGACCTCGGCGTCGTGCCGATGGCGCTCTACAAGCACGTGGCCAACAAGGACGAACTGCTCGACGGCATGATCGACGTGGTCGTCGGCGAGATCGGCGCGCCCGAGCCCGGCGTCGACTGGAAGCGTGCGATCCGCGGTCGCGTCCTCTCGGCGCGGGAGGTGCTGCGGCGCCATCCGTGGGCACCGCTGGCCATCGAGTCGCGGAACATGGCGACGCCGGCCATCCTGGCCTACCTCGACTCCATGATCGGGACGTTCCGGGCCGGCGGATTCTCCGTCGATCTCACCCATCACGTGATGCACGCGATGGGCAGCCGGATCCTCGGCTTCAGTCAGGAACTCTTCGACGCCGACCGGAGCGCCGGTCGGTCCGGCAGGGCCGACCCGGCCCCACCGACGGCCCTACCACCGGAGATCGCGGCCAGGTTCCCGCACGTCGCGGAGATCGCCATGGCGGCGTCGCACGACGACGAATCCGTTCTCGGGCAGGGCTGCGACGACCAGTTCGAGTTCGAGTTCGCGTTGGACCTGCTCCTCGACGGCATCGAACGGCTGCACCGACATGGCTGGGCACCGCCCCGCCGGCCTGGCTGAGACGTCCGCACCGGCGAGCCGACCCCGCCGCTTCCGACGGGGCCGGCCCATCCGGTCGCGGAACCGGTCAGTTGTTCAACGTGGCGAGCAGAGCCGTGGCCATGCCCTGTTCGCCCCGGGCGTTCGGGTGGAACGGCGCGGCCGAGTTCTGCGGCACCAGCCCCTCGACCCACCGGGTGCCACTGCCCTTGCACGCGTCACGGCCGATCGACGGGGTGTAGACGTCGGAGTAGGTGGCTCCGTTCGCACTCGCGGCGCTGGCCAGCATCGCGTTCAGCGACTTCTCGATGCCGCGCAGGTACGGCACGTCCTGGTAGGCGATCGGGACGACGGGCCAGCAGCCGTACCCGCTGTCCGGCAGGATCGCCGGATATCCCAGCACCACGACCCGCGCGCTCGGCGCGGCCCGGCGGACCGCCTGGAGCACGGCGGTCACCTTCGGCGTGGCGGCGACTATCCTCGCCTGCAGCTGGTCGACGCCACCGGCGGTGAAGCGGTTCTTGCACGGCGACCCGAGCGGACTGCTGAGGCTCGCCTCGGCACAGTCGCCGATGATGCCGGAGAACCCGATGTCGTTGCCGCCGATCTGCACCGTCACCAGCGCCGTGTTCGACGTGACCGCGTTCAGCTGCGGTGGCAGCGCGGTGCCCAACTGACCGCTGCTACCGGAGAGGATGTCGTCCGTGGTGGCCCCGGAACAGCTCACGTCGGCGAACGACGACGAGCCGGCGGCAGCGGCCACCAGCGAGGGGTAGTTGCGGTTGGACCGCAGACAGTTCAGGTCGACCTGGGTGGGGATCAGCGGGCCGGCGGTGTACGAGTCGCCCAGCGCGACGTAGCGGCCGGTGGGCACGGCCGCGCTGGCGGGGGTGGCGACGGTGAGCAGCACACCGGCGGTGGCCAGGGCCAGTGCGGCCAGCCGGGTGGCTGCCCGCAGGAGGGGCAGGCGAGGACGGGTCATGGCGCCTCCCAGAAGGGATCACGGTGGTGGTGGTGCCCGAGATCCTGTCGCCGTCGACGCCCACCGTCAATATCGATGAACCTCACTAAATGCCGGCCCGAAGTGTGGGATTAATCGGTGGCGGTCAATCACGTGCTCGTCCTCGACGGCGGTGCGGCCCGGCTCCGGGATCCGCTCGGTGAGGAACCTGACCGCCTGCAGGGCGATCGTTGTACGTCCACTCAGTCACGGCGCGATCTTCACATGGGCCTGTGACGGCCTCGGTCGGAGAACGGCCGGCGCGGCGGCCGTCCCCGAAACGCGCACTAGTTTCCGGCTGGCACCTGGTCCTTGATCTCGTCGTAGCCGACCGGAGTCGGTGCCGTGCCCGGCGCGTAGATCACGCGGAGGACGCCGGTCGGGAACGCCTCCGAAGCCACCAGTCGCAGGTGGTACGCAGCGTCGCCCTCGTCGAACAGCTTGCGGCCCCTGCGCGCGGCCACCGGATGCACCAGCAGACGCAGCTCATCGACCAGGCCGGCGGCGAGCAGTTGCTGCACCACGGAGATAGAGCCGGGGATGAGGATTCCCCGGACGCCGGCATCGGCCTTGAGCGCGGTGACGGCGTCGAGGAGGTCCCCGTTGATCAGCTCGGAGTTGCGCCAGGAGAACTCCAGCGGCTGGCGCGAGACGACGACCTTGCGCATGTCGCCGAGTTGCTTGGCGAACGGCGCGTCGTCGCCACCCGCGGCCTCCCGCTCGGGCCAGGCCCCGGCGAAGCTGTCGTACGTCTCGCGGCCGATGAGCAGCACCTCAGCGGCGTCATAGTCCTCGGTGACTGCGCGGCCCATGTTCTCGTCGAAGTACGGGAAGTGCCAGTCAGGGTCGATCTCGGCCACACCGTCGGCCGAGATGAACAGCGTGGAGATGACCTTTGCCATCGCGGGGGATCCCTTCGAGTCGGGTGATGTCGGTAGGTCGACCGGCGCATCGTCCCAAACTCGTCAGCCAGAGGCCGCCCCGATGGTGCGTGTCGTATCCCCTGATTGTCAGCCAGACGTCACGGGAGCGATCCAATGCCACGTTTCGAGCAGCTTTGGCTGCCCCAACCCGTTCGTCCTCTCGACGACGTCATCGTCGCTCCGGACGTATCCGGCGGACTCGGCGACCCGCTGCGAGGGCACATTGCCCTGCACAATGCTCAGCCGCAGTCGGGTGAAGCCGAGTTCTTCGTGGCAGAAGGTCGTCATCAACCGCAGAGAACGCGACGCCAGGCCTCGGCCGCGGTGCGCGGGGCCGATGGCGTACCCAAGCACCCCACTCGCCACGTGCAGTGCGACGAGGCCACGCGGCTCCCCGCCGTCGCGCGTCACGGCCAGGTCGACAATGCCCTGGGTGCGGCGCCGCCGCATTCTGACCAGAAAGGCGTCCGCGTCGAACGGAGAAGGAATATCGGTGTTCGCGGCGATGTCCGGCGCGTCGAAGAGGCCCGGCATCTGCGGCAGATCGGCGTCGAGCCAGTCCCGCAGCACAATCCCCTCCCCTTTCAGCAGGAGAGGGGAAGCGACTGGATCGACCGCCGACGAAATTGTTGGTTCGCAGCTCACACGACATCCTTACACGGACGTCACCGCCGGCCTCAGCGCTGCCGTTGCTTGATCGACTCGCGTTCAAGAAAGTGGCGGCGTTAGGACCGGGATACCGCGACTTCCATGAACCCGAGTGGATCAAGCGCCGGACCAGGCGAGGCAGTCCCCAACCGAGGACCGGGGACCGGGGACGCCGGAGGATCAACCGCACCCGGCGTGGTGCGGGCGGGCTCGGCGTGACACCGAGCCCGCCCGTCCAGGTCAGTCGAGCGTGATCGAACCGTGTCAGCGCTGCAGGGTCAGCAGACCCGGCCGGTACGGCAGGAGCCCGTAGTCACCACCGGAGCTGGGAGAACGCCCCTGGTAGAGCAGTTGCAGGTTGCAGGCGTTCACGGTCATCGTCTGGTCCGCGTTGGTCCGCAGCAGCTCACCGTGGCTGATGTCGTTGGTCCAGGTGGCACCACTGTTGGCCTTGCCGGCGAACGGGTTGCTCTCGCTGGTGGCCTGCGGCGTCCACGAACCACCCAGGCTGGTGGCCGTGAACGACCGGAAGTACCGGCCCTGCGAGCCGATCGCCTCGACGATCATGAGGTACTTGTTCAGACCCTGGAGCTTGTAGACCTGAACAGCCTCGAACAGATTGTTCGTGGTGTCACTCATGATCGTCGTGTAGTTCGACCCGAAGCTGCCCGGGAAGTTCCCGATCGGCATGCTCGCCCGGTAGATCTTACCGTTGTCCCCGGCGAAGAACAGGTACATGTTCTGGCCGTCACCGATCACCGCCTGGTCGATCGGCCCGGTGCCCGAACCGGTGATGCTCCCGCTGAACAACGTCTGCGCCGCCGACCAACCGTTCGGGTTCGTCGGATCGGTCGACGTCCGGTACGAGAACGCCGGCCCACCCCACTGGTACGCCAACACCCAGATGTTGCGCGGCGCGAAGTAGAACAACGACGGCGCGACAGTCGCGTTGTTCATCGCGTTCTGACTCGCCGAGCCCATCTGCGAGTAGTTCGAGAACAAACCGAAGTTCATCGAACCCCACCTGGTCCCGGTGTCGTGGGTGGTGGCGTAGACCAGTTGCTGGCCGTTGTACGGCGCGACGGTGAAGTCCTTCAACGACACCCAACCCGACCTCGGCTGCGCCAACACACCCGTTGACGACCACCGGTACGACGACGGGAGATCGCAGGTGTTGGTCGGAGGCGGAGTCGTCGGCGGCGGGTCGGTGGGCGGCGGAGTGGTCGGCGGCGGAGTGGTCGGTGTCGTGCCGCCGGTGCACGTGACACCGTTGAGAGCGAAGCTCGCCGGCACCGGGTTGCTGCCCGTCCAGGACCCGTTGAACCCGAACGACACCGTGCCGTTGGTCGGGACGCCACCGTTGTAGCTCACGTTCTTCGCCGTCACCGCCGACCCGCTCTGCGTCAGCGACGTGTTCCAGGCCTGCGTCACCGTCTGCCCGGCGCCGTACGACCAGGTCAACGTCCAACTGCTCAACGGATCACCCAGGTTCGTGATCGCCACGTTGGCGCCGAAGCCGCCCTGCCACTGCGACGACACGGCGTAGTTCACCGAACAACCCTCAGCCGCGGCACCGGCCGGCAGCGCCGCGACAACTGTCGACGACACCAGTAAGCCGACGCCGGCCGCAACCAGACCGACATTGGTGGCTCTGGATCTGGTCATATAGCACCCTCCTCGCGGGACGGCGGCCCATGCATTGGTGGTGGTCGCTGCTCGGGACCGATTGTGAGCGTTAACAGGCCGCGTCAGGTATGTTACGGGAGCGCTCCCATACCATCAACATGCATCTATCGCTGGTTCGCAACCACCCTGCTGGCTGGCCCGGCGGTGCCCGCCATCGCTCAGCGAAGATCAGTCTCCGGTGGGCCCGGGGCCCTCGGCGATCGCGACGGGAGTGCCAAGCTCGACGGTGCGGGAGACGGTGCACAACCGATCGTGCGACTGCTGCAGCGACCGGGGCAGCGCCGCGCGGGCCTGGTCGCCGTCCGCGCCCTCCGGGAACGTCACGGTGAACTCGACCCGCAGGTTCCGCATCCGGTTTCCGCCGGCCTCGTCGCGGATCTTGTCACCGGTGACGGCGACGGCGAACTCGATCGGCTCGGCGCGACGGCTGGTGATGTGGTCCACGTCCACCGCGGTGCAGCCGCCGATGGCAGCCAGCAGCAGCTCCACCGGCGTGAAACTGCCGTCCTCGCCCGTGCCCAACGACACCGACCCGCCGCGGACATTCCGCACGACGTAGTTGCCCAGGCTGGTGCGCTCGATCGCCACCGAACGGAAGGTGTCCTCAGTCATGACAGAAAACTACCGGCATCCGCGATCAGGAGTACATCAGATGCAGCGTCATCCCCGCATCGGCGTGCGCCAGGTTGTGGCAGTGGTTGGCCCACATCCCCGGGTTGTCGGCCCGGAACGCCACCTTCCACACCTCGCCCGGACGGACGTCGAACGAGTCCAGCCGCAACGGACTTCCGGCCGCCGGCTCTCCATCGCGGGCCAGCACCAGGACGTGGTGGCCGTGCAGGTGCCACGGGTGCACGATCTGCGACCGGTTGACGATGGTGAACAGCACCACGTCGCCCAGACGTACGACCTGGGGTGGGATGTCCGGGTCGGCCGCGCCGTTGACGGTGTGGGCGTACCGCGGCAGCAGTCCGCGCAGGTCGAGGCCGCGATCGAGGACGAGGGTGAACGACTTGTCGAACCGGGACCAGGGCACCGGCGCGGTCGCGCCGTAGCCGAGCGGATCGAGCACCGGCCAGGCGCCGGTCGCCGTCGACACAGGACCGGTCGAGTAGACCGCCCGTCCGTCGACGAACAGCGCCACCGGGGTCGCCGGCGCGTCGAAGACCAGGTCGTAGCGGCCCCCGGCCGGGATCAGCACCGCGGTGTCCACCAGCGGCGTCGGGCCCCGCAGGTCGACGCCGTCGATCGCGGCCACCCGGAACGCGGTCCCGGCCAGGGCGTACCGGTGCGTCGCGCTGTCGGTGTTGATCAGCCGTAACCGCACCGGCACACCGGCCGCGACCTGCTCCACTCGCGGCGCGGGCAACGGGCGGCCCGCCAGGGTGTGCACCGGCACGGTGACGTCGAGGCCGGACACCGGCCCCGGTCGCACCACCAGCACACCGTAGAGACCCATCCGCACGCCGACATCGGAGGCCGAGTGCGTGTGGTACCAGTACGTCCCGGCCTGGTCGGCGCGGAACCGGTAGACGAACTCCTGCCCGGGCCGCACCGCCGCCTGCGTCACCCCGGGCACCCCGTCCTGGTCGTTCGGCACGTCGTACCCGTGCCAGTGCAGGGTGACGCCACGCTCGATGTCCCGGTTGCGCAACGTCACCTCCAGGACGTCGCCGACGGTGGCGGTCAGCTCCGGTCCGGGTACCTGTCCGTTGAACGCCCAGGCCGCGACGTTCCGGCCGCCCACGTCCACCGTGGCGGTCCCGGCGGTCAGGGTGAACCGCCGGGTGGGTTCGTCGGCGATCCGGGCCGCCGGAGAACCATGGTCATGCGGTACGGCGGGCGCGGCGCCCGGGGCGACGGTCAGCCCGGTTCCGGTCACCAGCGCCGCGACCGCCACCACGAGGGCCAGCCGGGACACCGTCCGGGACGGGCGCGCGCCGAGAGCACGCCCCGAGATCACCGTCGCCGCGACGACCCCGGCGAGCGCGAGCAGCCCCGTCCCCGCCGACGCCGGATAGCCGTGCAGGATCGTCACGAGCAGGGCGCTGCCCGTGGCGTACCCGGCGAAGAGCAGCGGAACCGCGACGGCCCGGATGTCACCCGGGGCCCGCAGCAGCCGCGGCCCGGCGATGCCCACCGCCGCGAGCGACAGGGGGGCGGCGATGAGCACCTTCTCCGCGGCGAACCACCAACCGGCGCGGGCGAGGGCGGTGATCGTGATCGCGCGGGCGAGCGTGGCGAGCAGCGCGACGGCCGCCAGGCCCAGCGCGAGCGGGCGACGTCGAGCGGCCGAAGCCGCGCCGCCACCCAGCCAGGCACCGGCCGCGAGGACCGCGATCACGAGGTCGACGACGAGCAGCGAGCCCATGGTCATGCCGGCTCCGCTTCCCGGGCGGGCACCCCAGCGTCGGCCGGCACCAGGCCGGCCAGCTTTCGCGCCCCCCGATGCACGCCGACCACGACGTGCACCGCGATGATTCCGTTGAGCGCGTGCAACCCACCGATGGTCAGGCCGAGTGGGGTGCTGACACCCGACGCGTCGGTGGACGCCTCGGCGAGCATGGCGATGAGCGGCTGGAGGAGGACGAGGCCGATCGGCAGGACCGCCAGTCCGATGAGCTTTCCCGGCGCCTTCGCCAGCGCGGCGAACAGGGCGGTGAGGACTGTGAGAATCGGGATGACCGCCATGCCGTTGACGCTGTGCAGCGCGTACGCGTCGTCGCCGGCGGGTCTGGTGAACCCGCCCACGGCGGCGAAGACGAACTGCAGGGCGAACGCGACGAGCAACAGCGCAGTGATGACGACGAGTGCCTTGCGCATGGGTTACCTCCTAGAGGTGCGCCGAGGCGAGGGCCCGGGCGACATGGTCGGTGGCCGCGATCGCCCCGTAGGCGACCAACCGCACGAGGTCGGCGTCTGCCGGGTGGGAGAGCCGCCAGAGGGCGACGTCACCCTGGCTGACCGCGCCGGGTGCGAACGCCGTCAGCAACGCGATGCGCGTCCCGATGCGGTCCGCGCCGGGCACGTCCCGGACCAGGTCGACGGCCCAGTCCGCGGGCCGCGCCGGGAACCGGCCGTCCTCCCAGCGCACGGTGGCCGTGACGGTCTGGCGCGCCACGTCACCCAGCAGATCCCCACCCCGGGTGGCGGCGTCGCGCAACGACGCGTAGGCGACGCCCACCGGGCTGTCCCCCGCCCAGGCGGGAGGTGCTGCCGTCGCGTCGACGTCGAGGAGCGGGAGGCTGCGGCCGGGCTCCTTCGGCTCCCGGGCAGCCTTGGCGTAGAGCCGGCCCCCGACCGAGCGAACCAGTGGGGAGCGTTGCAGGCCGCCGGGGAGCAGATCGGGGTCGAGCAACGCCGAGACGACCCGGTTGATGAAGTGGAAGGCGAGCAGGGTGCCGGTGATCTCCGGGCGGTACGGGCTGGTCCAGTCGGCGGACCTGGGGCTGCGGCTCGCCTGCGCCCAGCGGACGAGCTGGGCGTGCCTCGGCTCGGGCGGCGTCTCGCCCCGGGCGACGGCCTCGGCGAGCTTCGGTTCGCCCAGCGCGTGCAGCAGCAGCACGTGGGCGTCGACGCAGAACTGACAGCGGTTGGCCCGGGACACCGCCGCCGCGACGAGTTCACGCTCGACCCGGGACGCGTCCCCGGCCAGCAACGCCTCCCGCATCAGCGCCCAGGTCGCGGCCAGCACCTCCGGCACGGCCGAGAGCGCCTGGAAGGTCGGCAACGGCCCGAGGAAGTCGTCGCGCAACTGTTGGTAGACCGCCGCGGTGGGGCCGGTGGCCGCCCTCGTCGGCGTGGG
The DNA here is from genome assembly GCF_039871815.1 of Micromonospora sp. B9E7. Classification (NCBI taxonomy): domain Bacteria; kingdom Bacillati; phylum Actinomycetota; class Actinomycetes; order Micromonosporales; family Micromonosporaceae; genus Micromonospora; species Micromonospora sp. B9E7. The sequence continues at coordinate 296,057 of NZ_JBDPLX010000004.1, forward strand.
GGTGAAGAAGCGGTATGTCATGGGATCGATGCTCGCGGCGACGGGCCGGGAAAGCGTCGTTCCACCGCAGACACTTGCCGCGCCACCGATACCGCACCCGTGGTACGCCACAGGTACCACGCGCGCGGGATGCTCCGCCGACGACGGCCGTTCTACAGTGCGACCATGCGCCGCGACCTCCCGTACGCCCTCGGCGGTCTCGCCCTCGGCGTCCTCCTGCTCGGCAACGCCGTGCTCACCCCGGACGCCGCGACGGTCGAGGTGCTCGACGTCGCCCTGGTCCTGGCCATGGCGGTGGCCCTGGCGGCGTGCCGGCGCTACCCGGTGGTGGCGCTGGGGGTGGTCACCGTCGCCATGCTGGCCGTCCACCTCCGGGTGCACCCCGGGGTGTCCGCCGCGTTCCCCGTTCTCGGCGCGGTCTACGTCACCGCCTGGCAGGGACACCGCTGGGCCGCCACCGTGGCCAGCCTCGCCTTCCTCGGAGGCTTCCTGGCCCGCGACATCTCGATGGCGCCGGCCGGCCGACCGGGGCAGCTGGTCGCCGAGCGGACGGCCCTGCTGCTCGGCTGGTTCGTGGCGGCCAACGTCGCCGGGCTCGTCGCCGGGCAGCGCCGGGCGTACCTGGAGCAGGTCGAGCAGCGGGCGATCGAGGCCGAGCGCACCCGCGAGGAGATGGCGTTGCGGCGCGCCGGGGAGGAGCGCCTGCGTATCGCCCGCGACCTGCACGACTCCCTGACCCACAGCATCTCCGTGATCAAGGTGCAGGCCGGCATCGCCGTGCACCTGGCCCGCAAGCACGGCGAGGAACCGTCGGCCACGCTGCTGGCGATCCAGGAGGCCAGCGGTGCCGCGATGCGGGAACTCCGCACGACCCTCGACGTCCTGCGCGCACCCACCGACGGCGACCGGGTCGGGCTGGCCCGGGTGGACGAGCTGGCCGAGCGGACCCGGGCGGTCGGCGTACCGGTGCAGGTGACCGTCACCGGTCAGCGCTGGGACCTGCCCGACGAGGTCGACCAGGCCGGGTACCGGGTCATCCAGGAGGCCCTCACCAACGTGGCCCGCCACGCCGGCCCCGCGACCGCGCACGTCCAGGTGGAGTACGCACCGGCGGAGCTGACCGTCGCGGTCACCGACGACGGTCAGGCGTCGCCGGCTGAGACCCTGACCCCGGGCGTGGGCCTGCGCGGCATGCGGGAGCGGGTCAGCGCACTGGGCGGCACGCTGCGGGCCGCCGCGCACGACGACCACGGGTTCACGGTACGGGCCACCTTCCCGCTGGACGGCCCACGATGACCACCCGTCCCGCGGAGGAGCCCTGATGATCCGGGTGCTGATCGCCGACGACCAGGCGCTGATGCGGGCCGGTTTCCGGGCACTGCTCGACGCCGAGGACCACCTGGAGGTCGTCGGCGAGGCGACCGACGGCGCCTCGGCCGTCCACCTGTCGCGGTGTCTGCGCCCGGACGTCGTCCTGATGGACGTGCAGATGCCGGGGCTCGACGGCATCGAGGCCACCCGGCGCATCGCCGCTGATCCCGACCTTGCCGCGATCCGCGTTCTGATCCTCACCAACTACGGGCTCGACTCCTACGTCTTCGCCGCCCTCCGCGCGGGTGCCAGCGGGTTTCTCCTCAAGGACGCCGACCCCGCCGACCTGCTGCAGGCCGTCACCGTCGTCGCCCGCGGTGATGCGCTGCTCGCGCCGACCGTCACCCGCACGCTGATCAGTGAGTTCGTGGCCGGCCCACCGCCGGCCGTGCCGACGGCCGGACGCGACGTGCTGACCGCCCGGGAGCAGGAGATCGTCGAGCTGGTCGCCCGCGGGTTGACCAACGACGAGATCGCCGCGCGCATGGTGATCAGTCCGCTGACCGCCAAGACACACGTCAACCGGGCGATGACGAAGCTGCACTGCCGCGACCGCGCCCAGCTGGTCGTGTGGGCGTACGAGTCGGGGCTGGTCGCGCCGCGTCGTCGGTGATCGTCGTCTCCGAGAGCGGCGTCGATCAACCCCCTTGGGAACATGAGGGAGGGCCGACGCACTAGCATTGCCGCCGTCCACGACGGCTCTGCTGAATCGAGGCGACATGCGTTGGCTCCGGCGGTTGCTGGGCGGTAGGCGGGTCCAGCTCGACCCGGGACGACAGCAGGCGCTGTTACGGGAGGTCCAGTCCCGCTACGGCGCCCACGCGCAGGTTCGTTTCCCGGACCAGGTCGAGGCGCTGACCGCAACGCTGGACAGCGACGACGGTCTGGTGGTGGCAGCTCGAATCGTGAGCCAGGTCGCCGACGAGGCCCACGTGGACCTTCAGGCCCAGGCCCAGGAGATCCACCGACGGACGGGCCGGCGGCTCCTGGTGCACCGTCGCAACTACCGGCCGCTGTGGGTGGAGGCCGGACACGCCCTGCGCTGGCCACTGTTCGCCCTGCCGAGCGGCTTCCACCCGTACGCGCAGGTGGCCGCCGCGGTCACGGTGGTCGGCAGCCGGGCGCCGCGGCTCGACCGGGTGACCGACCCGAACCCGTTGCTGACCCGCGTGTTCGAGGTGCTCGACCTCACCACCGCGGCCTGGGAGTACGGACGGGTGCGGGTGGACACCGACGCCGCCACCCTGGCCGATCGGCTGATCCTGAGCGCCGGGCAGGTCCTCGCGGCCATGGACGATCCGCCCCGGCTGCCGCCGGCGGTCCGGGAGCTGATGCGCCGCAACAACACCGTCAGCGTGCACGACCCGGCCGGCCCTCGCGCGGTGGGTGGGATCAACCTGGGCGCGAGGATGCGGGAGAACTTCCTGGTCTGAGCAGCCGCCGGTGTCGAGGCGCTAATGCTCGTGCCGCCGACGGGCGAGATGGACGATGATGTCGGCGGCAAGGTCGACCGTCTCGGGCAGGACCTGCGTGATCCGGTGGAAGACCTGCTCCTGTTCCGAGGTCGGCAGTTCGAGATACGCCGAGATCGTCGACAGGTGCCCGACGTAGTCGTCGGCGCTCATCGTCAGACGCCGCTCGATCACGACCTGTTGGACGTCGGTGAACCACTCGGACCGTTGAAGCTCGGTGCCCGGCCACTGCATCGCATGCCCCGGGGGCGTGCCGTCGGGCGACGGCACCTCGTCGCTCTCCAGGAACGGCGCCCGGGCCGCACGCACCGCGTCCGCCACCGCCGGGTCGGCCAGCTGGATCGGGGCGCCGAACGAGGCGAACACACCGCCCGGCTCCACCAGCGCGGCCATCCGCGACCACCGGCCCTCCGCCTTCGTCCAGTGCAGCGCCGCGGCCGCGTACACCAGGCCGTATCGCTCCCCCGGTCGCAGGTCCTCGAAGGCGGCCTGCACCGTCTGGACGCGGGACGGCACGTGCTTGCGTAGCTCGGCGAGCATGGCCCCGTCCGGTTCGGTCACGGTGAGCGTGACCTCCCGTCGGGTGAACAGACGTGTCGCCTTGCCTGTCCCCGCACCGATCTCCAGGGCCGTTCGAATCGGCCGACCCGCGTAGGTCATCACCAGGTCGAGAAGCTCGACGGGATATCCGGGCCGGTACCGTTCGTATGCTTCCGCCACCATCCCGAAGCTCAGTGCGCGAGCAGACATGCCGACAATCCTGTCACGACTCGCGTCGTCGACGCTCGATCTTCCTCGCCCGGTCGACCACGCGCGTGCGCCTCGTCAGGGCGACGACAACTGCGCGCAACCGCTTGCCGGCCCGGCGAACACCGCTCGACCATGGGCGCATGGGGCCGGGACGTCGTGTCATCCTCGCGGTCGACGTGGGCGCCACCACCGTCCGGGTGGCATCGTTCGCGCTGGACGGCACCGCGCGGCACGTCGAGACACGGCAGTGTCCACTCCTGCAGCCGGTGCCCGGCTGGCTGGTACAGGAGCCCGGCGTCCTCGTGGCGGCCACCCTGGCGGCGATGTCCACGTGTGTCGCCGACACCGCCGGCGCGGAGGTCGTCGCCGTCGCGCTCAGTTCCGCCAGGTACGGCCTGATCGGGCTGGACGCGGCGCTGACGCCGGTGACGCCGCTGCTGACCCGGCACGACTCGCGGTCCGCGGAGGTGGCCCGCGACCTGCGGTTCTCCGGTCAGAGCCGGGAGCTGCACCGGTTGTCGGGCACACCCGTGCACCCCAGCAGCCCGCTCTGCAAGCTCATGTGGTTCGCCCGCCACGAGCCGTACCTCTGCACGGCGACGCGGTGGTGGGTCGGCCTCAAGGACTACCTGGTCCACCGGCTGACCGGGACGTTGGTGACCGAGCTGTCCTCGGCGTCCGGCACGGGACTGTTCGACGTCCACCGGCGGGTGTGGAGCCCAGCCGTCCTCGACCTCGTCGGGGTGTCCGAGAGTCAACTGCCCCCGGTCCTGCCCACGACTGCCGTGTTGCGGCTCTCGGCGACGGCCGGACGGGCGGTCGGTCTGCCGCCCGGCACACCTGTCGTGGTGGGGGCGGGCGACGGACCGTTGCGCAGTCTGGGCACCGCGGCGATCGGCAGCACCGTCGCCGGCCTGACCCTCGGGGCCACCGGGTCCCTGCGGACGGTGGTCACGGCTCCCCTCGTCGACGCGACGGAGACCTTTTCCTGCGGTGCGTTGACCGAGGACGCGTGGGTTGTCGGCGCGGCGGTCGGCAACGGTGGCAACGTCGTGCGGTGGGCAGGTCACACCCTCGCGCCCGACCACCCTCCGTCGTCCGGTGACGACTGCGCCCCGCCCGCGCTCCTGAGGCTCGCCGAACGGGTCGCCCCGGGAAGCGACGGCCTCGTGATGCTGCCCTGTCTGTGGGACGACCGGGCCCTCCCGGAGGGCTCCGGCCCGCTGGGCGCGTATCTGGGGTTGCGCGGCCACCACTCTCGCGGCCATCTGGTGCGGGCCGCCGTGGAGGGCGTCTGCCTGCAACTCGGCGGCGTCCGCGACCGCCTGGCCGAGTTGACGCCGGTCCGCAGCGTTCACCTGTCCGGTGACGCGTTTCGTTCTCTCCTGTGGCGACAGGTGATGGCGGCGGTCCTGGATTGTCCGGTGCGGGCGTCGGGCGAGACCGACGACGTCGCCCTCGGCGCGGCCGCGCTCGGGCTCTTCGCGATCGGTCTCGCTCCCGACCTCCAGGGTGCCGTCACCCAGCTCGACCCGGAGGGCACCCGCAGCGAGCCGGTCGCGGTCGACCCGGCCCTCGCCTCGGCGTACCGCGGTCTGCGGACGAAGCTGCCCGCACTTCGCACAATGGTGGGACGGGTGGGCGAGATCCTCGACGAGGCGGCCTCCCCGCACGTCGGCTGGCGGGCCGACGCGCTGCCCCGGGATGCCGTGGGCGGTTGACCAGGCCGGTCGGGGTGACGCCGACGTTCAGTGCTCCGGCTCGTCCTTCACCCGCGCCACCAGCTGGGTCGGGTTGACGTAGCGCAGGGCGACGACGAGCAGGACGAGCATCATCGAGGTGTAGATGACCGCCATGGCGTCGACCGACTGCTGGGCCCTGATCCCGGACGCCGACATCGAGTAGTAGAGCGCCACGACGAGGGTCTGCGAGTCCGGGCCCGCGGTGAGGAAGGTGAGCTCGAACATCCCCACGGTCCGGACCAGGACGAGGATCGCGGAGGCGAGGATGCCCGGCACGAGCAACGGTGCGAGGACTCGGAGGAACACCGTCCGCAGGCCCGCGCCGCACATGCGCGCCGCACTCTCGATCCGCGGGTCGATCTGCTCGATGAACGGGGTCATGGTCAGGATGACGAAGGGCACCGAGGGTACGAGGTTGGCGAGCACCACCCCGGACATGTTCCCGGCCAGGCCGAACTTGTAGAGGACTGTCGCCAGCGGGATGCCGTACGTGATCGGGGGCATCAGGATGGGCAGCAGGAACACGAGGAAGATCAGCCGTTTGCCGGGGAACGAGCGTCGCGCGAGGGCGTAGGCCGCCGGCACGCCGATCAGCAGCGAGAGACCCACGACGAGTACGGAGACCTCCAGCGTCACGACGATGACCTGTAGGAGCGCGAACTCGTCCCAGGCCCGCCCGTACCAGCTGGTGGTGTATCCGTCGGGGAGCCAGGTGTCGAACCAGCGCTGGCCGAACGAGCTGACCAGCACGGACGCCACGACGCCGAGCAGGTTGAGGAAGAAGAAGACGACGACGCCCCACACGATCCAGGCGGCGGGTCGCGCGGTGACGCGCCGTCGCTCGGTGCGGGCGGGGGGCGGCGCCGGTGGGGCCTCGGTGATCGTTGCCATCAGCCCTTGCCTCCGGTGGAGCCGGTGTAGAAACGGCTGCGCGCGGCCAACACCAGCGCGATGATGACCAACTCGACGAATCCCATGATCATCGCGATGGCCGAGGCGTACGGGTAGTCGTACCGCTCGTACGCCGCCTGGTACGCGGCGAGGGAGATGACCCGCGTCTCGCCGGCCGGGTTGCCGACCAGGACGGCCGACGGGAACACGCTGAACGCCAGCACGAACGTCAGGCAGAAGGTCGTGGCCAGGCCGGGCATCAGCAGCGGGAGGGTGATCCGGGTGAACCGGCGACGCCAGTCCGCCCCCAGCGTCGCGGCCGCCCGCTCCAGGGTGGGGTCGATGCCGGAGAGGTAGGAGAGCACCAGCAGGAACGCGAACGGGAATCCGGTGATCACCAGCGAGAAGAAGACCCCCCAGTAGTTGTGGGTCAGTCGCACCGGCTCGTCGACCAGGCCCGTGGCCAACAGGATCCGGTTGAACCAGCCGGTCGGGCCGAGGAAGTTCAACAGCCCCTGGGCGGTGAGCACCGTGCCGAGCGTGATCGGCACGACCAGCAGTGTGGTGACCAGCCGCTTGGCCCGGAAGCGTCCGCGCATCCGGTAGGCGATCGGCACCGCGGCGAGGACGTTCAGGAGAGCTGCCGGCAACGCGATCCGCAGCGTGATCCAGATCGTGCCCCGCTCGTAGGCGTCGGAGAAGAACCGGGCGTAGTCGCTGAACGGCCCGCCGTTGGTCGGCTGGAACGAGAGCCCCAGCCCGTAGAAGAACGGATAGAGGAACAGCGCGACCACGAAGACCAACGCCGGGACCAGCAACCACAGCTGGCGGTCGATGCCCCGCTCGGCGAGACGGTGCCGCCAGTGCGTCAGCGGCCTCCCGGCGTGGCTGCCGTTCACCGGGCCGCCTTCGCGGCGTCCACGAGACGGTCGGCCCGCTGCGCCGTGTCGGCGGGATAGACGAGGAGCCGATGCGGGTCCACGGCGAGCTTGACCTGGTCGCCCGGTGCGATGCGCTGCTCGGTACGCAGGTGCAGCAACAGGTCCGTGTCGGTGCGAGCCTCGGCCGCGAACTCACGGCCCTGGTACTCCACCACCTCGATGGTGGCCGACAGGGCGTTTCGGGTCTCGCCGGGCCCGTCGACGCGGATGTCCTCGGGGCGCACCGCGACCACCGCGTCCGCCCCCGGGTGGAGGTCGCCCACGGCCTCGCCGAGCAGGCGATGACCGGACGACTCGACGGCGGCCCGCGCACCGTCCACCTGCTCGACCCGGGCCGGCCACAGATTGCGGTAGCCCATGAAGTCGGCGACGTGCCAGTTGGCCGGTCGGGTGTGCAGCTCGCGCGGCGACCCGACCTGCTGCACGCGCCCCTCCCGCAGCACCACCAACCGGTCGGCCAGGGAGAGCGCCTCCTCCTGGTCGTGGGTGACGTAGACGGTGGTGAGCCCCAGCGACTGGTGCAGCCGGCGGATCTCGGTGCGCATCTCCAGGCGCAGCTTGGCGTCGAGGTTGCTCAACGGCTCGTCCATCAGGACGAGGGACGGCTCGAACACGACGGCACGGGCGATGGCGACGCGTTGCTGTTGACCACCCGAGAGCTGGCCGGGCAGCTTGTCGACGTGGTCCTCCAGCCGCACCAGCCGCACCGCCTCCTCCGTACGCCGGCGCGTCTCCTCCCTGGGCAGCCGCCGCATCCGCAGCCCGAAGGCGATGTTGGCCCGGACCGTCAGATGGGGGAAGAGCGCGTAGCTCTGGAACACCATGCCGAACCCGCGCCGCTCCGGCGGCAGCGTGTCGATGCGGCGCTCGTCCTGCCAGATGCTCCCCGCCGTCAACGGCAGGAGCCCGGCCAGGCAGTTCAACGCCGTCGACTTGCCGCAGCCGGACGGGCCGAGCAGGGCGATGAACTCCCCCGCCTCGATCGTCAGGTCCAACTCGGTGAGCGCGGCCTGCCCGCCGAACCGGCGGGACACCCCGTCCAGGCGAAGTCGGGAGAAGGCGCTCATCCCTGCTTGACCTTCCCGCCGCCGATCTCGCGGTCCCAACGGTTGAACGCCGCCACGAGGCTCTTCGCGTCGAGCGGGACCTCGGTGGGGTTGCCGGCGATCAGCGCGTCGTACTCGGGGCGACCGAACTCGCGGATCGCGTCCTGGCTCTTCTGCGGCGCCGACGTGAGCTGGACGTCCCTCACCGCCGGCCCGGGGTAGAAGTACCCCTCGTCGTACGCCTTCGCCTGCTGCTCGGGGGTGAGCATGAACGCCAGCAGGGCCAGCACCGCGGCCTGGGTGTCGGTCGACACCCCCTTGGGCATGACGGCGTAGTGCGCGTCGGTGACCCAGTGAAATCCGTCGATCGTGGCGATCCTCGCGTCCTTGGGCACCGTGCCCAACACCCGGGGGTTGATGTCCCAGCCGGTAGTGCTGACGATCAGGTGGGCGGTGCCGTTGGCGAGGTTCTTCATCGTCTCGGTGGTGCCGGACGGGTAGTAGTCGACGTACTGGCCCAGCTCCTTGAGGAAGGCCCACGTCTTGTCCCAGCCCGCGGTGGGGTCCTTGGGGTTCGTGTCGCCCAGGATGTAGGGCAGCCCCATCAGGAACGTGCGTCCCGGACCGGAGTTGGCCGGTCGGGCGTACTGGAACCTCTTCGGGTTGGCCTTGGCCCAGGCGAGCAGAGCCTGCGCGTTGGTGGGGGGCGTCGCGAGGCGCGACGGCAGATATTCGAGCAGCGGGCCGGACGGGTAGTAGGTGACTGTCACACCGGCGTTGCCGGCGAGCTTCTGCATCGCGGCGGCCGGTTCCAGGTAGTTGCTCATGCCGCCGAGACGGTCCTGGAACGTCGGCAGCACGTCGACCCAGAGCCCCTGCTCGATTCCGGCCGCGAGGCCGTCGACGCCGGTCAACACCAGACCGATGTCCACCCGGTCCGCACCCTGCTGGGCCTTGATCTTGCCGGCCAACTCGGGCGCCGGCGCCTTCGAGTACGTGACCCGGGAGATCACGTCCGGGTTCTTCGACACGAACTCGTCGATCATGCCCTGGGTCAGCTGAAGGTTGCCCGCCACGTCGAGGACGTTGAGCGTCACGGCCCGGCCGGGCCGCTGCGGCACCTCACCGGAGGTGTCACCCGAGGTGTCGCCGGGGGTCTCCGGCGCTCCACACCCGACCGCGCCCACCAGGAGCGACGATGCCGTGACCAGGAGGGCGCCTCGCCGCGTCATACCCATCAGCCGTCTCCTTCGTCGGCTACCCGGCCCGGCCAGGTAGGTCCACGCTCTGCTCAGGTGGGGTCGCCCGTGGGGCCGCCCGCCATGGGCCATCTGTGATGCATTCAGACAGCCGGCATGCCGGAACGGCAACGGGTTGCCATGTATTGCCTCGCGCGAATGCGTAGCGGGGGCCCGAATGTTGCCGGGGCATTGCCGAGGACACACCGGCGTCATAGCATGATCACGGCGCGTAGCCGGGGGGAGCATGACAATGCCCGACCACACCAGGCCGCCCGACAGGAGAGCCACGATCTACGACGTCGCGGCCGAAGCCGACGTCTCACCCTCCACGGTGTCCCGCGCCTTCTCCCGGCCGAGTCGAGTCAACTCCGAGACCGCCGAACGGGTCCGGCAGGTCGCCGAGCGGCTGGGCTACCGGACCAACCCGCTCGCCCGCGCCCTCACCACGTCCCGTACGCGCATGATCGCGCTCGTCATCGCCGACATCACCAACCCGGTCTACGCCGGGATCGTGCGCGGGGCGCAGGAGACGGCGATGCACGACGAGTACACCACGGTGCTCATCGACGCCCAGGAGTCCGACCGGCTGGAGCGGGCGGCGATCGAACGCACGATGTCGACAGTCGACGGCATCGTGCTGGCCAGCAGCCGGATGTCGGACTCGGCGATCCGGATGTTCGCCAAGCAACGGCCGGTGGTGGTCCTCAACCGCGCCGTCGCCGACGTCCCCTGCGTCGTGACGGACAACCCTCGTGGGGTCCGGCGGGCCGCCGAGCACCTCGGGGAACTGGGGCACGACCACATCACCTACGTCGCGGGACCGCAGGCGTCCTGGCCGAACGGCATCCGCTGGCGGTCGTTGCTCGAAGCCGGCATGGAACTCGAGATCAAGGTGCGCCAGATCGGCCCGTTCAGCCCGACCATCGAGGGCGGCGAGCGGGCCGCCGAGGAGCTGCGCGCCCGTCCCGCGACCGCCGTCCTCGCCTTCAACGACCAGATGGCGATCGGGCTCATCCGCGGCCTCACCCGGATGGGCGTCGACGTTCCGGGCGAGGTCAGCATCGTGGGGTTCGACAACACTCTCGCCGCCGACATCGTCACACCTGGGCTCACCACGGTCGCGGCGCCGTTCTACGCGGAGGGGTCGGCGGCGACCCGGCACCTGCTCACGATGATCGAGGGTGCCCCCGGGCACACCGGCCGGCCGATGGTCCTGCCGGTACGCCTCGTGGTCCGCCACTCGACGGCCGCCCGCGACCGGAGCGTAGGTCGCGCCCGACCGTGGGTACGCCGGCCGCCCACGCTCGCCGCACGCCTGCCGCCTCCCTCGAAGCAGTGAACACCGTCGCGTCAGACCAGCGACGGCGCCGCCTACCGGCACGCCTGGGCGCATGCCGCCGCCGACCCGGTAGGAGCGCGCGTATCCGATCACGGCGACGACGTCGACAGCGGTGCGTGCGGGCCGGGTAGCCGGACTCCCCGTCTCGTCGTCTCCTCGTGGCATCATGCTGGGCCATGGATCATCAGGGGCAGTTCCGTGCCGCAGCGCTCGAGTTGGGCATCCCGGACGACGAGATCAGCAGGTTCACCGAGCACCTCCGTCTGTCGATCCGGTTGAGCGGGGGCTCGGGCGGTGTTCCGGTCGGGCAGTTCGGTGGGTTGCCCCGGCTCCCGGTGGGCATGGACTGGCCGGTCGCCGGGGCCAGTCGGTTGCCGTTCATCTTCTCCGTCGACTGTGCGGCGCTGCCGGGAATCGACGGCTCCGGCCTGCCGACCGCCGGCTCGATGCTCTTCTTCCTCGACCACGAGGAGGACCATCTGGCGAGGGAGCCGGGGTACGCGCGAGTCGTGTACGTGCCGGCCGGCACCGATACCGAGGTAGCGGAGCACCCCACCGACCACGAGATCGTCGGCGAGCAGTACGACGTCCGCGCCACGCTCCTCCCACAGTTGCCCGACTGGTTCGGGACGGACGAGGACGAGGACGAGGACGACCTGTCGCCCTTCCAGCAACAGTTGATCCGTGACCTGGAGCGGGACCTGCCGCACCTGGACGAACTCTGCGCGACGGCCGACGACCTCTGGCCGCCAGACGCAGGGCTCGCCAGCGCCTATCTCGGCGGGTACGTCGATGACGAGGTGATCACGAGTATCGCCGAGCAGACCCTCGCGGGGCGCGAGAAGGCTGGCGAGATCGTCATACCGGTGGCGAAGTGGTATTCCCATGTGGAGGAGGAGAAGCACCGGCTGACGAGCGAGTGGTTGTCGCTCGCCCGCTTCTCCCTGGCCGACGAGTCCTACTCCGGGAGTTTCGTGATCCGCCACGACGACCTCGCCGCCGGTCGGCTGGACAAGGCGCTCTCCGTGACAGAGTTCAGAGAGTAGCGCGCCGTGGCGCCGAATGCGGCTCGGTTGTCCGCGGTGGCTGCGGTCGCCGACGTCGGATGCCGGGCATCCGCTCACGGCGCAAACTACCTGACGTACGTCGTCCCGGTGCCGGCTCAGGCGCGGCTCGGCCGGATGTTGTGGTTGAGGTGGAAGACGTTCTGCGGATCCCAGACGTTCTTGAGGGCGGTCAGCCTGGCGAGCTTGGCGGCCGGGTAGGCACGGCGTACCCCGCGTTGCCCCTCGTCGCCGGCGAGCGAGTTGACGTAGACGCCGTGGGCGTACGGGTCGAGCGCGGATCCGGCGCTGCGAGCCGCTGCCATCCGTTCGTCGTCTTCGGACGGCTCGGTCCAGCGGGAGCCGGCGCCGTACTCGAATGTCGTGCCGCGGTGACTGAACGCGGCGTCGGCGTCCGCGACGTCGGCGATAGCGCCACCGTATGCCTGCAGGCCGACGCCGGGCAGTGCGGTGCCGGCGTGCAGGTCTGCCGCGCCGCGCAGTAGGAATGCCTCGATCGCGGCGGTGGGGAACTGCCGCAGGTAGTGCGCGCTGGAGTACCGGCGGTAGGCGTGGCCGCCGGTGGTGTCGTCGCGTTGCTGGAGTTCGAGGTACGACGGGGTGGTGACCCGCTCGGCGACCGGGCGCCCGAGTGCACGCATCGCCGGCAGCAACCGGCGACCCGGTGCCGGGTCGCCGACCCAGACGAAGCCAACGGTGGCGACTGGGCCGCCGGGCGTGCTGTGGACATCGGCGGTGAAGGTCGCCTGCCGTGGCGCGACGGCGTTGAGGTCCCGCCAGCCTTCGAGCACGGGTACGGCGTCCTCGGCGCGGAAGTCGAACTCGGCGACCAGGGTCTGCGTTCCGGTGTGGTGCAGTTGGAATTCGAAGTCGGTGACGATCCCGAAGTTGCCACCCCCGCCGCGCAGACCCCAGTAGAGGTCGGGGTTCTCGGTTCGGCTCGCGGTCACCACCTTCCCGTCCGCGGTGACCACCGTGTAGGAGACGACGTTGTCGCAGGCCAATCCGTGTTGGCGGGCGAGCCAGCCCATGCCGCCGCCGAGGGTCAGGCCGCCGACCCCGGTGTGCGAGACGTTACCCGCGGTCGTGGCGAGGCCGTATGGCTGCGACGCCCGGTCGAGTGCGCCCAACAGCGCGCCGCCCTGGACCCGGGCGCGCCGCCGGATCGGGTCGACCCGAACGCCGTTCAACGCGGTCAGGTCGATCATCAGGCCGTTCGCGGGGACAGCGAGGCCGGCCACGTTGTGCCCGCCGCAGCGCACCCCGATCTCCAGGTCGAGTTCCCGGGCCAGGCACACCGCGGCCACCACGTCGGTGACGCTCGCGGCCGGCACGATCATTCGTGGGCGGCGGTCGATCATGGCGTTCCAGACCGTGCGGGCGGCGTCGTAACCCGGGTCGTCCGGAGTGAGGAGGCGGCCGGCGAGGCGGAGGCTTGTCGCTGTCGTCATACGTCCGAGCCTGCCGGAGATCGGTACACCCGGTAAGGTCCGATTGCATGGGCCGCGCCAGGACCAATTCGAGTACGGCGGTGGACCTGCTCATCGACGTCGACCGCTCCGCCGCCGAACCGTTGCACCGGCAGATCGCCGCCTCGATCCGGGGCGGCATCCGGGCAGGCCGGTTACGTCTCGGGACGTCCCTGCCACCCACCCGCACCATCGCAGCCGATCTCGGAGTGTCGCGCGGGGTCGTGGTCGAGGCATACCAGCAACTCGTCGCCGAGGGCTACCTCACCAGTCGGGCGGGCGGCTACACCCGCGTTGCGGTCGAGCCGGTTCCGACGCCGGTGGATCGCCGCGCCGGGGATCGGCCGGCGGCCGGGATCGACTTCGGGTACGGCCGCACCGACGTGTCGTCGTTCCCCCGGGCCGCCTGGCTGCGTTCGGCGCGCACGGTCCTCACCACCGCGCCGAACGAGCGCTTCGCCTACCTCGACGGGCGTGGCGTGCCCGAACTGCACGCAGCCCTGACCGACTACCTCGACCGGGTCCGCGGCACGTCGGCCCGGCCGGAGAACGTCGTGATCTGCAGTGGCTACGGCCAGGGCGTCGCGCTGCTGCTCCAGGTGCTCGCGGCGCGCGGCGCGCGGCGGCTGGCCGTCGAGGACCCGTCCCCGGACGACGACGCCCGCTCGGTCGCCGCCGCCGCCGGCCTGGACGTGATCGGCGTCCCGGTCGGGCCGGACGGCATCCTCGTCGAGGCGCTCGAACAGACCGATGCGGACGCCGTCGTGCTGACGCCCTCGCACCAGTGGCCCACCGGCGGGGTCCTGTCGGCCTCCGCGCGGGCCCGAGTGATCACCTGGGCCCAGCGTCGAGGCGCCGTGGTGATCGAGGACGACTACGACGCGGAGTACCGCTACGACCGCTCACCCATCGGCGCCATGCAGGGGCTGGCGCCCGACACCGTCGTGTACTGCGGCACTGCGAGCAAGACCCTGGCGCCAGGGTTGCGCCTCGGCTGGCTGCTGGCGCCGGCACACCTGGTCGACGACATCGCGACGGCCAAGGTTCTGGCCGACCGCGGCTCCCCCGTCATCGACCAACTGACCTTCGCCGACTTCCTCACTCGCGGCGAGTTCGACCGGCACCTGCGGCGCATGCGCCCGGTCTACCGCCGCCGTCGCGACGCACTCCTGGCCGCACTACGCACCCGGCTGCCCGACCTGAAACCGGTCGGTGTCGCGGCGGGCCAACACGTCGTAACCTGGCTCCCGCACGACCTCGACGAGGCCGCGGTCGTGGCCGCGGCCGCCCGGCACGGCCTGGTCGTGCAGGGCGTCTCCCGGTACCGACTGAGCCCGGGCGGACCTGGCGGGTTGATCTTCGGCTACGCCACCCTCCCCGAACGCGCCATCACAGAGGGAGTGGAAGTCCTTGCCGACGCGGTCGCAGAGGTCCGCGCGGGCATCTGCCGGCCACGTCTCCGTTGAGGACGGCGAGCCTCACGTCTCAGTACGCCTCGCGACATGCCTCCCACATCTCACGGGTCATCTCGTACTCCACCTCGCCGGATTCTGTTCCTGGTATCGGGTCGTCCCAGGAAGGGAAGTAGGTACGCACATACCGCATGCCGACGGCCCTCATCACGCCTTGAGATCCAACGTTCACCGTCATGGTCTGCGCGATCACCCGGCTCTGCCCGACGGTGTCGAAGGCATGCCCCAACAGAGCGTGGGATGCCTCGCTGGCCAAACCTCTGCGCCAGTAGCGGCGGGCGAGCCGGTAACCCAACTCCGCGACGGTCGGATCGTCAGGCTGGTCGGGGCCGTGTGCCGGCGGAAGCATCATCAGCCCGATGAAATCGCCCTCGTCCTCATGCTCCGGCGGTACCGTGCCACGCGCACCGCCATCGGACCCGAACGCCATCCAGTAGCCCAGGCCGTCCACCTTGCCGGACAGCGCCAACCGCTGCGAGTGAGACGCGGCCACCTCGTCCCTGGATCGCGCCCGCCCGGTGATGTAACGAAGCACCTCCGGGTCGGAGTCCAGCTCGACCTCCAGTTCGAAGTGCCGATCTTCGAGGGGAACCATCAACAGTCGGGCGGTGCGCAGAGTCGGTTGAACCACGCGGCGACACTTTCACGAGGGAGCCGGCCACGCTACTCGATTCATCTCCGTGATGTGGGCCGCGACAAGAAACGACAACTCGTTGCCGAGGCGCGGTGGTGCCGCGCAGCATCGACGTGCACCCATCTGTCGACGTCGTCGTGCTCGCACGCCGGGCCCGCACGGCATCCCGAGTGGACGAACGAGGAGATGGCGATGATCCGAGGCTCGACACCCAGGCTACGGCGGACCCTCATCGTGCTGGGAACGGTGCTCGCCACGGTCGCGGCCACCCTCACGGTCGCCACGACACCTGTCGCCGCAGCCGCGTCACCGGACGACTACAGCGGCTCCGACCTGTGGCTGCGGTACGTGCCGGTCAGCGACTCGAAGCTGCTGCGCGACTACCGTCGGACGGTCACCGCAATCGTGGTCGAGAACGCCGACGCCACGAAGGTCCACCGGCACACGCCGGACCTCAGCATGGCACCCGGGTCCGGTGAGAAGCTGGCCGAGACCACGCTCGGCGCGGCCCGGGACGAACTGGTACGCGGGTTGGGCGGGCTGCTCGGCCAGCCGACACCCGTGACGACGGTCGACGGCCACCGCGTACCGGACGGCGCGGTCGTGGTCGGCACGCCGACGAGTTCGCCGTTGGTGAGCCGTGCCATCCCGGCGCGGGACCTGGCCAAGGTCGGCGACGAGGGCTACCTCGTCCGCTCGGTGACCAGCGCGAAGGGGCGGTTCACCGTCATCGCCGGCAACACCGACCTCGGCGCGCTGTACGGAACCTACGCCTTCCTCCGGCTGCTGCAGACACAGAAGCCCATCGACCGCCTCCGCCTCGCCGAGTCACCGAAGATCAAGCATCGGCTGCTGAACAACTGGGAGACCGAGCGCCTCTACGCCGGCAACAACGCCTCGGGACTGGGCGGGCTGAACGGCGAGAGCGGGGCGATCTTCAACTTCGCCGCGACCGGGGCCAGCGCCGGCCGGAACCTGCCCGTCATCCTGGACCGCTACATCGTGCTGGCACGCGCGCTGGCGTCGCTCGGGATCAACGGCATCACCATCAACAACGTCAACGCCGACAACGCGTACCTGACCAGCGCCCGGATCGCGCAGGAGGCGGCGCTGGCCGACGCGCTGCGTCCGTACGGCATCAAGCTGGGCCTGTCGATCCGCTACACCGCGCCCACCGACAGCCGCTTCGCGCCGGACACGCTCACCAACAGCCAGCTCGATCCCTACGGCGCCGACTTCCGGGGCTGGTGGAACCGGCGGGCCCGGCAGATCCAGACCGCCATCCCGGACTTCATGGGCCTCACCGTGAAGGCCAACTCGGAGGGCCAGCCGGGGCCACAGGACTTCGGGTACGACCACGGTGACGGCGCGAACGCCATCGCCGCCGCGGTGGCGCCGCTCGGGATGACCGTGCACTGGCGGACGTTCGTCTACAACGCCGAGGTCGACAACGACCGACTCAAGCGGGCCTACCTGGAGTTCGGGCCGATCGACGACGAGGTCCAGCCGGACGGCACCAGGGGGCGCTTCGCCGACAACGTGTTCCTGCAGACCAAGAACGGGCCGCTGGACTTCCAGGCCCGGGAACCCATCCACCCGATGTTCGGCCGGATGGAGAACACCAACCAGGCGCTGGAACTCCAGATCACGCAGGAGTACACGGGCCAGAACTGGATGCTGGCCTACCTCGGTCCGATGTACGAGGAGATCCTCAAGACCGACACGTACGCGACCGACGACAACGGGAAGCTGCTGCGCGACCGCCTGGTCGGCGACATCGTCGACGGGACCGCCCAGCACCACCGGGACACGGCCATCGTCGGTGTCGCGAACCTCGGCAACGCCGACAACCTGACCGGGCACCACTTCTCCCAGGCGAACCTCTTCTCCTTCGGCCGTCAGGCGTGGGACTGGACGCTCGACTCGGGGGACATCGCGACCGACTGGGTACGGATGACCTGGAGCAACGACCGACGTGTCGTCGACACCATCCGGAAGATGATGATGGGCTCATGGGAGTCGCTGGTCAGCTACCAGACGCCGCTGGGCATCGGCCACCAGTTCGCCGAGGGCGCGCACTACCGGCCCGATCCCGCCGACTGGGCGGGCCGCGACGACTGGAGCCCGATCTACTACAACAAGGCCGACAGCGTCGGCCTCGGCTTCGACCGCTCCCCCACCGGCAGCAACCTCGCCGCCCAGTACTTCCCCCGGTTGCGGCAGCGCTACGGCGACATCGGCTCGGTCCCGGAGAACCTGCTGATGTGGTTCCACCACGTGCCCTGGGGTCACCGGATGGACAGCGGCCGGACGTTCTGGGACGAGCTGGTCTACCGCTACCAGATGGGCGTGCAGTACGTGACCTGGATGCGGGAGACCTGGGAGACGCTCCAGCCCGACATCGACGCACGCCGGTTCGCGGAGGTACGCGCCAAGCTGGCCGTCCACGAGGCGGACGCCGCCGACTGGCGCGACACCTCGGTGAACTACTGGAAGGAGTTCAGCGGGCGCGACATCCCGGTGGACGACGCGCCGCTGTCCGCGAGGATCGTGGTCGGCGGGAAGGAGTTCGGCGGCTTCAACCTGTCGGAGAACGCCTACACCGTCCCGGTGCCGGCCGGCGCGTCGCCGACCATCACGAAGGTGCGGACCGCCGATCGGAAGGCTCGCTACGAGATCGTCTCGCAGGCGGCCGGCGTACCCGGTCAGGCGGTCGTCAAGGTCACCAAGGAGGGCTTCTTCGGACCGCTCGTGAAGAACTACGTCTTCAATCTGGTGCCCGACACGACGCTCGCGAGCCTACGCGTCGACGACGAGCCCCTGGCGTCCTTCTCCCCGACGGTGCGGCACTACAACGTCCTCACGCCGGCCGGCACCGCCGCCGTGCCGACGGTCACCGCGCGTGCCGCCGACACCGCCGCCTCGGTGGTGGTCGAGCAGGCCGACAGTGCCACCGGGCAGGCACGGGTCACCGTCACCAACGGCGACGCCTCGTCGGTCTACACCCTGGACCTGAACACCACCATCACCGGCAGCGACGAGTTCACCTCGACCCAGCTCGGCCCGCAGTGGCAGTGGGTCCGGCCGGACGAGAGCAGGTGGCGTCTGGCCGACGGGTCGCTGGTCATCACCGCGCAGCAGGGTGACCTGCAGGGCAACGTGAACACCGCGAAGAACATGGCGCTTCAGGACGTCAACGGCGACTGGACGGCCGAATCCAGGATGGTCTTCTCCCGTCCACTCGCCAACAACAACGAGCAGGGTGGTGTCGTCGCGTACGCGGACGACAACAACTACGTGAAGCTCGCCTGGGAGATGGGCAACGCGACCGCGGCGGTCAACAAGGCCCGGATCATCTTCCTGCGCGAACAGAACGGCACGGCGTCGACCCTGGAGATCACCGGTGCCGACGCCCAGCGAATCGTCGGGGCCGACGGGGCCATCTGGCTGCGACTGACGAAGATCGGAGACAGCTACCGCGCCTACTACTCCACCGACGGCAGCGTCTACCGCTACATCGGCTCGCAGACGCTGAACGCCGAGCCGACGAAGGCCGGGGTGCTGGCCTTCAACCGGGCCGGCACCTCCACCGACCTCGACGTCGCCTTCGACCATTTCCGGATCGAGAGCCGGGGCGAGCAGATCGGCCAGCGGTAACGACGACCGGGCCCGTCCCGGTTGGGACGGGCCCGGTCTCGCTCCCCCGAGCAGGATCCGTTGCCGTCAGCCGCCGATCGCGATCGCGAAGACGTGCATGGTCGGTACGTTGGTCGCCGGCCGCGCGCTGATGTTGGGCAGGACGACCTGGGCCACCGCCTTGCTCTGCAACGACACACCCACGTAGTAGATGCAGGCGGCGGTGTTCTGGCGGCCGTTGTTGGGCCGGTTCTGGTACGCGGACACGATGGCGGCGGTGCCGCCGGAGTGCGGCCCGCCGTACCAGTCGGGCGAGCTCAGTGTGAACGTCTGCCGGGTGCCGTCGGCGTACACCACAGTGCCCGTTCCGGACACCGCGCCGTAGGTGCCGGTCAGCAGGAAGCCGAGCGTGCTGCCGGTGCCGCTGATGCCGATGGTCTGACCCGAGGCGATGGCGTTGTCGGCCGTGCCGGGGCTGACGTTGGGCCAGCGGAAGGTCACCCCGTTGCGGCTGATCGTGCTGCCCGGGCTGGCCCCGGCCTGCGCCAGGGCCTGTGCGGAGAGGCTGGCGCCGCCACCGTCGAAGTTGCCGACGTTGGTGTTGCTGTCGTTGGTGATGCCGGCGTTGCTGAAGCTCTGCTCCAGCGTCGGCGTGGCGACGCCCGTGCTGGTGACCCGGTAGGTGCGCCCGGCCTGCACGGCGACCTCGATCAGGTCCGACTCGATCCGGGTGACCCGGGGCGCCGTACCGTCGGCGGTGTCGACCACCGAGACGGTGCCGGTGAGGATCCGGGCGCGCACGCGGACCGTGCCGGCGCGGTCCGGTCGGACGAGCACCTCGGTGGCCTGACCGTTGCTCCAGGTGATGCCGACCGTGTGCCCACCGCGCCCCCGCAGGCCGGTCACCTTCCCGGCCGGCCAGGCCGGCGGCAGGGCGGGCAGGATGTGCAGCTCGCCGGCGTGGCTCTGCAGCAGCATCTCGGCGATGCCGGCGGTGGCGCCGAAGTTGCCGTCGATCTGGAACGGCGGGTGCAGGTCGAACATGTTGGGCGCGAGCCGGGCGGTGGTGGCGAGGTAGCGGATCAGGTCGTGCGCCCGCTTACCCTCCTCCATTCGGGCCCAGAAGTTGATTTTCCAGGCCAACGACCAGCCGGTCCCGTCGTCGCCGCGCAGCGCCAGGGTTCGCCGGGCCGCCTCGAACAGCTGTGGGGTGCCGCGCTTGGTGATCTGGTTGCTGGGGGCCAGCCCGTACAGGTGGGAGATGTGCCGGTGGTTGGGCTCGGTCTCCACCCAGTCGTAGAGCCACTCCATGATGTTGCCGCGCGAGCCGACCTTCATCGGGGGGAGCCGGTCCCGGGTGGCGCGGACCTGGGCCCGGAAGGTGCTGTCCACGTTGAGGATCTCGCTCGCGCGGGCGACGCCGTCGAAGAGGTCCCGCAGGATCTGGTTGTCCATGGTGGGGCCGGCGCACACGCTGGCGTTCGAGTGGTGACTGAGCTCCGGCGAGTTCGACGGGTTGGTCACCAGGTAGCCGAGGGTCGGTTCGGTCACCAGGGTGTCCAGGAAGAACTGCGCAGCGCCCTTCATGGCCGGATAGTTCGTCCGCAGGAACTCGACATCGCCGTTGAACAGGTAGTGGTCCCAGATCAGGGTGGACAGCCAGGCGCCGCCGGTCTGCCACATGCCCCAGAACGCGCCGTCCACCACGGCGGTGGCCCGCCACGCGTCGGTGTTGTGGTGGGTGACCCAGCCACCCGCGTTGTACTGCACCTGAGCGGTACGCGCGCCGGCGACCGACAGCTCGCGGACCATGTCGAACACCGGGTTGTGGCACTCGGCCAGGTTCGTCGTGTTGGCCGGCCAGTAGTTCATCGGCAGGTTGGCGTTGATCGTGTACTTCGAGTCCCACGAGGGCGTCAGCGAGTCGTTCCAGATGCCCTGCAGGTTGGCCGGCTGGGTGCCGGGCCGCGAGGAGGAGATCAACAGGTACCGGCCGAACTGGAACAACAGCGCGGAGAACTGCGGGTCGTTGACGCTGTTGTGCTGGGCGATCCGCACGTCGGTCGTCTGGTTCGCGGCCGAGGTGCGGCCCAGATCCAGGGTGACCCGGTTGAAGAGCGCCTGGTAGTCGGCCACGTGCCTGCTGCGCAACTGGTCGAAGCTGTTGGCCCGCGCGGCGCTGAGGCGCTGCCGTGCGATGCCCCCGTAGTCACCGCCGACATTGCGGTAGTTGACGTAGCTGGAACCGATGGAGATCAGCAGGACCACACTCGTGGCGTTGGTGACCCGCAGGGTGCCGCCGGAGCTGGACACACTGCCACCGGTGACTGTCGCGTTGGCCAGGGCGAGGAAGCGGACCGCGCCGGTGACGCCCTCCATGTTCCCGGAGACGCCGTCGAGGCCGATCGTGGTGCCATCCGGGCTGGACACCGAGGTGCGCTGCGGACTGTCGAAGGTGGCGGTGAAGCTGATCGAGTTGTTCCGGTCGGCGGTGAGCCGCATCGCGATGACCTGGTCCGGCGCGCTGGCGAACACCTCCCGCTGGTGACGAACGCCGTTCAGCACGTACGACGTCGTCACGGTGGCGGTGGTGAGGTCCAACGTCCGGTCGTACTGCGACGCCCCGCTGGCGGACCCGAAGGCGAGCCGGAGGTTGCCGACGGTCTGGTAGGCCAGTTGACCGCCGGGGTTGCCCATCATGGTCTGGTTGATCAGGTCCTGGGCCTGGGTCCACTGGTTGGCGTTGACCAGGCGCCGGATCTCCGCCAGCGATCCCGCGCCCCGTGGGTTGCTGGGGTCGTGCGGGCCGCCGGCCCAGACGGTGTCCTCGTTGAGTTGGAGTCGCTCCGTGTCGACGTTGCCGAAGACCATGGCGCCGAGCCGGCCGTTGCCGATCGGCAGCGCCCGGAGCCAGTCGGTGCCGGCCCCCTCGTCGTACCAGAGGGCGAGGTCCCCGGCGGCCAGCACCTGCGGCGGCGCCACCGCGTCCGCGCGGGCCGCGGCGGTCCAGGGCAGCGGCAGGAGAGCGCCGCCCGCACCGGCTGCGCCGATCTTGATGGCTTGCCGTCGAGTCAGGTCGGACATCGATCCTCCAAACGGTGACCGGTCCGGCCACCCGAAGCGGGACAACCATGGGAGCCGTCGTCGGGATCCGCTTGCTGGCATCGACCGCGACCGCAGTGACCGGCCGAGGTCAGCCCCGGAGACAGCCAGACATCTGATGTGTTTCGCGAAGGTTACTCCGACGCAACAGAATCGGCAATGGTCGATACATAGCGAGAACCCACCCTCTGTCCCGCACAGCGATGCAACATCGGCTGGAGGGCGGCAACGAAGCGGCGTCGCCCAGCCCGGCCGGATCAGCGGAAAGTCACCACCGAACACCCGCGCAGGTACGCATACATCGGATGTACCGCCCGCCGGGCGGATTCTCCGGCGTTCCACGGCTACGCTTCGCGGCCTCTGCCGTCCCTCGTCGTACGGCAGAATCGGGTCGGTGAAACTCAACTTCGACGTCGGTGTCCACGAGCGGCACGAGGTGACGTTCTCGTTCAACAAGTTCTGGGGCGGCCTGTCGATCCTGGTGGACGGTCGACCGGTCCACCAGGAGCTGCGGGTTCTGTCGGTCGACCTGGTCAAGCGGTACGAGTTCGTGGTGGGGCAGGACGAACGACACGCGGTGCTCATCGAGAAGGAACGCAAAGTGTTCCTCGCCGGTTTCCGGCCGCAACACGTCAGGGCCTACGTCGACGGCCGGCTCGTCGCCGAGGGCACCGCCTGAGCGGGTCACCCCGGCCTCGGCACCGCGCCCCCACGGGAGTCGCCGGCTGCAGCAGGATGTACCCCATCGATGACCGGCGGCGGGGGCCGACGGTCGGCGTACACGGGGGCTTGGTCATGGGTTTCGACGTCGACGTGGCCGCGCTGCGCGGCCTTCCACAGGTGTTCGACCGTCTCGGGGAGGACGCCCGCGCCGGGTTGGCCTACTTCGACGCCAACACCGCACTCGAATACGGGCCGGGTTTCATCAACCGGATCAACGGCAAGCACGAGAAGGCCATGCTGGCCATTCGCGACTTCGTCGAGGACATTGCCAAGTACACGGCGGCCGACACCGGCACGGCCCTGCGGCAGTCGCTCGACTACTACGAACGCACCGACGCCGCGGCGGCCGAGAAGCTGGACCAGGCATTCCGGCGCACCTGGACGGTGGACCGCTCCGAGTTCGCGGACCTCTACCGTGACGCGAGCCTGCCCGCGCCGTTCGCCGACCGGGCCGACCCGCAGCAGCTGCTGCGCTCGGTGCCCGACTACAACAAGGACGACGCGTTCCAGTTCGAGCCGCAGATGTGGGACCTGGCCAGCCCCACGTCACTGACCCGGGACGCCATCTGGGGCGCCACCTGGCTCGCCGCCAAGCTCGGCATCTGCGACCGCGCCTACGACCCGTACGAGTCGCTGGTCAAACCCATCGCCGGTGACTGGGCCGCGGTGCGCGGCTGCGCGGACGTGTTCGACAGTCTCGCCGCGGCCCTCGCCGGCATGGCCGACAACGTCCGGTGGGGTGCCCTCGGCACCGAGCAGCACTGGCAGGGCAAGGCGGCCACCGCCTTCCAGGCGCACCTGGTCGACTCGGCACGCAAACTCGACACCGCCGGCGGCCCGCTGCTCGCGCTCGGCGTCGAATATCGCAAGACAGCCGAGGCGATGTTCGAGATCGGCAAGGTTCTCGGCTCGCTGCTGTCCGACCTCGCCGACGCCGCCATGATCTTCACGGTGACCGCCAGCACGGCCGTCGCCACCTCGGAGACCGTCATCGGTGGCATCGCGTTCGGAGCGGCGGCGCTGTACGAGGGCTACAAGATGTGGGACATCCTGAAGGAGGCCCTGGACCTGGTGGGTCGCGCCGACTCGCTGACCAGCGCCTTCACCGCCACCGTCGGCAACTTCGGGATGGCGGCCAGCGTGCGGGAGTTGCCCGTGCTGGCCCCGGCGCCCGACGGGCTGCCCCGCTGACCCACCTCGGAGAGGATTGTGCACGTGAACGACACCCCGAGCACCCCGGCGGACGTCCTCGCCGCCGTCGACCGCACCCCGTACGGTGCCGTCGTGCGCGACGAGGCCCGGCGACGGCAGATGGTCTACGAGTCGTTGATCTCCGGCCCTGACCCGATCGGCCGGGAAATCGGCCAGCAACTGCGCGACGGCAACCTCAGCCCCCGCGACCTGCTCACCGTCGGTGACTACCAGGGCTTCCTCGGTCGGGCACGCGCCCAGGCCGAACGGCTCGACCTGGACGACCTGGCCGCCGCCGCGCGCTCCGCCGCGACCGACGAGGTCCCGTCCGACCCCGCCGACACCCACCGCTCCTCCGACCGGGGCTGGGCCGGCTACGGGGACGACTCGCCCGGGGAACGCCCGTGGCGGTGAGGTCGTTGTCGAAGCGGACCAACACGCTCCTGGGCCGAGGGCTCGTCGCGTTCGGAGGCGTGCTCGCCGCGCTGTGCCTGGCGCTGATGGGCCATGCCCGCACCGGCGCCGTCGACACCAGCCACACCTGGGACGGCAGCGCTGCGGCGTACCTCACCAGTGCCGTCCGCGGCGGCACGCACACCTGCACCGTGACCCCGGAGCGCGGCGAGGAGCGGACGGTCGACGTCCCGTCCTGGCCCAACCGGGGTCCGCAGACCGACGGTCGCCGGCTCGACCCGTGGTTCGCCGGCCCGGCCCAGGTGACCTGCACCGACGACGTGACGTTCACGCAGGGGTGGGTCGTCCGGCTCTACCCGCTGGTCGAGCAGTGGCTGGTGCTGCTGGCCGGGATCGTCCTGGCCCTGGTGGGTCTGGACCGGCTCGGCCTGTTCCGCCACACCTCCCGCTACCCGTGACGATCGGGGCCGACCGGGTGTCGGGCAGTCAGCGTTCGGCATCCCCGAACGAGCTCGGCGACCAACTCGGCTGTCGTGACCGGTGACCGCGAGGGGCCAGCGACCCGGCCCGGCGGCGCGCCACGCGGTCCGGAGGAGGCGGGAGGTGGCGCGACTAGACTCGGGACCAGCGTCGATCCGGGGGGGTGCGTGCGCAGGTGAGTTCGTCCCAGCTTCTCGTCGCACTGGACCGCGACAGCTCGGTTCCGTTGCAGCAACAGCTCTGCGACCAGATCAGCGGGTCCGTGCGCACCGGTCGACTGCGCCCCGGTGACCCGGTGCCGCCGAGCCGTGAGCTGGCCCACCAGCTCCGGGTCTCCCGGACCGTGGTGACCCGCGCGTACGAGCTACTGCGCGCCAACGGGGTGCTCACCTCACGGCGTGGATCCGGCACCCGGGTCAGCGACGCGCTGACCGACACACCGCCACCCACCCAACGCGCCGCCCGCTCGCCACTGTGGCCCGAGCCCCCGCTGCCCACCGATGCCGGCAGCCCGCTGTGGAAGCCCTGGGAACCCGCGCCGATGCACCGCCCGGACGGGACGTACGACTTCCGGCACGGCACCCCGGCGCTGGCCAGCTTCCCGGTGACCCGGTGGCGACAGTCGCTCGCCGAGGCGGTGAGTCGGGCCGACGCGGTGGCGTTGGGCTACGGCCCGGCCGAGGGCGCCGCGTCGCTGCGGACCCAGATCAGTGCCCTGCTGCGCCGCAGCCGGGCACTCGACGCCAACCGCGAACACACGGTGGTGACCAGCGGCGCCACCCAGGCCATGGACATCCTGGTGCGGCTGCTCGTCGGCCCGGACGACGTGGTGGTCATCGAGGACCCGAGCCACACCGTGCTGCGGCAGATCTTCGGCTACTCGCGGGCCGCCGTGGTGCCCGTCGGAGTCGACGAGGAGGGCCTGCGGGTCGACGAGATCGAGCGCAAGGTCCGCGCGCACGGTCACGACCCGTCCCGGGTACGCCTGATCTACGTGACCCCGTCGCACCAGTTCCCGACCGGGTTCATCATGTCCGAGCGGCGGCGACGAGCGCTGCTGCGCTGGGCCCGCGAACACGCCGCCACGGTGCTCGAGGACGACTACCACAACGAGTTCACGTTCGCCGAGGAGCGGCTTCCGTCACTGGCCGCCGACCCGCAGGACGCGGACGTGGTCTACGTCGGCAGTTTCAGCAAGACCCTCTTCCCCTCGCTGCGCATCGGGTACGCGGTGTTGCCACCACACCTCGTCCGGCCGTTCCTCGGCGTCAAGTGGATCACCGACCGGCTGACCCCGACGCTGACCCAGGAGGCACTGGCCGAGTTCATCTCCTCCGGCGCGTACGCCCGGCACATCGGCCGGATGGACCGCCTCTACCGGCAGCGACGCGCCCGGCTGCTGGAGGCGCTCTACGAACACTTCGGCGCGGGTGTGCGGATCTCCGGCACGGCGGCCGGGCTGCACGTGCTGGTGACCCTGGGCGGCGCGTCCGACGCCGACGAGGCGGCGATCGCGCGCGCCGCCGCCGCACGCAACGTCCGGGTCTACCCGGCCTCGGGCTACTTCGTCACCCGGCCACCGACCGAACCGACCTTCCTGATCGGGTACGCGGCGCTGCCCACCGCCCGGATCACCGAGGGCGTGGCGCTGCTGGCCGCCGCGGTGCGGGAATCGACGGCTCGGTGAAACGGGGCCGGGTGAACCGGGCCCGCTGGGCGTACGGGACGGTGCAGTCGAAGACCGCCTTCGCCGTGCGCCCGTCGGCCGAGAGTGACGGGGAGTAGCCGGTGTGCTGGCTCGGGTCGAGCGGGAAGCCCTCCCGGTCCGGCAGCACCCGCAGGTCCTGGTCGGCCTGGAAGCGGGTGACCATCGCCCACCACAGGTCCTGGTCGGACTCGATGTCGACGTCGTCGTCCACGCAGAGCACCAGCTTGGCCATCCGGAACTGCTCCAGCACCACCTCCGCGGCCACGCGGACCGCGACGTCGTCCTCCGGGCCGCGCTTCGCCGACCACTGGAGCACCACCATGAGCTGACCGCCACCGGCCGTGTGGCAGTGCGCCGCCAGCGCCGGCGTGCCCCTGCGGCGCAGCAGGTCCAGCACCGCGGCCTCCATCCCGAAGCCGAGCAGCACCGACTGCTCGTGCCCGGGGCCCGACACGGCCTGCAGGATAGGGCTCTCTCGGGCGGTGATCGCGGTGACCCGGATCAACGGCAGCGCGGGATGCGCCCGGCCCTGGTAACCGAGGAACTCCGGGGTGGCGACCGTGCCGTGTCGGCTCTCCGGTGCCCGGTCGGCCAGCAACTCGCCCTCGATGACGTACTCGGCGTGCGCGATGAACTCGGCGTCCACGGTGCGGCAGGGCAGCAACTCCACCGGTTGCCCGGCGAGAGCGCCGGCCACCGCCAGCTCGTCGAGGTCGGGTGGTACCAGTGAGGTCGGGCAGCAGGAGGAGAGCAGCACCGCCGGGCACAGGCCGAGGTGGACGGCCACCGGCAGCGGACGCCCCCGACGCAACGCGGCCTGGTACGCGAGCTCCAGGTCCCGGCCGGGCACCATCCAGATGGTCAGCGTGTCCGGACCCTGGACGCACATCCGGTGCACGGACAGGTTGCGGACCCCGGTGTCCGGGTCGGTGGCGAGCACCGCGCCGAGGGTCAGGTAGGGCCCGGCGTCCTCGTCGGTGAGGACCGGCACCGGCAACGCGGTCAGGTCCACCGGCAGCGTCTCGCGAGGCCAGCGGGCCGGGTCGGGTGCGGGCACCGGCGGGCGGGGCGAGGCCACCGCGTCGAGCAGCCGGTGCGGCAGCTCGGCCGGTGTGCAGCCGAGCAGCCCGGCCGCCCGCCGTCGGGTGCCGTACAGGCCCATCAGCACCGCCCGGGTCGGACCGTGGTCGGGGCGTACCCGGTCGAAGAGCACCGCCGGGCCGGCGCCGGTGGGCGGGGCGGCGGGCGCACCTGCCCAGCGGGCGTAGTGGGCGGAGACGCCGTAGCGGGCCGGCAGCTCGGTAGGGACGCGGACCAGCTCACCGGGGAGCGGGTCGAGGGTGGCCAGGGCGTGCCGCAGGTCGACGGGCGAACGGCTCACCGCTCCTCCCCCGGTGACGCGGCGGCGCGGCGGGCAGCCAGCATGTCGAGCTGCATCCGGGTCAGCTCGTCGATGAGGGCACGGTAGGTGCCGACCGCCACCTCCGACGGCATGCCGTGTCGGGTGGCCAGGTCGGACACCCGGTCGAGCACCTGCCGCACCCGGTCGGGTGATCGGACGGTCGCCTCGTCCGTCTTGTGCGCGGTCAGCTCCTGCACCACCCGGGTGCGCTCGGCCAGCAGGGCGATGATCCGCTGGTCGAGCCGGTCGATGACGTCCCGCAGCTCGGCGATCCGGGCCGGGCTGTCGGCGGCACCGGCCGGCGGGGGGCCGGCCGGTGCCGCGAACCAGTGCTGGTCGGTCATGGCTGGGGGACCTGGTCGACCACGAAGACGACGGTGGGCTCGGCATCGCTGCCCTGGGACCGGTGCTCCTCGTCGTCGGGGATCACGAAGCCCATGCCGGGGCGGCACGGCACCGACCGGTCCCGGAAGTGGATGGTGAACTCCCCCCGCAGGACGTAGCCGGTGTGCCCGCGCAGGCACCAGTGGTGCTCGTCGAAGCCGGGCGGCAGTTCCAGCAGGCGCAGCCGCTGCCCCCCGACGTACGAGATCTTGACGCGCCCCTCGGCGCCCGGCTTGTCCCACCTCTCCCACTCGGTGGCCGGGAAGTCGATGCCGACCGGCGCGGCGACCTGCTCAGTGGACATTCTCGATATCTCCTCTGGTCGGGGCGGAATCGTTGCGGCGGGGCCGCGGCACGCGTTCGTTGCGGTCCCGCCGCGGAAGGACCGGATCGCCGTCGACCCGCTGGTGCTGCTTGAGCAGTTGCACCATGTCGAGCATCCGGTGCACCATCCGCTCCAGCGCGTCGACGCCCTCGGCGTCGTGCAGGCCGGGGGTGCCGGTGGTGTTGCGCAGCAGGACGGGGAACCCGCTGCCCACCAGGATCATCCGGTTGAGCAGCAGGTTGTTGACGATCTGGTTGTGCACGGAGGAGTCGCTGTACCGCCGTCCGGTGACGATGATGCCGCCGACCTTGTCCGCCAGCGGACGGGTGAAGCGCAGGTAGCCGACGCCCGCGCGCTCGATGAAGACCTGCATGAGGTGGGCCAGGCCGAAGCCGTGCACCGGGGCCGCGTAGATCAGCCCGTCCGCGTTGGTCATCTGCTCCACCAGGGCGGGGACGTCGTCGTCCAGCTGGCAGGGCAGGGTGCGGCTGTTGCAGTCGCCGCACGGGCTGCACGGCGAGATCCGGTGCTCACGTAACTGGATGGTGCGCAGGACGGCACCCCGCTCGGCGATGAGCCGTCCCGCGTACGCGATGGCGTGGTCGGTGTTGCCGCCGACCCGTTCCGATCCGTTGATGGCGAGGATGGTCCCTGCTTCGCTGTGCACATTCACCCCCGGTGCTCGTCGCGGGGTGGGCGCCGCACCGCGCCCACCCCATTGCGAGGTCAGTCCGTCAGCTTGCCGGCGAAGTAGTCGATGTAGGCCTGCATGTCGAAGTGACCGTGCCCGGAGAGGGAGAAGACGATCGCCTTCGACTCGCCCGTCTCCCGGCAGTGGATCGCCTCGTCCACCGCCACCCGCACCGCGTGGGTGGACTCGGGAGCCGGCACGATCCCCTCGCTGCGGGCGAACAGCACGCCCGCCTCGAAGCAGGCGGTCTGCGGCACCGCCCGCGCCTCGATCAGGTCGATCTCCCGCAGCGCGCTCACGATCGGGGCCATGCCGTGGTAGCGCAGCCCACCGGCGTGGATCGCCGGCGGGTGGAAGTCGTGGCCCAGGGTGTGCATCTTGGTCAGCGGGGTGAGCCCGGCGGTGTCGCCGAAGTCGTAGTCGTAACTGCCCTGGGTCAGTGACGGGCAGGAGGCCGGCTCCGCCGCGACGAACCGCACCGCCGGGCCGCCGCCCCACTGCCGGCGTAGGAACGGCAGGGCCAGTCCGGCGAAGTTGGACCCGCCGCCGGCCGCGCCGATGACGATGTCCGGGTAGTCGTCGGCCATCGCCAACTGGAGCAACGCCTCCTGGCCGATGATCGTCTGGTGCATCAGCACCAGGTTGAGCACCGAGCCGAGGGCGTACTTGGCGGCGCCGCCGCTGCTCATCGCCGCCTCCACCGCCTCGGAGATGGCCAGGCCGAGACTGCCGCTGGAGTCCGGGTCGGCGGCGAGCGCCGCCCGACCCGCCCCGGTGCGATCGCTCGGGCTCGGGGTGACCGAGGCCCCGAACGTCTCCATCAGGCCCCGCCGGTACGGCTTCTGGTCGTAGCTGACCCGCACCATGAAGACCTCGCAGTCGAGGCCGAAGTAGGAACAGGCCATCGAGAGCGAGCTGCCCCACTGGCCGGCGCCGGTCTCCGTGGTCAGCCGCTGCACGCCGTCCTGCTTGCTGTAGTACGCCTGCGGAACGGCGGTGTTCGGCTTGTGGCTGCCGGCCGGGCTGACCCCCTCGTACTTGAAGTAGATCCGGGCCGGCGTGCCGAGGGCCTGCTCCAGGCGACGGGCCCGGACCAGCGGGCTGGGCCGCCACTGCCGGTAGATGTCGAGCACCGGCCCGGGAATGTCGATCTCCCGCTCGGTGGAGAACTCCTGCTCGACCATGCCGGTGGCGAAGAGCGGTTCGAGGTCTGCCGGGGTGATGGGTTCCCGGGTGCCGGGGTGCAGCATCGGGGGTAGCCCCTTGGGCAGATCGGGGACCACGTTGTACCAGGTCGTCGGGATGTCACTCTCGGGCAGCACGAACTTCGTCGCGGTCATGGCCTCTTCCAGGGGTGGGTGTCAGGGACTGGCGGTGGCCGGCTCGGCAGGTGACGGCACGGACCGGGCAGCCGGTCGCATCCGCAGCACTGCGAACGCGACCACGCCGACCACCGGGGTCAGCAGGAGCAGGAGGAGGACGGGCTGGTGCCCACCGGCCTGCCAGACGAAGCCGAGGCCCATCGGCACGACAAGTCGGGCGGAGCTGAGCACGAAACCGTTCAGGGCCATGAAACCGCTGACCCGGTGCTCCTCGACGTGGTCGGCGATGTAGGTGGGCACCACCACCGAGGCGATGATCTCGCCCAGGGTCCAGACCACAGTGGACAGCAGGACGGCGGGCAACGAGAACGCGAACACCAGCACGGCCATCCCGGTGGACCAGAGCAGGCCCGCGACGATCAGCAGCGTTCGGGTCGAGTACGCCTTCATCCGCTTCTCGATCAGCAGACTGGCACTGACCACGACCACGCTGTTGATGGTGTAGACCGCCCCGACCACCGCCACCGACGAGTGCAGCACGGTGGTGACCGCGAGCGGCAGCGTGTATTCCAGGCCGATCAGCGGCGCGACGTAACAGAACGAGACCAGCACCAGCACCGCCACGTCGATGTCCCGTCGCAGCCCGGCCCGACGGGTGGTGGCGGCCGGCGAGGCCACCGGCACGCGCCGGGTGTCCGCCGGTACGAACATCCAGATGGTGGCCGCCGCGACCAGGCCGAGCAGGATGTTCCCGGCGAACATCAGCTGGTAGGAGTAGGCCGCCGCGAACCCGCCGAGCAGCGGGCCGACCCCCATGCCGAGGTTGTTGGCGAGATAGCTGACCGTGTACGCGAACGGGCGCTGCTCGGGTTCGGTCAAATCGGCGATCAGCGTGTTCGCCGCCGGGGCGAACATCCCCATCCCGACCAGCGCGACGAAGAGCAGCGCCGCGTACGTCCAGGTCGGACCGTCGAGCAGGGCGAGGCCCAGGTAGCCGACCGCGTTGAGCAGCAGGCTCGACACCAGCGCGGCACGTCGACCGGCTCGACCGCACACCGGCCCGCTGAGCAGGCTGCCGGCGAGCAGACCGGTGCTGCCGACGGAGATCAGCACACCCGCCTCGCCGGTGCTCAGGTGCCGACTCTGCACCAGGTAGACCGCGAGCAGCGGGAAGACGAACATCCCGGCCCGGTTGATGAAGGAGGCGTAGACCAGCATCCGCAGCGGGCGCGGCAGGGCCCGGAACCGGCCCAGCCAGGTCACGCGTCACCGACCGGATCGGTGACCACCTGGAAGGCGTCCCGGATGACCTTGAACCGGGCGCGGACGTCGTCGAAGTCGCGGCCCTCGCAGACGTACCAGCCGAGCACGTCGTTGGAGGCGGTCGGCACGGCGAGCACGTCACCGACGGTCTTCCACACGTCCGCGTCGAGCACCGAGTCGAGTGCCCGCAACTCCTGTGCGGTGGTGATCGTGGTGATCCGGCCGTACCGGTCGGAGCAGAGATATTCGGTGCCGATCTCCGGGCCGAGGGTGGCCGCCGGCACGTGCCCCGGGTCCAGTTCGAGCCGGCACCACTCGCCGGCCAGGTTGATCCCTCGCCCGGCCTGGATGGCGGGGACGATCGAGCCACCACCGGCCCGGGCCGCCGCCTCGCCGAAGACCAGGCCGCCGTCGTCGCGGAGGAAGAACTCCACGTGCGCCACGCCGGTACGCATGCCGAAGCCGCGCAGCACGGTGGCGCTGGCGGCCACGATGCGCCGCTCGGCCGGGGTCAGGTCGTGCTTGCGGGAGATCGTGCCGCCGGGCTCGTCGCGGAACTCCAGGACCGAGTACGTGTAGCGGGAGAGCTGGTCGAAGACCACCCCACCGTCGCGCAGCAGCGAGTCGACGTGGTACTCGACGCCCCGGACGTACTCCTCCACCCGGTAGTCGTGCCGGTCGTCGGCAACCAGCGGCCACACCCGGGCCAGGTCTTCGGCGGAGTCCACCCGGTGCGTGTCGCCGCAGGCCCAGCCGGCGTACGGTTTGATCACCACCGGCCAGCCCACCTGGGCGGCGAACTCGGCGACCGCACCCACCGTCTCGGGTCGGCACGAACGGGCCACCGGCACGCCCAACTCGACGGCCCGGCGGTGCATGACGTTCTTGTCCCGGAAGGTCAACGCCTCCTCCGGGTCGAGACCCGGGATGCCGTGGTCACGCCGGCAGTGCGCGGCGGTGAGCACGTCGCCTTCGAACAGCGGGAAGATGCGCTCCACCGGGTGCGCGGCGAGGATCGTGGTGACCGTGGCGCGAACGGCTTCCCGGTCGTCGAGGTCGGCGAAGTAGCAGGGCAGCCCGGCCGCTTCGGAAGCCGGCTGCCCGGTCGGCAGCAGCGCGACGGTGGCCACGCCCAGCTCGGCGGCGGCGGCGACCACACTGCGGAACTGGGCCGCGTACCGGCCGGCCGCGGGTCGGTAGATCACCAGGATGGCGCGGTTCATCGACGGCTCCCCGGGTTGCTGCCGGTGGCGGTGTCGACCACCAGGCTCGGGGAACGCAGGACGACGCTGGTCGCCGCGCCGTCGAGCACCGCCTCCTGCCGCGTGCCGTCGGACAGCTCGTCGAGGACTGTGGCGAGCCGGGCGAGCGCGTCCACCACCTCCGCCCGGCCATCGGGGTGGGCCGCCTCGACGGTGAGCAGCAGCCGGTGCCGGCCCAGATCGGTGCGGACCAGGTGGCCCTGCCGCCAGTTCCAGCGCCGCGAGTGGGCCCGCCCGTCGGCGTCGGCGTAGACGACCTCACCCGGTTCGGGCTGCTCCGGGGCCTCGGGAGCGCCGAGCGGCAGGTACGTCTCGGTGCCGTCGGCCGGCCGGACGACGAGGTCGGCGAGGCCGTCGACCGCGCACGAGGCGACCGGCAGCGCCGCGCCGAGCGACACCGCGTTGCAGAGGTCGACCAGGGCGTTGATCCGGGGCAGCCGGTCACCCTTGGCGACCCGCCGGGCGATCGACTCGGCGGCGCAGGGGAACCTGTTGGGGTTCACCCCCACCGCCCGGTACGCCTCCCGCCACGCGACGATGCCCGGCAGCTCCGCCACCCCGGCCTTGTCCAGGCCGGCCGCGTGCAGCGCGTCCTCGGCGGCGGTGAGAAGCGTCGACACGGCGGGAGGCGCCGGAGCGACCTCGACCACCGGTACGGCGATCACGCCGAGCACGTAGTGCGGCACTGCGGTCAGCACCCGGTCGTCGATGCGCACGGTGAGGGTGTCCACACCGTCGCTGAGCTGGGTCATCGTGATCCTCGTAGGGCTCGGGTCCGATTGTCGGTCCGACCGTACGCAGCGGGACGACCACCGGGTGTGGCCAATCCGGGGTGATCCGGTGAGGCCAATCCGGCCGTGGGCGGCTGACCGTCGGAACGGCCGGCACGGGTCCGCGCGCCGAGCAGCGTGGTGCCCAGCGCCAGCACGCAGAGTGCCGCGCCGACCGGCCCGAGCAGGTCGAGGGCGTCCGCCCCGCCGTGCCGCAGCACCCGGTTGCCGAGGAAACCGCCGAGCGCGATGCCCACGAACGTGGCCGACGAGTTGAGCGAGAGCAGCAGTGGTCCGGAGGTCGGCGCGACCGTGAAGAGCCGGTGCTGCTGTGCGGGCTGGGTGGCCATCGCGGTGACGCCCCAGGCCGCCATGGCCAGCGCGGCCGGCAGCAGCGCCTGCCGGGTCAGCGGCAGCGTGAGCAGCACCAGGGCGAGCCCGGCGACCGAGACCAGCAGCACCGGCACGCCACCCCACCGGTCGGTGGCCCGTCCACCGAGCACGGTCCCGGCGACCGCCGGCACGCCGAAGACCAGCAACAGCACCGCGAGCAGGGTTCCGTCGCCGTCGGTGGCCGGGGCGAGCAGCGCCCCGATGTAGGTCAGCGCGAGGTAGCCGCCGGTCATG
This sequence comes from Micromonospora sp. B9E7, assembly GCF_039871815.1. Classification (NCBI taxonomy): domain Bacteria; kingdom Bacillati; phylum Actinomycetota; class Actinomycetes; order Micromonosporales; family Micromonosporaceae; genus Micromonospora; species Micromonospora sp. B9E7. The sequence continues at coordinate 330,789 of NZ_JBDPLX010000004.1, forward strand.
AACAGCGCGGTGGTGAGCACCGCCAGGCCGACGCGACTGTCGCGCGCCGGGGCGAGCCGGGCGGCCAGCGACGGGCCGGGCGGCAGCGCCAGCGCCGGCAGCCCGACGGTCACCGCGACCGCGCAGGCCGCGCCGACGGCGGCGAGCAGCCAGAAGGTGGCCCGCCACTGGAGGTCGGCGGCGAGCCAGGTGCCGAACGGCACCCCGGCGACGGTGGCCGCGGAGAGGCCGCCGAGCACCACCGCCATGGCCCGGGCACGCCGTTCCGGCGGGGCCAGGGCCGCCGCCGACGCGGTGGCGGCGGGGATGTAGAGGGCGGCGCTGACCGCGGTGAGGACCCGGGCCAGCAGCAACAGCGGCAGGTCGGGGGCGAGCGCGGAGGCGATGTTGCCCACTGTGAAACCGACCAGCGAGACCACCAGCACGGTACGCCGTTCCAGCCGGCCGGTCAGGGCACCGAGCAGCGGAGCGGCGACCGCGTACGCGAGGGCGAAGACGGTGCTCACCCAGCCGGCCGAGGCGACGCTCACCCGCAGCGTGCGGGCCACCTCGGGGAGCACACCGGCGACCACGAACGTGTCGGTGCCGATGGCGAAGGCGCCGACCGCGAGCAGCGGGACGACCGGCACGCTCCGGCGCATCACGCCATCCCCGCCGGCTGCCCGGCGCGGTAACGGGCCGCGTCCCCGGCGACCACCCGGCCGCCGAGCAGCACCATCTCGATCGCCTCGGGCCGGCCCAGCACGGTGATGTCCTCGGCCGGGTCCCCGTCGGTGACCACCAGGTCGGCCAGCCGGCCCGGCTGCACGGTGCCCGCCTCGTCGCCCCGACCGGCCAGCCGCGCGCCGTTGGCGGTGGCCCAGGTCAGCACCACCGGGGCGGGGATGCCGGCCATCGTCACGTACGTCTCCAACTCCTCGGCGTAGCGGCCGTGCGGGGTCCAGGCGAACCCGAAGTCGTCGCCGGCCACGATCGGGATGCCCATCTGCACCATCAGCGGCAGGATGCGCAGGGTGTTCTCGACCTCGGCCTGGAACTCGAGCGTCTCCAGGTACTCCGGGGTCTTGCCGTACCGGGTGCCGGTGGTGAGCAGGCGGTGCGGCTGGTGCAGGCTCGGCACCACGAAGATGCCGCGCTCGGCGATCGCCTCCAGGGCGGCGTCGTCGGCGTACGTGGCGTGGTCGATCACGTCGACCCCGGCGGCGATGGCGTTGCGGATGCCGCCCAACCCACGCGAGTGTGCCCGGATCCGCACTCCCCGCTCGTGCGCGGCCCGGGCCGCGATCACCAACTCCTCGGCGGTGAACAGCAGCTCGTGCGATCGGCCGTTGGGGAAGGTGTCGTCTCCGGTGGAGAAGACCTTGATGATCTCCGCGCCCTGGGCGACCTCGGTGTCGACGTACTCGACGAGCTCTTCCGGGGTGTCGGCCAGCCGCATCAGGTCGCTCGGGATGCGTTGCTTGACCCCTGGGTTGCGGCGCTCCGGCGGGCCGGACACCATCAGGTCCCGGCTGCACGGGGTGATCCGCGGGCCCGGCAGCTTTCCGCTGTCGACGGCCCGGCGCAGCGCCATGTCGATGCCGGACACCGAACCGGCGCCGACGAAGGCGGTGTAGCCCAGCCGGAGCATGGCGGCGGCGTTGGCGGCTGCGCCGAGGGTGACCTCCGGGATGCTGTACTTGAACAGCATCTCCCGACCGTCGAGCACGTCCAGGTACGCGATGTGGGTGTGGCCGAGCGTCATCCCCGGCAGCACCGTCCGGCCGTCGAGGTCGAGGACGTCCACGTCCGGGTCGTGCAGCGGGGCCTGCGCCTCGGGCAGCACCGCGACGATGCGCTCGCCGTCGAGCAGCACACTGTGGTGCGGTCGGGAGACCACCCCCAGACCTTCCTGGACGGTGGCGCGGTGCAGCAACGTTCGTCGGGACACGACTGTCACTCCGGTTTCTCTCGGTTGTCTGGTCTCAGCGGCGGCCGAACAGGGTCCACACGATCTCGGCACCCGGACGCCGGGCCACCCACCGCAACGCGTGGCGGTGCACCCCCGGCGCGTTGGTCACCGCGAGGTCGGCGCCGTCGGCGGCGAGGATCTCGGCGGCGTGCTGGGTGGAGTCGGCGTCGACCCACCGCACCGGGCGGTCCCGCAGGGCCGGCGGCGCGAGGTCGGTGAAGATCCGCCGGACCTCCCACAGGGCGGCCACCGTGAGCTGACCGCCGGCCGGGTCCGGCTCGCGGTCCGGCTGGGCGGCGATGCCGTACTCCGGTGTCGCCTGCGCGAAGTAGGCATCCAGCCGCAGGTCACGGTGCCAGTGGAAGCGGGTGAGCCCCTGGTAGGCGCTCGGCACGAGGGCCTGGTCGACCCGCCGCTCCACCAGCGCGGCGAGCACCGCGTCGAAGGTGTCGGACAGCTCGATGCGCAGCCCGTGCCGCTCGGCGAGGAACGCCGCGGTCAGGTGGCTGGACGTCCCGGCCGGGCCGAGGGTGGCCAGTGTCGTGCCGGGCCGGCTCGCCCACCGGTCCATCACGCTGCGCCAGCGCCGCCCGTACGCGTCGGCGAGCGGCCCGGGCAACGCCGGCACCGACTCGTCCGTGGCCGTCTCAGGTGGTGTAGCCACGGTTGCCCGCCATTCGCTGCGCCACCCGGGTCTCGTGGTCGACCTCGACCCGCCGGTCGACGATCCGGGCGGCCTTCCAACTGACGAAGGCGCCGGTGCTGACGATCGGGTCCAGCCCGTCGGTCAGTTCCACCTCGACCGGTACGCCGAGCGCGGCGGCGGCCCGCTCCCGGACCCCGTCGGCAACCCCGGCGGGGTCGTCGGTGAGGTCCTTGAGCAGCTCCAGCCGGACCGTCAGCCGGTCGGTGCCCGCGCCCGGGTCGTGGTCGATCACCACCTGGTAGCCGCCCGAACCGACGACCCCGGTCAGGACCGCCATCTCGATCTGCCCGGCGGTGAAACGTCGACCGCCCAGCTCGATCCGGTCCAGGGTGCGGCCGACGATCTGCACCAGGTCGCCGGCCATCTCGCAGCCGCAGTCCGACGCCTCGACGATCACCGCGTCGCCGGTGCGGTACCGGACCAGCGGCTTCACCCCGTCGACGAGCATGGTGACGGTGAGTTCCCCGCTGCCCCGCGAGCCGTACGACGTGCCGGTCTCCGGGTCGACCACCTCGATCAGGTAGTTGGTCTGGGAGACGTGCATCCGCTTGTTGCGGCAGGCGGTGGCGATGACGAACGCCTCCTGCGAGCCGTACAGGATGTTGTAGACGTCCGCGCCCCAGACGGACTCCAGGTTGCGGGCCAGCGCCGGGGTGCACATCTCGCCGGTGACGAAGAGCAGCTTGACGGCGAAGTCCTCGCGCAGCCGGTAGCCGTAGTGCTCGGCGGCCTTGGCCAGCATCATCGCCACGCCCGGCGTGCAGCAGACGACCTCCAGCTCAAGGTCCTTCATCAGCTGCAACGCCTTGGCGAACCCGATCACTGGCGAGTACGGCCAGATCTTCGCGTTCAACGAACCGACGTTGCGGGCGACGTCACCGAGGGTGTCGCCGAAGGAGTGCACCTCAGTCGGGCCCATCAGCCCGATCCGGGGCGGGTGGTCGCCGAAGTGGTGGCGGAAGATCGACGCCCAGGACTCGGTGACGTGGGCGTTGCTCGCCACCACCTCCCGACCGTCGCGGGGGCACGGCGTCGCGCGGCCGGTCGTGCCGGTCGTCTCGTAGAAGAAGACCCCGTCGGCCAGCGGTCGGCTGAGCACGTCGAGCATCTCCTGCCGCAGGTGCGTCTTCGTCGTGAAGGGCAGCCGGTCGAGGGTCGCCGGGGTGATCGCCGACAGATCGACGTCGGCCAGGTGACGGGCGTAGAACGGTGAGCCGGTGGACACCTGGTCGAGCACCGTGCGCAGTTGCCGTTCCCGCCAGGCCTCCAGGTCGGCCGGGTCGAGGGTGCGGTCGTAGAACGCCTTGTGCAGGGCCAGGTAGTCGACGGCGAAGTCCGCCGCCGGTCCGGTGGTCGGAAGCCACATGGGTCGGATCCTCTCCAGGAATGAGCCGGCTGCCGTGCGGTCGCGGCGGGCCGTGACGCAGGTCAGTGCAGACCACCGTTGACGTCCAGAACGGACGCGGTGACATAGCTGCTCTCCGGGCCGGCCAACCAGGCGACGGCCGCGGCCACCTCGGCCGGCGCGCCGAACCGGCCGACCGGGATCCGGGCCCGGTAGTCGTCCCGACGCTCGACCGGGATCCGGGCGGCCATCGGGGTGTCGACCAGGCCGGGGGCGACCGCGTTGACCCGGATGTGGTGCTCGGCGAGTGCCCGGCCGAGGCTGCGCGTGAGCGCGATGCACGCGCCCTTCGACGCCCCGTACGCCGCGTCCGGGCTGCCGGACTGCCCGCTGATCGAGGCGACGTTGACCACCGTGCCGGGTCGACCGGCGGCGATCAGCGCGCGGGCGAACGCCTGGGTGCAGAAGAACGCGGCACCCAGGTTGACGTCGAGCACCTGCGCGTACGTCTTCGGGTCGTAGTCGAGGAAGTCCCGGGCGTGGTAGACGCCGGCGTTGTTGACCAGCACGGTGGGCTGGCCGTACCGCTCGTGGATCCGCGCGAAGAGCTGCTCCACCTGCTCCGGCACGGCCACGTCGGCGACCAGCGAGGCGTACGCCGCCGGGTCGCCGGCCGGCTCGACGTCGACGCCGAGCACCCGGTGCCCGGACCCGGTCAGGGCGGCCGTCACGGCCCGGCCGATGCCGCCCGCCGCGCCGGTGACCACGGCGAGGGGGGCCGAATGGTCGTCGGTCATGACGAACCCGCCGCCCGTGAACCGGCCACCGGCAGCGCCGCGGCGCCTCGCAGGAAGTTGTCGAACAGGCGCAGCCCGTCCTCGGTGAGCACGCTCTCCGGGTGGAACTGCACCCCCTCCACCGGCAGGGTCAGGTGTCGCACCCCCATCACGTAGCCGTCGTCGGACGACCGCGCGGTGACCTCCAGGGCCGGCGGCGCCGGGTCCGCGACGATGAGCGAGTGGTAGCGGGTGACGGTGAGCGGGGCGGCCGCCCCGGCGAAGACGCCTCGGCCGTCGTGGCCGACCACGCTCGTCTTGCCGTGCATCAGGTGCCGGGCGACGGCGACCGACCCGCCGTAGGCGAGGCCGATCGCCTGGTGCCCGAGGCAGACGCCGAGCAGCGGAAACCGGCCGGCGAAGGCGTGCACCAGCTCCACGTGCCCGGACTCGGCGGGATGGCCCGGCCCGGGGCCGAGCACCACCGCGTCCGGCCGCAGGGCGGCCAGCTCGTCGCTGGTCCGCGACCGGGAGCGGACCACCATGGTCCGCGCGCCGAGGGTCCGCAGGTACTGGTCGATGATGTGGGTGAAACTGTCGTACGCGTCGACGAGCAGGACCTTCACGGCAGCAGCTCCGTACCGGTCAGCGCCCAGAAGGTGGCGCTCATCTTGGCCAGCGTCTCCCGCCACTCGGCGTCGGGGTTGGAGTCGGCCACCACCCCGGCGGATGCCTGGGTGCGGTAGCGGTGGCCGTCGTGCACGGCGGTGCGGATGCAGAGTGCGAGCACCGCGTACCCGCGCACGTCGACCAGGCCGACCGAGCCGGCGTAGACACCCCGGGGCTCGTCCTCCAGCCCGTCGATGATCTCCATGGCCCGCAGCTTCGGCGCGCCGGTCATGGTGCCGGCGGGGAAGGCGGCGCAGATCGCCGCCCAGGCGTCGGCGTCGTCGGCGAGCTGCCCGGAGACGGTGGAGACCAGGTGGTGCACGTACGCGAACGGCTCGACGTCGAACATCGCGTCGACGCTGAGCGTCCCCGGCACGCAGACCCGACCGATGTCGTTACGGCAGAGGTCGACGAGCATGACGTGCTCGGCGCGTTCCTTCTCGCTGGCCGTCAGCTCGGCCACCAGCCGGCGGTCGGTCTCCGGGTCGGCGCTGCGGGCCGCGGTGCCGGCGATCGGACGCATCGACAGCCGGCCCTGTTCGATGCGGAGGAACAGCTCCGGGCTCGCCCCGATGACGGTCCCCCCGGCCCAGGGCGTCAGGTACATGTAGGGCGACGGGTTGCGGTGTCGCAGCCGCCGGTAGACCTCCAGCGGGGTGAGGGTGGTCTCCACGTCGATCCGGTGGCCGATCTGGATCTGGTAGCTGTCCCCCACCTCGATGTGCCGTAGGCACTGCCTGACCCGGGCGGCGAACGTCTCCTCGTCGACGGTGTCCCGGACCAGGCTGGGCGGTGGGGCGGCCGGCACCTCCGGCTCGCCGTCGGGCAGCGCGGCGAGAAGGTCCGGCAACCGGGGGGGCGTGGTGTCCTCCGGCAGGTGCGGGCCGGTGGCGGCGAGGTGCCGCACGGTGCCGGCGCGCAGGTCCCACCAGACGGTGTGCCGGAACAGGACGAGGGTGCAGCGCGGGATGTCGTCGACCACCCGGTCGACGGAGAGTTCGTCCATGTCCCGCGCGGCCTCGTAGGCCAGGGTGGTGAGGAAACCGAAGGCGAAGCTGTCGGCGGGCGCGGTGGTCCGCACCGCGAACGCCCGTTGCACGGCCCGGACGGCGGCCCACATCTCGGGCGGCCCGGAGACCGACCAGACCCGTTCCTGGGCGCGGTGCCGGACCGGCTCGCCCAGGACAGCGGTGAGCACGGCCGCCAGGGCGTCGCCGAGCTGCCCGGCGGAGATCACCTCGAGTCGGTCGGCGATGAACCGCACCTCGGCGAGGGCATCCCAGCCGACGGCCGCCGCGTGGCGGTCCTGGGCCGGGCCGTCCAGGCTTTCGAAGAGATACAGATCGTCCGAAGAACGAACTTCGGCGAGCGCCGTGTAGAGAGACAAAGGATTGATTGGCGACAGTGTGACAGATGTCACGTCTATTGGAATTGAGTTGGTCGGTGGCGTACGCCGCACTGCCACGGAATGCGACCCAATGAGCCGCGTGGCAGTCCTGGCCGACAATGAGGACACTGCGAAACCCCCTCTGAGCAGCCCGATTCACGCGCCCCCGTTGGCGTTGACCCCGCCGCGTGACGCGGCAGGTCGGACTCTTCCCCCCAGCACAAAAGGACTCGCACGACCACCCCGGCGCCGAGGCCGGCGACGTTGCCGAGGTCCATATTGGACATACTCGGAACGTACGCCCTGATTCGCCGACAGCCGGGCGGTTGCGCGTCCGACCAACACTTTCCTCAGCTACAGATCACGCTGTCCATACCACTTCAACGACGCCGGAGCGGACCACTTGTCGCTGAATCTAAGTCTGTCAATAGATGGTCAATCGCGTGAAACGCTGGCAGTGCGGCTCCGTAACGCATTTCGCACACAGATCGAGGAGGGCACGCTTCGTCCCGGCACCCGACTGCCGTCGAGCCGGCAGCTCGCCGTCGACCTCGGGGTGTCCCGCAGTGTGGTCGTCGAGGCGTACGAACAACTCTGCGCCGAGGGGTACCTCGTCTCCCAACACGGCTCGGGCACCTCGGTGGCGGCGACGGCACGAACCGACAGCGGCTCGGCGCTCACACCCGACGACCGCACGACGACGGCCGCGGTCTGGGACCTGCGCACCGGCGGCCTGCACAGCTCCACCTTCCCCCGCCAGGACTGGATCCGGGCGGTCAGCGCGGTGGTCACCTCGGCCGGCCACCGCGAGCTGGGGTACGCCCCACCGTCCGGCCTACCGGTCGTTCGGCACACCCTCGCCGGCTACCTCGGTCGGGTACGGGGCGTCCGCAGCCGGCCCGAACACCTCATGATCACCTCGGGGTTCGCCCAGGGGCTCGCACTGCTCTGCCGGCAGCTGCGCGACCGGGGCCACCACAGCGTCGGGGTGGAGGACCCGGGTCACCCGGGCGAGTGGGAGTTCATCGCCGACGCCGGGCTACGCCCGGTGGGTCTCCCGGTGGACGCCGACGGCATCCGGGTCGACGCGCTGGCCGCGAGCGGGGTGCGCGCCGTGCTCGTCACCCCGGCCAGCCAGTTCCCCACCGGGGCCACCCTCGGTGCGCAACGCCGGGAGCAACTCGTCGCCTGGGCCGAGGCGGTCGACGGCTACATCGTCGAGGACGACTTCGACGCCGCCTTCGTGGCCCCGGCGCAGCGGATGCCGGCACTGCAGAGTCTCGCTCCCGACCGGGTGATCTACGCCGGCAGCGCCAGCAAGGTCCTCGCCCCGGCGCTGCGCCTCGGCTGGCTGGCCACCCCGGCCGCGCTCACCGCGCCGATCGAACGGCTCCGCGCCGGCTGGGACATCGGCTGCTCCGGCCTGGAGCAACTCGCCCTGGCGCGGCTGATCGACACCGGCGCCTTCGACCGGCACCTCCGCCGACTCGCGGCCGACATCCAGAAGCGCCGTCAGGCGGTCCACCAGTTCGTCGCCCGCGAGATGCCCGGCACCAGCCTGTCCGGGGGGCACAACGGGTTGCAGGCGTACCTGGTGCTGCCCGCGCGGTGCGACGAGGAGGCCCTGGTGCAGGCGGCACGGCGTCGCTCGGTGCTGGTCCGCGGCGGTCGCTTCTACGCGCTGCGAGCCGACGACCGACCGCCGGCGCTGGTCGTCGGCTTCGCCGGGGTGCGCGGCTCGGAACTGAGCCGCGGCCTGGCCGGGATCGCCGGGGCGTACCGGGAGACGACCGGCCGCACCGGCGCCCGGACGACACCCGAGACCCCTGTCGCCTCGGCGTCGTCACGCTGGACGGCCTCCCGGGTGCGGCGAACCTAGGGGTGTCCGCTGGTCCCGGCAGCGGGCTACGGTCCGGCCGTGCCCGTACCGCGATACGCGCGCGGGTCACTCGGAATCGTCGTCTGTCGAAGCGTCAGACGACGGGGGAGGGGTCGACCGGTGTTCAGGCGTATCGCGATCATCAATCGGGGAGAGGCCGCGATGCGGCTGATCCATGCCGTACGGGATCTGTCCGCGGAGTCGGGTGAGCAGGTCGAGACGGTCGCCCTCTACACCGACGAGGACCGGACCGCGACCTTCGTCCGCGCGGCCGACGTGACCTATCCGCTGGGCGCCGCGGCCACCCGCCCCTACCTCAACCACGAGCTGCTGGAGCGCGCCCTGGTCGAGACCGGCGCCGACGCGGCCTGGGTCGGCTGGGGCTTCGTCGCGGAGGATCCGGTGTTCGCCGAACTGTGCGAGCGGCTCGGGGTGACGTTCGTGGGGCCCAGCGCGGAGGCCATGCGCAAGCTCGGGGACAAGATCGGCTCGAAGCTGATCGCCGAGCAGGTGGGCGTGCCGGTCGCCCCGTGGAGTCGGGGCGAGGTCGCCACGCTGGAGGATGCCCTTCGCGCGGGCGAACAGATCGGCTATCCGCTCATGCTCAAGGCGACCGCCGGCGGTGGTGGACGTGGCATCCGGCGGGTCGACTCGGCGGAGGACCTCACCGACGCCTACGAGCGGACCAGCCAGGAGGCGCTGCGGGCCTTCGGCTCCGGCGTCGTCTTCCTGGAACGCCTCGTCACCGGCGCCCGGCACGTCGAGGTGCAGATGATCGCCGACGGGCAGGGCGGCGCCTGGGCGCTCGGCGTACGGGACTGCTCGGTGCAACGTCGCAACCAGAAGATCATCGAGGAGTCCGCGTCGCCGGTGCTGGCGGCGGAACAGGTCGCCGAGGTGAAGGCCGCGGCGGTGCGGCTCGCGCTGGCGGTCGGCTACCGGGGCGCCGGCACTGTCGAGTTCCTGTACCACCCGGCCCAGAAGCTCTTCGCGTTCCTGGAGGTCAACACGCGCCTGCAGGTCGAGCACCCGATCACCGAGATCACCACCGGCACCGACCTGGTCAAACTCCAACTACACGTGGCCGGTGGTGGCCGCCTCGACGGTGCGACACCGGTCGAGGCGGGTCACGCCGTCGAGGCCCGCCTCAACGCCGAGGACCCGGACCGCGACTTCGCGCCCTCCCCCGGCAGGATCGTCCGGCTCGCGCTACCGGCCGGCCCGGGCATCCGGGTGGACACCGGTGTCAGCGAGGGCGACAGCATCCCGGCGGCCTTCGACTCGATGATCGCCAAGATCATCGCGTACGGCCGGGACCGCGACGAGGCGCTCGGCCGACTGCGCCGGGCCATGGCCGAGACCACAGTCATCATCGAGGGCGGCGCCACCAACAAGAGCTTCGTGCTGGACCTGCTCGACCAGTCCGAGGTGATCGACGGCTCCGCCGACACCGGCTGGATCGACCGGGTCCGCGCCGAAGGCCGCCTGGTCACCCACCGCCACTCCGCGCTCGCCCTCGCCGCGGCCGCCATCGAGGCATACCAGGACGAGGAGGACGTCAGCCGGCAACGCCTGTTCACCACCGCGCACGGAGGCCGACCGCAGGCGCAGCACGAGACCGGGCGTCCGCTCGACCTCAAACTGCGCGGCGTCGGCTATCGGGTCGCGGTGTCCCGGGTGAGCCACGAGCGGTTCCGCGTCGGCCTGTCGGCGGGCGGCGACGTCCACCGCCTGGACGTGGAGATGCAGCGGTTCGACGAGCACCGTGGGCAGCTGCTGGTCAACGGGGACCGCTTCCGGTTGGTGACCGCCACCCACGGGCCGATCCACACGGTCGAGGTCGACGGCGTCACCCACCGGGTCAGCAGGGACGAGGGCGGCGTGGTCCGCTCCCCCGCACCCGCCCTCGTCGTCGCCACTCCCCTCGCCGCCGGTGACGAGGTCGAGGCGGGCGCACCCATCCTGGTGCTGGAGAGCATGAAGATGGAGAACGTGCTCCGGGCCCCCTTCAAGGCCCGGGTACGCGAGTGCCCGGTCTCGGTCGGCAGCCAGGTCGAGACCGGCACCCCCCTGATGCGCCTCGAACCGCTGGCCGACGCCGCCACCGAGGAGACGCCGGGTGCGGCCGAGACCATCGAGATCGACCTGCCCTCCGCGCCGGCCGGGCAGTCGGCGACGCAGGCCCTGGACGATCTGCGCGCGCTCCTGCTCGGCTACGACGTCGGTCCGGGCGAGGTCACGCACCACCCAGCCACGCGTACCGAGCCGCCGACCGTCCAGCTCGACCTCCTGACGATCTTCGCGAACCTGGCGGAGTTGGCCCGCAACAAGCCGCGTCGGGCCGCCGACGCCCAGCCGGGCAGTGCCGTGCACACCCCGCGCGAGTTCTTCCACAGCTACCTGCAGAGCCTCGACGTCGAACGGGCCGGCGTCTCACCCACCTTCGTGGCACGCCTGGAACGGGTCCTCGCCCATTACGGCGTCACAAGCCTCGACCGGACACCGGAGCTGGAGGACGCCGTCTTCCGGATCTTCCTGGCCCAGCAGCGTATGGCCGCCGCCGTGCCTGTCGTCTCCGAGGTGCTGCGCCACCTGCTCGCGGGACCGGCACCCGCCGGTGAGCTGCGCGAACCCGCCGGATCCGTCCTCGAACGACTGATCGAGGCCACCCAGGTCCGCTTCCCGGCGATCGCCGATCTGGCCCGTGGCCTGGTCTTCCGCTGGTACGCCCAGCCCCTGCTGCGCCGCACCCGCGCCGAGGACTACGCCGAGGTTCGCGCCGACCTGCGACACCTCGACCAACACCCGGACGCCCCGGACCGGGCCGAGCGCGTCCAGCGGATGGTCTCCTGCCGGCAACCCCTCGTCCGGATCATCGGCCAGCGCATCCGACGCGGGGGCCACACCGAGCACGGCCCCCTGCTGGAGGTGCTCACCCGGCGCTACTACGGCAACCGCGGACTGCGGGCCGTCACCGCGCGAGGCGACTTCATCACCACCGAGCACGGCACCACGCACATCGTGGCGGGCGCCACCGACATCCCCCGTCTCCCGGAAACCCTCACCGCGCTCGCCGAACTGGCCGCCGACGCCCCGGCCCGGCTGGTCGCCGACCTCTACGTCGCGTTGGGCGACCAACCCGACGACGACGACGCGATCGCGGTACGGCTCGGGAAGCTCTTCGCGGACCAGCCGCCGCCCTCGACCCTCGATCGGGTGACCGCCACCGTGGCCAGCACCAACGGCGCGGTCATGCACCACTACTTCACCTTCCGGCCCGGCGAGACCGGCTTCACCGAGGACCGGCTGATCCGCGGCCTGCACCCGCAGATCGCCCAGCGCCTGCAACTGGAACGGCTCCGCGAGTTCGACCTGACCCGGCTGTCCTCGGCCGACGAGGAGATCTACCTCTTCAAGGCCGTGGCGCACAGCAACCCGGCCGACGAACGGCTGATCGCCATGGGCCAGATCCGCGACCTGACCCCGTTGCGGGAGACCGACGGGCGGCTGGTCGCGCTGCCCGCCCTGGAGGAGGCCACCACCCTGGCCCTGGACGCGATCCGCGACATCCAGGCGCGGCGCCCGCAGGACAAGCGCTTCGACACCAACCGGATCATGATGTACGTCTGGCCGCCCACCAACCTGTCGCGCGACGAACTGAACGCGCTGGTCCAGCGGATCCTGCCGACCACGACCGGTGCTGGCCTGGAAGAGGTGCAGTTCATCGCCCGGCAGCCGCGCTCGGCCGGGGACGTGGCGGTGACGATCACCCTGGATCCGGGCAACGGTGCCCGGCTGCACGTGGGCGCGCCGTCCACCGAACCGGTGCGACCGTTGGACGACTACCGGCAGAAGGTGCTGCGGGCCGCACGCCGGGGCACGACCTACCCGTACGAGCTGACCGGGCTGCTGGGCCGCTTCACCGAGTACGACCTCGACCCGTCCGGGACGCTCGTGCCGGTCGACCGGCCGAAGGGGAGGAACTCGGCGGCCATCGTCGCCGGCGTGGTGACGACCCCGACCGAGCGGTACCCGGAGGGGATCACCCGCGTGGTGCTGCTCGGCGACCCGACGAAGTCGCTGGGCGCGCTCTCCGAACCGGAGTGCGTCCGCGTGATCGCCGCCCTCGACCTGGCCGAGACCATGCGGGTGCCCCTCGAATGGTTCGCGCTGTCGGCCGGAGCCCGCATCTCGATGAGTTCCGGGACGGAGAACATGGACTGGGTCGCCGCCGCGCTCAAGCGCGTCGTGACGTTCACCCAGGCCGGCGGTGAGATCAACATCGTGGTGGCCGGCATCAACGTCGGCGCGCAGCCGTACTGGAACGCCGAGGCGACGATGCTCATGCACACCAGGGGCATCCTGGTGATGACCCCGGACTCGGCCATGGTGCTCACCGGCAAGCACTCGTTGGACTTCTCCGGTGGTGTGTCCGCCGAGGACAACTTCGGCATCGGTGGCTACGACCGGGTGATGGGGCCCAACGGGCAGGCCCAGTACTGGGCACCCGACCTGCCGGCGGCCCGGGACGTGCTGATGGCGCACTACGACCACACCTACGTCGTACCCGGGGAGACCGGGCCTCGGCGGGCCGACACCGACGACCCGGTGGACCGGGACGTCTCGGACTACCCGCACACCGTCGACGGCAGCGACTTCACCACAGTCGGGCAGATCTTCTCGGCGGACCACAACCCGGACCGCAAGAAGGCCTTCGACATCCGTACGGTCATGCGCGCCCTGTCCGACCAGGACCACCCCGTCCTGGAACGCTGGGCCGGGATGGCCGACGCCGACACGTCGGTGGTGCAGGACGCACACGTCGGTGGCTATCCCGTCTGCCTCATCGGCATCGAGTCGCGGCCGGTCCCCCGGCGCGGATTCCCACCCACCGACGGGCCGGACACCTACACGGCGGGCACGCTGTTCCCCCGCTCGTCGAAGAAGACGGCACGGGCCATCAACGCGGCCTCCGGCAACCGTCCGCTCGTCGTCCTGGCCAACCTGTCCGGCTTCGACGGCTCCCCCGAGTCGATGCGCAACCTCCAACTGGAGTACGGGGCCGAGATCGGCCGGGCGATCGTCAACTTCGACGGGCCGATCGTCTTCACGGTGATCTCCCGCTACCACGGTGGGGCGTTCGTGGTCTTCTCCAAGGCCCTCAACCCGAACATGTCCGTGCTCGCGTTGGAGGGATCGTTCGCCTCGGTGCTCGGCGGCGCCCCGGCCGCGGCTGTCGTCTTCTCCGGTGAGGTGAACACCCGCACCGCCAGGGACCCGCGAGTCGCGGACCTCCACGCGCAGGTGGCGGGGACGACGGGCGCCCAGCGCGCGGCGTTGAACGTCCGGCTCGCCGAGGTGCGCTCGTCGGTCCGCGCGGAGAAGTTGGGCGAGGTGGCCGCCGAGTTCGACCGGGTGCACAGCATCCAACGCGCCGTCCAGGTCGGCTCGGTCGACGCCATCGTCAGCACGGCCGACCTGCGGCCGCGCGTCATCGAGGCGATCGAGCACGGCCTGAAGAGCTGAACAGAGCCGCGACCCTCCGCACCTCGCGTTTGCCTCGCCCGTGCGGCACCGCGGTACTAGGGGTCTGTGTCGACGTCGGAGCCGCCACCATGCTGGATTCGGGAGCAACGACGCTCCCTGGCGGAGAGGAACGATCCGATGCCCCAGCAGTATCTGACGCTCGACCGGCCGGCCCTGGCACCGACATCCGAGCCCGTGTTGGTGTTCCTCCAGGGTGGACCGGAAGGCGTTCCGCGCACGATGGTGGCCAGCGTGGAGCAGCTGGTCTACGGGAAGATCAAGGTGCCCTACCTGGCCGGCTACGAGCACTTCGAGCGCCGCGTCGGCGACGGCTCCCCACTGTTGTTCACGTGGACCGGCCGGACCAAGATCGCCGAGTGACCCGGGGCGGATCGCGGGCCGTACCCCTGCCAGCGGCCCTGGCACGACGGCCCGCGACCGGACCCCCACCTGCTGCCCGGCCCCTAGCCGTCGAGGGCACTCCCTTAGCCCGGCGAGCCCGGCCCGTGAAAGCTGCAACGTTCGTTCCCTGCGGCTACCAGCGCCGATACTGTTGAAGCGTGACCAATGTCAGCCGCATTCAGCCACTGCCGCCCAACGGCGTCGGGTCGGATGCCGCTGACTCCGGAACCGTTTCTCCGGCGCGGAGGAAGCCATGATCGAGTCCATTCTTCCCGGCGCCGTGACGGCCGTCGACACGTTCGTGGACCCGCCGGGCGCCGAGCTCTTCCCCGAGGAGGAGGCAGTCGTCCGCAAGGCGGTGGACAAGCGCCGCCGCGAGTTCACCACGGCCCGCTGGTGCGCCCGCCAGGCGATGCGACGGATCGGGATCGCTCCCGCGCCGGTCCTGCCCGGCACCCGGGGCGAGCCCCAGTGGCCGTTCGGGATGGTCGGCAGCATCACCCACTGCGCCGGCTACCGCGCCGCCGTCCTCGCCGAGCAGGAGAAGGT
This sequence comes from Micromonospora sp. B9E7, assembly GCF_039871815.1. Taxonomy (NCBI): domain Bacteria; kingdom Bacillati; phylum Actinomycetota; class Actinomycetes; order Micromonosporales; family Micromonosporaceae; genus Micromonospora; species Micromonospora sp. B9E7. The sequence goes on from NZ_JBDPLX010000004.1 coordinate 345,979, forward strand.
CACCACCGTCGGCATCGACGCCGAGCCCAACGAGGCCCTCGCCAACGGCGTGCTCGAAGCCGTCTCCCTGGCCGAGGAGCGGGACCGGATCGCCGTCCTGCTGCGGGACCATCCCGGTGTCGCCTGGGACCGGCTGCTGTTCAGCGCCAAGGAGTCGGTCTACAAGGCCTGGTTCCCGCTGACCGCGCGATGGCTCGACTTCGAGGACGCGAACATCGTCATCGACCCGCTGAGCGGGACGTTCAGCGCCGCGCTGCTGGTGACCGGGCCCTGGGTGCACGGTCGGCGGCTCAGCGGCTTCAGCGGCCGGTGGATGGCCGAGCAGGGCCTCGTCGTCACCGCCATCACCGTGCTCGCCCCGGTGGCCCCGAAGACCCGTGCCACCGGCCGTCTCGCCGCCCACCGCTAGCGCACGACACGGTGGCCGCCTCCCGTGTGGGAGGCGGCCACCGTGTCGTCTGCGGTCAGCCCGCGATCGGTGAGCCGGTCGCCGTACTCATCGCTGAAGCCGTTCCAACAGGTCCACCGCGGCCTCGGCGAGCACCGTGCCGGGCGGGAAGACGGCCGAGGCCCCGGCCCGGCGAAGCGCGGCGATGTCACCGGGAGGAACCACCCCACCGACCACGATCATGATGTCCGCGCCACCCAGGGCGGTCAGCGCCTCGCGCAACGCCGGCACCAGGGTGAGGTGACCGGCGGCGAGCGAGTTGACTCCGACGACGTGCACGTCCGCGTCGACGGCCTGCCGGGCCACCTCGTCCGGGGTCTGGAACAGCGGACCGACCTCGACGTCGAAACCCAGGTCGGCGAAGGCCGTGGCGACGACCTTCTGACCGCGGTCGTGACCGTCCTGGCCCATCTTGGCGACCAGGATGCGCGGGCGGACCCCCCGCCGCTCGGCGAACGCGTCGGCGGCGGCACGGGCCCGCGCGACACCGGGATCGGCGCCCGCCTCGTCGCGGTACACGCCGCTGGTCGTGCGGATGTGGGCGACGTGCCGGCCGTACGCCGTCTCCAGGGCCGCGGAGATCTCCCCGACGGTGGCGTGGGCTCGGGCGGCGGTGACGGCCAGGTCGAGCAGGTTGGCCGCCGGGTCGGTGGCGCCGCGGGTGAGCGCGGCCAGGGCGGCGTCGCAGGCCGGCTGGTCGCGTTCGGCGCGCAGCCGGCGTAGCTTGGCGACCTGCTCGGCGCGGACCGCCGTGTTGTCCACCTTGCGCACCTCGATGGGGTCCTCGACCACCGGCCGGTGCCGGTTCACGCCGATCACCGGTTGGCGGCCCGAGTCGATCCGCGCCTGGGTACGCGCGGCGGCCTCCTCGATCCGCAACTTCGGCAACCCCTGCTCGATGGCCCGGGCCATACCGCCGGCCTGCTCGACCTCCCGGATGTGACCCCATGCCCGCTGGGCCAGGTCGTGGGTGAGCCGCTCCAGGTAGGCGCTACCGCCCCACGGGTCGATCACCTGGGTGGTGCCCGACTCCTGCTGCAGCAGCAGTTGGGTGTTGCGGGCGATGCGGGCGGAGAAGTCGGTCGGCAACGCCAACGCCTCGTCCAGCGCGTTCGTGTGCAGCGACTGCGTGTGACCCTGGGTGGCCGCCATCGCCTCGACACAGGTCCGCACCACGTTGTTGTACGGGTCCTGCGCCGTCAACGACCAGCCGGACGTTTGACAGTGGGTGCGCAGCGACAACGACTTCGGGTCGGTCGCGCCGGCGTCGCGCAGCAGCCGCGCCCACAGCAGGCGGCCGGCCCGCAGCTTCGCCACCTCCATGAAGAAGTGCATACCGACCGCCCAGAAGAACGACAGTCGGGGAGCGAACGCGTCGACGTCCAGCCCGGCGGTCTTGCCGGCGCGCACGTACTCGGCCCCGTCCGCGAGGGTGTACGCCAACTCCAGGTCGGCGGTCGCACCGGCCTCGTGCATGTGGTAGCCGGAGATCGAGATCGAGTTGAACCGGGGCATCCGCTGCGAGATGTAGGCGAAGATGTCCGCCACGATCCGCATCGACGGCTCCGGCGGATAGATGTACGTGTTGCGGACCATGAACTCCTTGAGGATGTCGTTCTGGATGGTCCCCGCCAACCGCTCGGGCGTGACCCCCTGCTCCTCGGCGGTGACGATGTAGAGGGCGAGGATCGGCAGCACCGCGCCGTTCATGGTCATCGACACGCTGATCCGGTCCAGCGGGATGCCGGCGAACAGCTCCCGCATGTCGAGGATCGAGTCGATCGCCACTCCGGCCATGCCCACGTCACCGGCCACCCGGGGGTGGTCGGAGTCGTAGCCACGGTGGGTGGCCAGGTCGAACGCGACCGACAGGCCCTTCTGGCCGCCGGCCAGGTTGCGCCGGTAGAACGCGTTGGACTCCTGCGCGGTGGAGAAACCGGCGTACTGGCGGACCGTCCACGGGCGGGTGGTGTACATGGTCGGGTAGGGGCCGCGCACGAACGGGGCGATGCCGGGCAGCGAGTCGAGGAAGTCCACGCCGGCCAGGTCGTCGGCGGTGTAGAACTGCTTGACCCCGATCCCCTCCGGGGTCTGCCACACCTCGGTCGGCTCCGGGGTCGGTCCACTCGGCGCCTGTGGTGTGCCGAGCGCGACGTCGGCGTACGAGGGGATCATCGGGGCACTCCGAGGTCGTCGAGGGTGGTCTCCAACACGTGCACGGCGTCGCATCCGGCGTACAGGTAGGCGTCGACGCCGGGATGCCCGCCGGGCCGCCCGGCCAGCCAGACCTTCGCCGCGCCGGCCTGCCGCAGCGCGGTCGCGACCGGCGCGGCCTGCTCGGCGTAGACCCGGTCGGACGAGCAGAGGCAGACCACGGCCCCGGGCGGGACCGCGTCGCCGGGGGCCGTCGTCACGGTGCGGATGCCGCCGGCGGCGAACAGGTTCGCGGTGAAGGTGACCCGGGCGTTGTGCTCGGACGTCCGTCCGATCGCGACCAGGTGCACCAGCGGCGGCGTCGGCGCGCCGTCGGCTCGGCGACGCAGCTCCTCGAAGCGGTACGCGTAACGGTGGCGGGGCAGGCCGCCGACGGGAGCGGGCGATCCGGCATGGTGGGCGGGGACCTGCTCGTCCAGATCGGGGAACTCGCTGACCCCGGTGATCGCGTCCTGCCGGCGGGCCAGCCGCGCGGCCCGGCGCTCCCAGGTGGCGGCCAGCCGGTCGGCGACCAGACCGCTGCGCAGCGCCGTCCCGATGCCGCCGGCCCGCTCGATCGTGGTGAACCAGTCCCAGGCCGCGCGGGCCAGGTCCTCGGTGCGTGACTCGACGTACCAGGATCCGCCGGCCGGGTCGGTGACCCGATCCAGGTGTGCCTCGTCCATCAGGATGATCTGGGTGTTGCGGGCGATCCGCTGGGCCGTCTCGTCGGGTCGCCCCAGGGCCAGGTCGAACGGCTGGACGGTGATCGCCCCGGCGCCGCCGACGCCCGCGCCGAAGCAGGCGATCGTGGTCCGCAGCAGGTTGCTCCACGGGTCCCGGGCGGTCATCATCGCGGCCGAGGTGACCGCGTGCTGCCGCTGCGCCGACGGCCGGTTGGCACCTGCCACCTCGGTGACCCGGTGCCAGAGTCGGCGGGCCGCCCGGAGCTTGGCGATCGTGGCGAACTGGTCGGCGGTCGCGGCGTACCGGAACTCGAGCTGGGCGAGCGACCTGGTCAGCGGGATCCCCCGGTCGCTCATCGCCCGCAGGTACGCGACGCCGGTGGCCAGCGCGCAACCCAACTCCTCGGCGTCACTGCCGCCCGCGTCGTGGTAGGTGGTCGCGTCGACGGTCAACGCCCGCAACCCGGGGTGCGCCGTCACCGACTGGGCGGCCAGCTCCGCGGCGACCCCGAGTTCCGGTTCGACGCCGCTCGCCGCGTACGCCCCGTACGGGTCGGCGCCGAGGTTGCCCCGCAACACGCGAGGCTCGATGTGCTGCCTGGTGGCCACATCCAGCAGGGCGGCGGCGGCCTTGTCGGTCTCGGTGCCGGCGTCGAGCACGATGCCGGTACGGTCCAGTGGGATGCCGGCGAGCAGCTCGCCCAGCTGCTCGGGTGCCGTCGCCCGCAGCCACAGCGAGGTCGCCCCTCCGTGCAGGTCGGCTCGGGCCGCCGTCGCGGTGCGTACCGGGTCGGGGTCGGTGTGCACGGTCCGCACGTCCCACCGGCCGCCGACCCCACCGCCCCGGGTGAACGGCGCCTGCCCGGGCCGGCCGTCCGGCACCGTGGTGTCGCGCGAGGTGTAGAGCGGGGCCAGCGGGAATCCGTCGTACGTGGTGGTGGCCAGCAGGTCCGCGGCCTCACCCGCCCGGGTGTTCTCGTCCGCCTTGCCGGACTTGCGCAGCACGCTCAGGGTGAGCCGCTGCCAGTCCTCGATGGCGGGAACCGGGAAGTCGTCTGTCATGAGTGTTCCTCCTTGGCCCGGCCCGGTCAGGCGCGGCCGAGTTCGCTGCGGATGAAGGCGAACAGTTCCTCGTCACTGGCTTCTTCGAGCGGAGGTGCCTCCTCGGTGACCGGCTCGACGACGTCGTTGAGGCGGTTGATGAAGGCTTGGAGTCGCAGGACGGTCCGGCTCCGCGTGGTGCTGTCCGGTGTGGACAGGGCGAGGCCGGCTTCGAGACGGTCCAGTTCGGCGAAGAGCCCGCCGGTCAGATCCAGGCCGTCGCCGATGACGGTGTCCCGGATGTGACGTGCGAGGGCTTGCGCGGTCGGGTGGTCGAACGCGGCCGTGGGTGGCAGGTTCAGGCCGGTGACCCGGCCGAGCCGGTTGCGTAGCTCGACCGCGGTGAGCGAGTCGAAGCCCAGCTCGGTGAAGGCCCGGGTGGGCGGGACGGCTTCCAGGGTGCCGTGCCCCAGGACGGCGGCGACGGTGCCGCGTACCAGGTCGAGAGCCGCCCGGTCCTGTTCCGGTTCGGCCAGGGCCCGCCACTGGTCGCGCAGCGCGGCGGTGGCTCCGGCGTCTCCGGTGGGCGGCTGTTCGGCCGCCGACACGGGCACCTCGGGCAGGTCGGTGAGCAGCCGGCTGGGCCGGGTGCCGGTGAACGCGAGCGCGAACCGGGGCCAGTCGACGTCGGCGAGGACGACCCGGCCGGTCGTGCCGGCTGCGGCTGCCATCGCGTCGAGGGCGGCGTTCGGGGGAAGGGCGGTCAGACCGCGGCGGCGGAGGCGTTCGTCGCTTCCGCTCCACGGTCCCCAGGCGATCGCGGTGGCGCCGGCCCGCTGGGCGAGCGCCTCGATGGTCGTGGCGGCCACGGCCGCGGCGGTCTGCAGGCCGCCACCCCAGGTGCCGGCCACCGAGGTGAAGACGACGAACGCGTCCAGGTCCTCGTCGATGAGGGCGGTCAGGTGCCGGGCCCGGCGTACCGCCGGGGTGTCCCAGGCATCGGATGTGGTGTCGGTCAGGGGCGCCGGTGCGGGCTCCGAGCGGTCGGCGAGGACGACGGCCGTCAGCGCGACGCCGTCGGCGCGGACGCGGTCCAGCAGGTCGGCCAGGGCTGCGCGGTCGTCTCCGGTGCAGGCCTCGACGGTGACGATGCCGTCGTCCACCTCGGCGATGCTCTCCGTGACGATCACCCGGTCGGCCCCCTCGGCCGCCGCCCAGCGGGCGATGTCGCCGCTGGTGTCGCCGACGACCAGGACCTTGCCGCGCGGGCGCCAGCGTCCGACCGGCGCGGTGGCGTGCCGCAGACGCCGGGCGAGCACCCGGTCACCACGGATGGCGAGCTGGTCCTCGCCGTCGCCGCCGAGCGCGGCGGCGAGGTGGTCGCCGGTCCAGTCCACCGGCACGTCCACGAGGCCGCCCCACCGGTTCGGCAGTTCCAGGGCGGCGACCCGGCCCAGGCCCCACACCGCCGCGGCGGACGGGTCGACCGGTTCACCGGGCTCGGTGGCGACGGCCGCCGTGGTCACCATCCAGAGCGGCGCGTCGACGGCGGCGTCGGCGTAGGCCTGGACGAGGACGAGCGCCACCTCGGGCGTGCCACCGGCCGCGACCGCACCGGCGAACGGGCCGCCGACTGCGGCCAGGCGCAGTTGGTCGGCCACGACGGCCCGGTCCGGGCCGAGGCCCGGGACGCCGCGCACCTCGGCGCCGTACGCGGTGAGGGTCTCGGCGACCGCCGTGAGGTACGCGTCGTCGCCGAGCACCAGCCACGTCCCGGTGATCGCCGTGGTGGGCGGGGCGGTCGGGGCCCACGCCTCCTCGTAGCGCCACGAGTCGCGGGCTCGGGTGGCTCGTCGCTCGTGACGCCACGCGGTCAGGGCGGGCAGCAGGTCGGCGTTGTCACCGGTGATACCGAGCGGGCTGAGATCGCCGTCCTCGACGGCCTGCCAGAACTCGCTGTCCACCGGGTCGACGGTGACCGGTTCGACCGGGGACGGCCAGAAACGGACGCGCTGGAAGGGGTAGGTGGGCAGGTCGACTCGTCGGCCGCCGGGAACGCAGCGTCCCCAGCCGACGGGCACACCGCGGACGAAGGCGCTGGCCAGGGCGGTGAGGAGGGTGGTCGGTTGGTCGCGGTCAGCGCGTTGCACGGGTACGAACACCGCGTCGGAGACACAGTCCGCGCCCATCGCGGACAGCACCCCGTCCGGGCCGATCTCCACGAACGTGGCGACACCGAGGCTCTCCAGGGTGGTGATCCCGTCGGCGAAGCGCACCGCCTCGCGGACGTGTCGCACCCAGTAGCCGGCGTCCTGGATCTCGGCGACCTGCCCGGTCACGTTCGACACGACGGGGATGCGCGGTGCCTGGTAGGACAAACCAGCCGCGACCGAGGCGAACTCGGCCAGCATCGGCTCCATCAGCACCGAGTGGAACGCGTGACTGACCCGCAGCTTCTTCGACTTCTCGAAGTGCGCCGCGACCGCCGTCACCTCGTCGGCCACACCGGACAGCACCACCGACCGCGGACCATTCACCGCCGCGATGCTCACGCCCTCGGTGAGAAGCGGCAACACCTCCGCCTCGGTGGCCCGCACCGCGACCATGACGCCGCCAGCCGGGAGGGCCTGCATGAGGCGGCCCCGGGCGCTGACCAGCCTGGCCGCGTCGGCGAGGGACATGACCCCGGAGACGTGCGCGGCGGCGATCTCACCGATCGAATGCCCGACCAGGAAGTCCGGGGTGACACCGAACGACTCGACCAGCCGGAACAACGCCACCTCGACCGCGAACAACGCGGCCTGCGTGTACACCGTCTGGTCCAGGTCGTCGCCCTCGGCGATCACCTCCCGGACCGGCCGGTCCAGGTGACGGTCCAACTCGGCGCAGACCGCGTCGAACGCCTCCGCGTACACCGGGAACGTGTCGTAGAGGTCCAGGCCCATGCCCGGTCGCTGTGAGCCCTGCCCGGAGAAGACGAAAGCCGTCCGGCCGCGTACCGCCGACCCGGTCACCACCCGGGGGTGCTCACCACCGGCAGCCAGGGCGTCGAGCGCCGTCACCAGGTCTTCCGTGTCGACACCGACCACCACCGCCCGCTCCTCCAGGACGCTGCGGGTGGTCGTCAGCGAGTGGATCAGGTCCTTCGGATCGGCCCCCGCCGACAGGTGTTCCCGCAGCCGAGCACCGTGCTCCCGGAGCGCGGGCCCGGTACGGGCCGACAGCGGCAGCCCCAGCACCGGCGGCTGCGACGGCTCCGGCTCGATGGGCACGGACGGCGTTCGGGTGGGCGGCTCCTCCAGGACGGCGTGGGCGTTCGTACCGCTGAACCCGAACGACGAGATGCCCGCCCGACGCGGCCGGTCACCGGTCCGCTCCCACGGCTGCTCCTCGGTGAGCAGGGCCACCGCACCCGTGGTCCAGTCCACGTGCGGGCTGGGCTGGTCGGCGTGCAGCGTACGCGGCAGGGTTTCGTGCCGCATCGCCTCGACCATCTTGATGATGCCGGCGACACCGGCGGCCGCCTGGGTGTGGCCGAGGTTCGACTTCACCGAGCCCAGCCACAGCGGCTGGTCGGTGGTTCGCCCCTGCCCGTACGTCGCGAGCAGCGCCTGCGCCTCGATCGGGTCGCCCAGCTTGGTGCCGGTGCCGTGCGCCTCCACCACGTCGACGTCGGCGGCCGACACGCCCGCGTTGGCCAGAGCCGCCCGGATCACCCGCTGCTGCGACGGCCCGTTCGGTGCGGTCAGCCCGTTCGACGCGCCGTCCTGGTTCACCGCGCTCCCCCGGACCACGGCGAGCACCGGGTGGTCGTTTGCGACCGCGTCGCTGAGGCGTTCCAGAAGGAGCATGCCGACGCCCTCACCCCAGATCGTCCCGTCGGCATCGGCCGAGAACGCCCGGCATCGGGCGGTGGCGGACAGGCCCCGCTGGCGGCTGAACTCGATGAACGCGCCCGGCGTGGACATCACTGTGACGCCGCCGGCCAGGGCGAGGTCGCACTCGCCCTGCCGCAGCGCCTGGCTCGCCCAGTGCAGGGCGACCAGCGACGACGAGCAGGCAGTGTCCACGGTGACCGCCGGGCCTTCCAGCCCGAAGGTGTAGGAGATCCGCCCGGAGACGACGCTCGCCGCGTTACCGGTGCTGACGTACCCTTCGGCGGCCTCCTGCTCACCGGTCAGCAGCGGACCGTAGTCCAGGTTGTTGGTGCCGACGAAGACCCCGGTCTGGCTTCCGCGGAGCGCGTCGGCCGGCACACCGCCGCGTTCGAACGCCTCCCACGCTGTCTCCAGCAGCAGCCGCTGCTGCGGGTCCATGGCCAGTGCCTCGCGGGGCGAGATGCCGAAGAACCCGGCGTCGAACTCGGTGGCGTCCGCCAGGAAGCCGCCCTCGCGTACGTAGGTGGTGCCGATGGCGTCCGGGTCCGGGTCGTAGAGGGCGTCCAGGTCCCATCCACGGTCGGTGGGGAAGCCGCCGATGGCGTCTCCGCCGTCGGCGAGCAACCGCCACAGGTCCTCGGGCGAGCCGATGCCGCCGGGGAATCGGCAGGACATCGCGACGATCGCGATCGGCTCGTCGGTGCGGCCCGTCACGGCGGCGACCGGGGTCGGGTCGGGAGCCCCGACAACCTCACTCTCCAGGTACGCGGCGAGTGCCTCCGGCGTCGGATGGTCGAAGACCAGGGTGGTGGGCAGCCGCAGTCCGGTGGCCGCGCCGAGCCGGTTGCGCAGTTCGACACCGGTCAGCGAGTCGAAGCCGATCTCGGTGAACGAGCGGCCGGGATCGACCGCCTGCGACGACCGCAGTCGGAGGACCTCCGCGACGTGCGTCCGGACGGTCTCCAGCACCGCGTGGGTCCGTTCGGTGCCGGCGAGCGCCAACAGCCCGGCCCGCCACCCGTCGTCGGCGGTCGACTCCGGTTCGGTGGTGAGGGCGTGGACCTCCGGGACGCCGTCGAGCAGCGGGCTGGGCCGGGCGGCGGTGAACGCCGGGGCGAACGTCGCCCAGTCCACGTCGGCGACGACGACGCTCGTACGGTCGTCGCCGACCGCCGCCCGCAGCCCGCGCAGGGCCCGCTCGGGGGCCATCGGGCGCAGGCCGCGTCGGCGTAGTTGTTCGTCCACGGCGCTATCGGCGGCCATGCCACCGTCGGCCCACGGGCCCCAGCCGATCGAGGTCGCGCTGAGCCCACGGGACCGGCGCTGGTCGGCGACGGCGTCCAGGGCCGCATTGGCGGCGGCGTAGGCGGCGTGGTCGCCGCTGCCCCAGACACCGGCGATCGAGGAGAACAGCACGAAGGCGTCCAACGCGGTGTCCCGGAACAGGTCGTCCAGGTGTGTCGCGCCGAGCACCTTGGCGGCCGTGACCTCGGCGATGGCGTCGGCGGTCAGCTCCGCGAGTGGGGCGCGGGTGGCGACGCCGGCGGTGTGCAGCACCGCGGTGACCGTCTCACCGGCGGCGTTCAGGTCCGCGACGACCGCACCGAGGGCGTCCCGGTCGGCCAGGTCGACGGCGTGCACCGTGACTCGTGCCCCGGCGGCGGTCAGTTCGTCGCGTAGGTCGGCGGCACCGGGTGCGGCCTCGCCCCGGCGGCTGAGCAGGACCAGATGGTCGGCGCCGTGGCCGGCGGCCCAGCGGGCGGCGTGCGCTCCCAGCGCGCCGGTGCCGCCGGTGATCAGGACGGTGCCGCGCGGCTGCCAGGGCCGGCCCGCCCCGGATGATGGGACGAGTCGCCGGGCGAGCAGTCCGGCGCGGACGGCGACCTGGTCCTCGCCGGCGGAGCCGGCCAGCGCGGCGGCGAGCACCCGTCCGTCGACGGGGTCACGGCCGGCGGGCAGGTCGACGAGGCCGCCCCAGGCACGGGGGATTTCCAGGGCGGCGACGCGGCCGAGGCCCCAGACGGCCGCGGCGGACGGGATGGGCGCCGGGTCGTGCGGGGTGGCGGCTACCGCACCGCTGGTGATCAGCCAGAGTGGGATGTCGGCGCTCAGCGACTGGTGGGTCTGGACGGCGCGCAGTGCGTGTACGGGGTCGTCCACCACGACGGCGACACCCGTGACGTCCCGCATCGTCTCGGCGTCCGGGGTACCGCGTCGCACGTCGAGGCCGGTGGTGGCCAGGGCGTCCGAGACGCGGGTGTCGTCGGCCGGTTCGGCGATCAGCCAGGTCCCGGTGGGTGTGCCGGCCTGCGGTAGTGGGGTCCAGTCGAGGCCGTAGCGGCCCAGTGGCGCGGTGGTGTGGTCGCGCCGCCAGGAGGCCAGGGCGGGGAGCAGTGGGGTGAGGGCGGTGCTGTCGTCGAGTTTCAGGGTCTGGGTGAGGGTGTCGAGGTCGGCACGTTCGACGGCGTCCCAGAAGGCGGCGTCGGTGGGGTTCGTGGTCCGGGTGCCGGGCGTCGGCCAGTAGCGCTGGTGGTGGAATGCGTAGGTGGGCAGGTCGATGAGCCGTCCGCCGGTCAGGGAGGGTGTCCAGTCGACCGCGACGCCGCGCACGAAGACCTGCGCGAGGGCGGTGAACAGGGTGGCGGGTTGGTCGCGGTCAGCGCGTTGCAGGGGTACGAACACGGCGTCGGTGACGCAGTCCGCGCCCATCGCGGAGAGGACCCCGTCCGGGCCGATCTCCACAAAGGTGGCGACGCCGAGGCTTTCCAGGGTGGTGATGCCGTCGGCGAAGCGCACCGCCTCGCGGACGTGTCGAACCCAGTAGGCGGCGTCCTGCGTCTCGGCGACCTGCCCGGTCAGGTTCGACACGACGGGGACGCGCGGGGACTCGTAGGTCAGGGTTTCGGCGACCTCGGTGAAAGCCTCCAGCATCGGCTCCATCAGCACGGAGTGGAACGCGTGACTGACCCGCAGCTTCTTCGACTTCTTGAAGTGCCCTGCGACCGCCGTCACCTCGTCGGCCCCACCGGACAGCACCAGCGAGCGGGGTCCGTTGATCGCGGCGATGTTCACGCCCTCGGTGAGCAGCGGCAGCACCTCGGCCTCGGTGGCCCGCACGGCGACCATGACGCCGCCGGCCGGGAGCGCCTGCATGAGCCGGCCTCGGGCGGTGACCAGCGTCGCCGCGTCGGCCAGGGACAGCACACCGGCGACGTGCGCGGCGGCGATCTCCCCGATCGAGTGCCCGACGAGGTAGTCCGGTGTGACCCCGAATGACTCCACGAGGCGGAACAGGGCCACCTCGACGGCGAACAACGCCGCCTGGGTGTAGACGGTCTGGTTGAGGTCGTCGCCCTGGGCGATGACGTCGCGGATCGGCCGGTCCAGGTGCCGGTCCAGCTCGGTGCAGGCCGCGTCGAACACCTCGGTGTACACAGGGAACGTGTCGTGGAGGTCCAATCCCATGCCGGGGCGCTGCGACCCCTGGCCGGAGAAGACGAACGCCGTCTTGCCGCGCACCACCGACCCGACCACGGGACCGGGTTCGCCAGCCACGAGCGCCGCCAGCTCGTCGCGCCCGAACACCACCGCCCGATGCGGGTGCGTCGACCGCGACGACACCAACGAGAACCCGACGTCCACCGGGTCGGCGTCCACCGACACCAGCCGGGCGGCCTGCCCTTGCAGCGCCTCGGGTGACCGGGCGGAGAGCACCCACGGCACGATGTGGGGTGTTTCCGGCGTCGTGTCGGCAGGTGTCGGCACGGTCGGTGGTTCTTCGAGGATGACGTGGGCGTTCGTGCCGGAAATACCGAACGAGGACACCCCAGCCCGACGCGCACGCCCACCGACCGGCCACGGCTGCGCCTCGGTCAACAACCGCACCTCACCAGCCGACCAATCCACCTGCGACGTCGGCGCATCCACATGCAACGTCCGCGGCAGAATTTCGTGCCGCATCGCCTCGACCATCTTGATGATCCCCGCGACACCCGCAGCCGCCTGCGTATGACCAAGATTCGACTTCACCGACCCCAACCACAACGGCCGACCAACATCCCGACCCTGACCATAAGTAGCCAGCAACGCCTGCGCCTCAATCGGATCACCCAACACCGTCGCCGTACCATGCGCCTCCACCACATCCACATCGGAGGTCGTGAGATCGGCGGCCGCGAGCGCCGCCCGAATCACCCGCTGCTGCGACGGACCATTAGGCGCCGTCAAACCATTCGACGCACCATCCTGATTAACCGCACTCCCCCGCACCACCCCCAACACCCGATGCCCATTCCGCACCGCATCCGACAACCGCTCCACCAACAACACACCCACACCCTCAGACCAACCAGTCCCCCCCGCCCCCTCCGCAAACGACCGACACCGACCATCCACCGACAACCCACGCTGCCGCGAAAACTCCACAAAAGCCGACGGCGTCGCCATCACCGTCACCCCACCAGCCAACGCCAACGAACACTCACCACGCCGCAACGCCTGACCCGCCAAATGCAACGCCACCAACGACGACGAACACGCCGTATCCACCGTCACCGCCGGACCCTCAAACCCAAACGAATACGAAACCCGACCCGACACCACACTCCCCGAATTACCCGTACCCAAGAATCCTTCGAGACCGTCGGGGCTCTGTTGTGCGAATGGCCCGTAGTCGTGGTACATCAGGCCGGCGAAAACGCCGGTGTCCGAGCCGCGTAGCGATTGTGGGTCGAATCCGGCTCGTTCCAGGGCCTCCCAACTCACCTCCAACAACAGGCGCTGCTGCGGATCCATGGCAAGGGCCTCACGCGGCGAGATGCCGAAGAACTCGGCGTCGAACTCGGCGGCGTTGGCCAGGAAGCCGCCCCGGCGGGTGTACGAGGTGTCCGTCCGGGATTCGTCCGTGTCGAAGAGCGTCTCCAGGTCCCACCCTCGATCGGTGGGGAAGTCACCGATGCCGTCCCCGTCGGAGTCGACCAGCCGCCACAAACCCTCGGGTGAGTCCACCCCGCCTGGGAAACGACAGGCCATGCCGACGATCGCGATCGGCTCGTCCGCCGCCAGCACGGTCGGAGCACCTGGCTCCGTCGCCGCCACGTCGGTCAGCTCGGCCAGCAGATGGTCGACCAGCGCGTCCGGAGTCGGATAGTCGAACACCGTCGTCGCCGACAACCGCAGCCCGGTCGCCGCCGACAAACCGTTGCGGAACTCCACAGCCGTCAACGAGTCGAAACCCAACTCACCGAACGCCTGAGCACCATCCACCGACCACCCCTGCGGATGACCCAGCACCACCGCCACCCGTGAGGACACCAGGTCGAGAAGGTGGGTGTGCCGCTCGTTCGGCGGTAGGTCGGCGAGCCGGGCCCGCAGCGACGACCTGTCGACCGAGGCGGCGGCCACCCGGCGTGCGGGTCGGACGAGGTGCCGCAGGAGCGTGGGAACGGTGCCGGAGGCGGCCACCGCTGCCAGGTCGAGCAGGATCGGCACGCTGACCGGCGGTGAGGACACGCAACCGGCGTCGAGCAGGGCGAGTCCCTGCTCGGCGGTGAGCGGGAGCACCCCGCCTCGGCCGAGTCGGCGTTGGTCGGCGTTGGCGCTCAGGTCGCTGGCGTCGGCCCAGAGGCCCCAGGCGAGGGAGACAGCCGGCAGCCCGAGCCCACGCCGGTGCTGCGCCAGAGCGTCCAGGAACGCGTTCCCCGCCGCGTACGCACCCTGACCCGCGTTACCGAACACCCCGGCCGCCGACGAGAACACCACGAACGCCGACAACCGCCGACCCTGGGTCAACTCGTGCAGATACCAACCCGCATCCACCTTCGCCCGCAACACCGCCGACAGACGATCCACGCTCAGCCCACTGACGACACCGTCGTCGAGCACACCGGCCAGGTGCACCACAGCGGACAGGTCCGGGGTACCGGCAACCACCTCGGCCATTGCTGCCCGGTCGGTGGCGTCCGCGGCCACCAGTCGGGCGGACGCGCCGAGTTCGGCGAGCTCCGCCACGTATTCGGCCGCTCCGGGGGACTCCGCGCCACGACGGCTGACCAGCAGCAGGTCGCGTACGCCGTGCGTGGTGACGAGGTGCCGGACCACAAGCCGGCCGAGCGTGCCCAGCGCTCCGGTGACCAGGACCGTTCCGGTGCCGTAGGTGAACGGGCGTGGTTCCTCGACCGGCGCTCGGACGAGTCGGGGGACGCTGACCACGCCGCCGCGGATCGCCAGTTGCGGCTCACCGCAGTGGGCGGCGGCCGGGAGCACCGCTACCGAGCCGGGTCCGTCGTCGATGTCGACAAGCACGAACCGGTCCGGGTGTTCGGCCTGGGCACTGCGTACCAGCCCGTGGACGGCGGCGCCGGCGAGATCGGTCAGCGGCTCGTCGCCGGTCCGCACGGCGTGCCGGGTCGCGATGACCAGCCGCACACCGGCGAGCCGGTCGTCGGTCAACCAGGTCTGCAGCACCGCCAGGGTGCGGGCGGCGGCGGTGTGCGCGGCGGTCACCGGGTCGGCGGCGGGACCGGGCTCGGCGTACCAGAGGACCGGGCCGGTCGGCACGCTGCCGGCGGCGAGGGTCGCCGCCAGATCGGCGTGGTCGATGAGCAGGGTCGCGGGCACGTCCAGCTGGGGGATCGGCATCCATTCCATCGCGTACGGACGAAGCGTCGTGCTCGTCGTCGCCGTGTACGGACGCAGGACGAGCCGGTCCACGGTGGCGATGGGTTGGTTTTCGGCGTCGCGCAGGTCGAGGGCGACGGCGTCGGCGCCGACGCGGCTGATCCGCACCCGGGCCGCGCGCGCCCCGGTGGCGTGCACGGTCACTCCGGTCCAGCTGAACGGGAGGCCGGTCGTGTCGGAGTCGAGGACGCCGAGGGCGAGTCCGTGCAGGGCGGCGTCGAGGAGCGCGGGGTGCAGGAGGAAGCCGTCCAGGGTGAGGTCGTCGGCGAGGGCCACGTCCGCGAGCAGCTCGCCGTCGCGGCGCCAGGCCCGGTGGAGTCCACGCAGGTGCGGCCCGTAGTCGAATCCGACCTCGGCGAAGCCGGGGTAGAGGCCGTCGACAGGCACTTCCTCGGTCGTCCCGGGCGTCCAGTGGCCGGGGGTCTCCACCGCTTCGGCGACGGCGGTGAGGGTGCCGGTGGCGTGTCGCTGCCATTCGCCGGTGTCGTCGGGGCGCGCGTAGAGGGTGATGTCGCGCCGTCGCGCGGCCGGGCCGTCCTCGGTGGGCGGGCCGACGAGGGCCCGGATGGTCAGCGTGCTGCCGCTGTTCGGCAGGACCATCGGGGCCTCGATGGTGAGTTCGTCGAGGCGGTTCAGGCCGGCGTGTTCGCCGGCGGCCAGGGCGAGGTCGACCAGCGCGGCGCCGGGGACCAGTAACGTGCCGCCGATCAGGTGGTCGGCCAGCCAGGGCTGCGCGCGGGAGGAGAGGCGGCCGGTGAGCAGGAGGCTGTCCTGCTCGGGCAGGTCGGCGGCGGCGGCCCAGAACGGGTGGTCGACGGTCCCGAGCCCGATGCTGGCCGCGTCGGTGGCGGCCTCGGGGGCTGTGGGCCAGAAGCGGCGGTGCTGGAAGGCGTAGGTGGGCAGGTCGATCAGCCGCCCGCCGGTCAGGCACGGCGTCCAGTCCACCGCGACACCGCGCACGAAGACCTGCGCGAGAGCGGTCAGCAGCGTGGCAGGTTGGTCCCGGTCAGCACGTTGCACGGGTACGAACACCGCGTCCGTCACACAGTCCGCGCCCATCGCCGACAGGACCCCGTCCGGGCCGATCTCCACGAACGTGCTGACGCCCAGACCTTCCAGGCTGGTGATGCCGTCGGCGAACCGGACGGCTTCCCGGACGTGCCGCACCCAGTAGGCGGCGTCCTGTGCTTCGGCCAGCTGCCCGGTCAGGTTCGACACCACCGGGATACGCGGCGACTCGTAGGTCAAGGTCTCCGCGATCGACGCGAACTCGGCCAGCATCGGCTCCATCAGCACCGAGTGGAACGCGTGACTCACCCGCAGCCGCTTCGACTTCTTGAAGTGCCCTGCGACCGCCGCCACCTCGTCGGCGACACCGGACAGCACCAGCGAGCGGGGGCCGTTCACCGCCGCGACGGAAACACCGTCGGTCAGCAGCGGCAGCACCTCGGCCTCGGTGGCCCGCACCGCGACCATGACACCGCCAGCCGGGAGAGCCTGCATGAGGCGACCCCGGGCGGTGACCAGCGTCGCCGCGTCGGCCAGGGACAGCACACCGGAGACGTGCGCGGCGGCGATCTCACCGATGGAGTGCCCGACCAGGTAGTGCGGGGTGACCCCGAACGACTCGACGAGGCGGAACAACGCCACCTCGACGGCGAACAGGGCAGCCTGCGTATGGATCGTCTGATCCAGGGCCTTCGCGTCGTTGAGGATCACGTCGCGGATCGGCCGCTCCAGGTGATGGTCCAGCTCGGCGCAGACCGCGTCGAACGCCTCCGCGTACACCGGGAACGTGTCGTAGAGGTGCAAGCCCATGCCGGGGCGCTGCGACCCCTGGCCGGAGAAGACGAACGCCGTCTTCCCGCGCACCACCGAACCGGTGACGGGCCCCGGCTCACCGTTGGCCAGCGCCGCCAACTCCTCCGGACCGAACACGACCGCGCGATGCGCGTGTGTCGTACGGTGCGCGGCCAGGGTGAACCCGACGTCCACCGGATCCGCATCCGACACCGACGCCAGTCGGGCGGCCTGCCCCCGCAACGCCTCGGGCGACCGGGCGGAGAGCACCCACGGCACGATGTCGGGTGTTTCCGGCCTCGCATCGGCCGGGGCTTGCACGGTGGGTGGTTCTTCGAGGATGACGTGGGCGTTGGTGCCGGAAATACCGAACGAGGACACCCCAGCCCGACGCGCACGCCCACCGACCGGCCACGGCTGCGCCTCGGTGAGCAACCGCACCTCACCAACCGACCAATCCACCTGCGACGTCGGCGCATCCACATGCAACGTCCGCGGCAGAATTTCGTGCCGCATCGCCTCGACCATCTTGATGATCCCCGCGACACCCGCAGCCGCCTGAGTATGACCAAGATTCGACTTCACCGACCCCAACCACAACGGCCGACCAACATCCCGACCCTGACCATAAGTAGCCAGCAACGCCTGCGCCTCGATCGGATCACCCAACACCGTCGCCGTACCATGCGCCTCCACCACATCCACATCGGAGGTCGTGAGATCGGCGGCCGCGAGCGCCGCCCGAATCACCCGCTGCTGCGACGGACCATTAGGCGCCGTCAAACCATTCGACGCACCATCCTGATTAACCGCACTCCCCCGCACCACCCCCAACACCCGATGCCCATTCCGCACCGCATCCGACAACCGCTCCACCAACAACACACCCACACCCTCAGACCAACCAGTCCCCCCCGCCCCCTCCGCAAACGACCGACACCGACCATCCACCGACAACCCACGCTGCCGCGAAAACTCCACAAAAGCCGACGGCGTCGCCATCACCGTCACCCCACCCGCCAACGCCAACGAACACTCACCACGCCGCAACGCCTGACCCGCCAAATGCAACGCCACCAACGACGACGAACACGCCGTATCCACCGTCACCGCCGGACCCTCAAACCCAAACGAATACGAAACCCGACCCGACACCACACTCCCCGAATTACCCGTACCCAAGAAACCTTCGAGACCATCAGGGCTCTGCTGGGCCAGGCCGGCGTAGTCGTGGTACATCAGGCCGGCGAACACTCCTGTGTCGGATCCGCGCAAGGAAGACGGCTCGATGCCGGCCCGCTCCAACGCCTCCCAACTCACCTCCAACAACAGGCGCTGCTGCGGATCCATGGCAAGCGCCTCACGCGGCGAGATCCCGAAGAACTCGGCGTCGAAGTCCGCCGCGTTCGGCAGGAATCCACCCCGGCCCGTCAGGGACGTCTCCGCCAACGTCGCCAGATCCCAACCACGATCGGTCGGGAAATCGCCTGTCCCCTCACCGTCGGCCTCGACCAACCGCCAGAGGCTTTCGGGGGAATCCACGCCACCCGGGAAACGGCAGGCCATGCCGACGATCGCGATCGGCTCGTCGGCGGCCACCGTCGCCGCCACCGTCGCGACCGGAGCAACCGCCCCTACCAACTCCGCCACCAGATGGTCTACCAGCGCGTCCGGAGTCGGGTAGTCGAACACCGTCGTCGCGGACAACCGCAGCCCCGTCGCCGCCGACAGACCGTTGCGGAACTCCACAGCCGTCAACGAGTCGAAACCCAACTCACCGAACGCCTGAGCACCATCCACCGACCACCCCTGCGGATGACCCAGCACCACCGCCACCCGCGACGACACCAGATCGAGAAGCGCGGCGCGGCGTGCCTCGTGGTCGAGGTTCGCGAGTCGGTCCCGAAGCGGAGCCGAGGCCGCGGCGGTACGGCGTACGCGTACCAGATGCTGCAGGACGGCCGGGACGGTCCCGGCTGCCCGGATCGCGCGCAGGTCGAGCCGCACGGGCACGGTGACGGCCGTGTCCTCGGCCGCTGCCCGGTCGAAGAGCGCGAGGCCCTGCTCCGCGGTCAGTTCGCGGGCGCCGCCCCGGAGGAGGCGTTCCCGGTCGGCGGCGTCGATGTCGGCAGCCATGCCGACATCCCAGGGTCCCCAGGCGAGGGAGACCGCCGGCAGCCCGAGCCCACGCCGGTGCTGCGCCAGAGCGTCCAGGAACGCGTTCCCCGCCGCGTACGCACCCTGACCCGCGTTACCGAACACACCAGCCGCCGACGAGAACACCACGAACGCCGACAACCGCCGATCACGCGTCAGCTCGTGCAGATACCAACCCGCATCCACCTTCGCCCGCAACACCGCCGACAGACGATCCACGCTCAACCCACTGACAACACCGTCGTCCAACACACCGGCGGCGTGCACCACACCGGACAGGTCCGGAGCACCGGCGACCACCTCGGCCAACGCCTCGCGGTCGGCCACGTCCACCGCGACCACCCGCGCGGACGCCCCCAGGTCGGCGAGTTCCGCCAGGAGTTCCGCCGCGCCCGGCGCCTCGGCGCCACGGCGGCTCAGCAGCAGTAGGTCGCGTACACCGTGTGTGGTGACCAGGTGCCGGACGACCAGCCGGCCGAGCTGCCCGGTGGCGCCGGTGACCAGCACCGTGCCGTCGGCCAGACCGAGAGGTCGCGGCGGGGTGCCGGTCGGTGGCCGGGTCAGCCGCGGCGTGGTCGGGGTGCCGTCGCGCAAAGCGGCCTGCGGCTCGCCGGTGGCGAGCAGGCTCGGCAGCGCCGCCTCGGAGTCGTCGGTGCCGTCGACGTCGACCAGGACGAAACGATCGGGGTGCTCGGACTGGGCCGCCCGGACGAGGCCCCAGACGGCGGCGGCCCCCGGGTCGGTGACCGGCTCGCCGGCCGTGGCGACCGCACCGGTCGTGACGACGACCAGACGCGCGCCGTCCTGCGGCCCGGCGGCAAGCCAGGACCGGAGGGTCTCCAGGACGGCGGCGGTGCGGTCGTGGGTGCCGGTGACGACGTCGGCATCGGCCGGTTCGACCCGGTGGATCACCACCGGACCGGTGACGGTGACGGAGGACGGCGCCAGCGGGAGCCACCCGAGGTGGAACAGCGCATCGTCGGCGCCGGTGCCCGCCGCGGGGGTGGTGAGTGGACGCAGGACGAGGCGGTCGACGGTGAGTACCGGCTGGCCGGCGGTGTCGGTCAGGTCCAGCCGGACGGAATCGGCACCGAGGGCGCGGACCCGGGCCCGGACGGCGGAGCCGCCGGTCGCGTGCAGGGTGACGCCGGACCAGCTGAAGGGCACGCTGGCCCCGTCGGCGTGGGCGGGCAGCAGGTCGCCGGCGCCGATGGCGTGCAGGGCGGCGTCGAGGACCGCCGGGTGCAGCGGGAAACCCTCGACCGGCACCGTGTCGTCGAGCGTGATCTCCGCGTACACCTGCTCCTGGTCGCGCCACGCGGCGCGCAGCGCGCGGAACGTCGGGCCGTAGTGCAGGCCGCGGTCGGCGAAGGCCTCGTAGAGGCCGTCCAGGGCGACGGGGGTCGCGCCGGACGGCGGCCAGGCGGTCGGCGGCGGGTTCGCCGCGCCAGGATCCGGCATGAGTACGCCGAGGGCGTGCTCGGTCCACGTCTCGGCGTCCGGGCTGGCGTGGATGCCGACCGGGCGACGCCCGTCGCTGTCCGGTGCGCCGACCCGGACCTGGACGTGTACGGCTTCGCTGCCGATGGTGAGTGGGATGCCGGTGGTGAGTTCCTCGATGCGGTCGCAGCCGACCCGGTCGCCGGCGGCCAGGGCCAGGTCGACGAGGGCGGCGCCGGGGACGACTACGGTTTCGGTGAGTGCGTGGTCGGCGAGCCAGGGGTGGGTGGCGACGGTCCACCGGCCGGTGACGACGAGTTCGTCCGCGCCGGCCAGGGTGATGGCGTTGTCCAGCATCGGGTGCCCGGTGCCGCCGCTGCCAGTGGGGGTGCCGGTGCCGACCGGCCAGTACCGCTGATGGTGGAAGGCGTAGGTGGGCAGGTCGACGCGCCGCGCGCCGGGGTAGCAGGGCGTCCAGTCGACCGCGACGCCGCGCACGAAGACCTGCGCGAGGGCGGTCAGCAGGGTGTCCGGTTGGTCGCGGTCAGAGCGTTGCACGGGTACGAACACCGCGTCCGTGACACAGTCCGCGCCCATGGCGGAGAGCACCCCGTCGGGGCCGATCTCCACGAAGGTGCTGACGCCCTGGCTTTCCAGGGTGGTGATCCCGTCAGCGAACCGGACGGCTTCCCGCACGTGCCGCACCCAGTACTCCGCGTCCTGCGTCTCGGCGACCTGCCCGGTCACGTTCGACACCACGGGGACGCGCGTGGACTCGTAGGTCAGGGTTTCGGCGACCTGGGCGAACTCGGCCAGCATCGGCTCCATCAGCACCGAGTGGAACGCGTGACTGACCCGCAGCTTCTTCGACTTCTCGAAGTTCGCCGCGACCGCCGCGACTTCGTCGGAGACACCGGACAGCACCACCGAGCGGGGGCCGTTCACCGCCGCAACGGACACCCCTGCGGTCAGAAGGGGCAGCACCTCCGCCTCGGTGGCCCGCACGGCGACCATGACGCCGCCAGCCGGGAGGGCCTGCATGAGGCGGCCCCGGGCGGTGACCAGCCTGGCCGCGTCGGCGAGGGACATGACCCCGGAGACGTGCGCGGCGGCGATCTCACCGATCGAATGCCCGACCAGGAAGTCCGGGGTGACACCGAACGACTCGACCAGCCGGAACAGGGCCACCTCGACCGCGAACAACGCGGCCTGCGTGTACACCGTCTGGTCCAGGTCGTCGCCCTCGGCGATCACGTCGCGGATTGGCCGGTCCAGGTGACGGTCCAACTCGGCGCAGACCGCGTCGAACGCCTCCGCGTACACGGGGAACGTGTCGTAGAGGTGCAGACCCATGCCGGGTCGCTGCGACCCCTGGCCGGAGAAGACGAACGCCGTCTTGCCCCGCACCACCGAACCGACGACCGGACCGGGGTCACCGGCCGCGAGCGCCGCCAGCTCGTCCGGCCCGAACACCACCGCCCGATGTGCGTGCGCCGTGCGGTGGGTCGCCAGGGTGAACCCGATATCCACCGGATCCGCATCCGACACCACCGCCAACCGGGCCGCCTGCCCGCGCAACGCCTCCGGCGACCGCGCCGACAGCACCCACGGCACCAGGGCGGACACGACCGCCTCGTCCCGGGGCGGCACCTCGGCGGCCGGCGATTCCTCGATGATGATGTGCGCGTTCGTGCCGGACACCCCGAACGAGGAGATACCTGCGCGGCGCGGTTCCGGGCGCTGTGGCCACGGCTGGTTGTCGGCGGCGATGCGGACCGCTCCGGCACTCCAGTCGACGTGCGTGGACGGCTGGTCGGCGTGCAGGCTGCGCGGGATCCGGCCGTGGCGCATCGCCATGACCATCTTGATGATGCCGGCGACGCCGGCGGCGGCCTGGGTGTGCCCGATGTTGGACTTGATCGAGCCCAGCCAGAGCGGCTGGTCGGCGGGTCGGTCCTGGCCGTAGGTGGCCAGCAGCGCCTGCGCCTCGATCGGATCGCCCAGCTTGGTGCCGGTGCCGTGCGCCTCGACGGCGTCGACGTCGGTGGTGGTGAGGCCGGCGTTGGTGAGTGCGGCGCGGATGACGCGTTGCTGTGCCGGCCCGTTCGGGGCGGTCAGGCCGTTCGACGCGCCGTCCTGGTTGACCGCGCTCCCCCGGACCACGGCGAGCACCGGGTGACCGTTGCGGACGGCGTCGGAGAGCCGCTCGACAAGCAGCATGCCGACGCCCTCGCCCCAGCCGGTCCCGTCGGCGTCGTCGGAGAACGGCTTGCAGCGTCCGTCCGGGGCCAGGCCTCGCTGGCGGGAGAAGGCCAGGAACGCTCCGGGGGTGGCCATCACCGTGACGCCGCCGGCCAGCGCCAGGTCGCACTCGCCCTGCCGCAGCGCCTGGGCGGCCAGGTGCAGGGCGACCAGCGACGACGAGCAGGCGGTGTCCACGGTGACGGCGGTGCCCTCGAGGCCGAACGTGTATGCGATCCGTCCGGAGGCGATGCTGCCGGTGCTGCCGGTGCCGAGCGAACCCTCGGCGGAGTCGCCCAGCTCGCCGACCAGCGCGGCGTAGTCGTGGTACATCACGCCGGTGAAGACCCCGGTCCGGCTGCCCTTGAGCGCGGCCGGGTCGACGCCGGCCCGCTCGAACGCCTCCCAGGACGTCTCCAGCAGCAGGCGTTGCTGCGCGTCGGTGGCCAGCGCCTCCCGAGGGGAGATGCCGAAGAACGCCGCGTCGAAGTCGCCGGCGTCGTGCAGGAAGCCCCCGTGCCGGGTGTACGACGTGCCGGGGTGATCCGGGTCGGGGTGGTAGAGCTTCTCCACCTCCCAACCCCGTTCGGCAGGGAACTCCCCGATGGCGTCGACACCCGAGTCGACGAGCTGCCACAGCGACTCCGGGGAGTCGACGCCGCCGGGGAACCGGCAGCTCATTCCGATGATGGCGATCGGCTCGCGGTGCCGCGCCTCGACTTCCTGCAACCGCTCGCTGGTCTCGTGCAGTTCGGCGGTGACGCGCTTGAGATATTCGCGGAGCCGATCTTCGTTCGCCATGGGAATCACCTGTCCGAGAGAGTGTGCGAGCCGGTCAGGACGCGCCGAGCCGGCGGTCGATGAACGCGAACAGCTCGTCGTCGCTGGCTTCGTCGAGCGTTTCGGTGACCGGCGCGGACGCCCCGGTCACCTCGGCCCACTGGCCGGTGAGTGCCTTCAGCCGGGCCGCGACGCCGTCCCGCACGGCCAGTTCGGCGACCTCGTCCGGCAGCAGGGCGGCGAACGCCTGCTCCAGCCGGGCCAGTTCGTCGAGCAGCCGCGGGGTACGGGCCGGGGCGAGCGTGCTCAGCAGGTGGTCGGCGAGAGCACGCGGCGTCGGGTAGTCGAAGGTGAGCGTCGCCGGCAGGCTGAGCCCGGTGGCGGCGTTGAGGCCGTTGCGCAGTTCGACAGCCGCGAGCGAGGTGAACCCGAGGCCGGTGAACTCCAGGTCCGGGTCGACGGTGTGCGCTCCCCCGTCGCCGATCGTGGCGGCCACCTGGGTGAGGACCACGTTCAGCACCACCTCGCTCCGGGCGGCCGGGTCGGTCGAGGCGATCTGCTCGGCGAGCGTACGGTCGGGGCCGCGCCGGCTGCCGCGGCGCTTCGGTGCCTCCCGCAGCAGGCCGCGCAGCACCGCCGGCACACTGGCCGGGGTGGCCGTCGGGTCGAGCCGCAGCGGCACCAGGGCCGGCTCGGCGGCACCGAGGCTCAGGTCGAACGCGGTCAGGGCCTGGGCCTCGGTCATCGGCAGGACGCCGGTGCGGGCCATCCGGGCCAGGTCGGCCTCGGTGAGGGTGGCGGCCATGCCGGCGGCCCACGGCCCCCAGGCCAGGGAGGTGCCGGGCAGACCGGCCCTTCTGCGGTACGCGGCGAGCGCGTCGAGGAACGTGTTGGCGGCTGCGTAGTTGCCCTGCCCCGGTCCACCGACGACGCCGGCCGCCGAGGAGAACAGCACGAACGCGGTCAACTGCCGGTCCCGGGTCAGCTCGTGCAGGTGCCAGGCGGCCTCGGCCTTGGGGCGCAGGACGGTGGCGACGCGCTCCTCGGTCAGCGCGGTGACCACTCCGTCGTCGAGCATCCCGGCGAGGTGGACGACAGCGGTCAGGTTGGTGAGGCCGTCGAGCACCTCGGCCAGCGCGGTCCGGTCGGCGGCGTCGCAGGCCACCACTGTCGCGGTGGCTCCGGCGGCGGCGAGGTCACGGACGAGGGTGTCGGCACCCGGCGCGTCCGGGCCCTGTCGGCTGAGCAGCACCAGGTCGGTGACGCCGTGCCGGGTGACCAGGTGGCGGGCGACGACCCGGCCGAGTCCACCGAGGGCGCCGGTGACCAGCACGGTGCCGGTGCCGAGTCCGGTGGTCCCGTCGCTGCCCGCCGGGTACGGGGTGAGGACGGGGGTGAAGACGCCGTCCACACCGATGGCGAGTTGGGACTGCTCGGCTGTCGCGGCGGCACGGATCTCCGCCTCGGTGGTGCCGGGCTCGGCGTCGACGAGTGTGAACCGGCCGGGGTGCTCCGACTGGGCGGCACGGACGAGACCCCAGACGGCGGCTCCGGAGAGGTGGGTGATGTCGCCGTGGGTGGCTCCGGCGGTGACCACGGTGAGGCGGGTGTCGGTGGTGATCGCCGATTGGAGTGCGGTGAGCGTGCGGCCGGTCGCGGTGCGCGTGGCCGCCACGGGGTCGGTGCCGTCCGCTGGGATCCGCAGGATGACGGTCTCGGGGTCGCCGGTGGCGGGCAGGTCGATCGGCGTCCAGTCGAGGCGGTGCAGCACCGACGGCGGCGTGTACGCCCGCAGCCGCAGGGCGGCCACGGACACGACCGGGTCGCCGACGGCATCGGCCAGTGTGACCTGGACGGCATCGCCGACAGTGAGACGGACCTGGGCGGCGGTGACACCGGGCTGGTGGACGGTGACGCCGGACCACGCGAACGGCACCTTGGCTGCGCCGTCGCCGGCCTGGTCGTCGAGGCCGAGGGTGTGCAGGGCGGCGTCGAGCAGGGCCGGGTGGATGCCGTAGCCGCCGGTGCCCACCTCGTCGGGGAGCACGACGTCGGCGTGCAGGGTGCCGTCGGTGTCGCGCCAGGCGGTCCGGACGCCCTGGAACGCCGGCCCGTAGTCGAGGCCGCGCCGGAGCAGTTCGTCGTAGAGCCCGTCCACGTCCAGCGGTGCCGCGGCTGCCGAGCGGCCCACCGGGACGACCGGAGTCTCGTCGGGGGGTGCGAGGGTGCCGGTGGCGTGGGCGGTCCAGTTCGTACCGTCGGTGGTGGCGTGGATGGTGACCGGGCGGCGGCCTTCGTCGGTGGCCGGGCCGACCCGTACCTGGATCTGGGCACCTCCCTCGCCCAGGACGAGCGGGGCGGCGAGGACCAGGTCGTCGAGTCGGTCGCCGGCGCCGGCCGCGAGGGCGGCTTCCACCAGCGCGGTGCCGGGGACCAGGAGGGTGCCGTCGACCCGGTGGTCGGCCAGCCACGGCAGGGTCGCGACCGACCAGTGGCCGGTGAGGACACGTTCCCCGCTCGCCTCGGCGAGGGTGATCGCGGTGTCGAAGAGGGGGTGGCCGGTGCGGTCGCGGCGTGCGGCGGCAGGGCCTGCCGGCCAGTAGCGGCGGTGCTGGAAGGCGTAGGTGGGCAGGTCGATCAGACGTCCGCCGGTCAGGCACGGTGTCCAGTCCACCGCGACGCCACGCACGAAGACCTGCGCCAGGGCGGTCAGCAGCGTGGTCGGTTGGTCGCGGTCAGCGCGTTGCACGGGTACGAACACCGCATCCGTGACACAGTCCGCGCCCATCGCGGACAGCACCCCGTCCGGGCCGATCTCCACAAAGGTGCTGACGCCGAGGCTTTCCAGGGTGGTGATCCCGTCGGCGAAGCGCACCGCCTCGCGCACGTGCCGCACCCAGTAGCCGGCGTCCTGCGTCTCGGCGAGCTGCCCGGTCAGGTTCGACACGACAGGAATACGCGGCGACTCGTAGGTCAGGCTTTCCGCGATCGACGCGAACTCGGCCAGCATCGGCTCCATCAGCACCGAGTGGAACGCGTGACTCACCCGCAACCGCTTCGACTTCTCGAACTGCGACGCAACGGCCGTCACCTCGTCGGCCACACCGGACAGCACCACCGACCGGGGGCCGTTCACCGCCGCCACGGACACCCCGTCGGTGAGCAGGGGCAGCACCTCGGCCTCGGTGGCCCGCACCGCGACCATGACACCGCCAGCCGGGAGAGCCTGCATCAGCCGACCCCGGGCGGTGACCAACGTCGCCGCATCGGCCAGGGACAGCACCCCGGCGACGTGCGCGGCGGCGATCTCCCCAATGGAGTGCCCGACCAGGAAGTCCGGGGTCACCCCGAACGACTCGACCAGCCGGAACAACGCCACCTCGACCGCGAACAACGCCGCCTGCGTGTACACCGTCTGGTCCAGGTCGCCGCCCTCGGCGATCACCTCCCGGACCGGCCGGTCCAGGTGACGATCCAGCTCGGCGCAGACCGCGTCGAACGCCTCCGCGTACACCGGGAACGTCTCGGCCAGTTCCAGGCCCATGCCGGGCCGCTGCGAACCCTGACCGGAGAACACGAAGGCGAGCTTGCCGTCGGCCACGTCGCCGGCCACCAGACCGGCATCCGTCCGCCCCTCGGCGAGCGCTGCGAGGGCGTCCCGCCCGAACGCCACCGCCCGGTGCGGGAAGGCGCCGCGCGTGGTGAGGGTGTGCCCGATGTCGGCGGTGTCCAGCGCGGGGTGGGTCTCCAGGTGGGCCAGCAGCCGGGTCGCCTGGTCGCGGAGACCGTCAGTGGTGGTCGCGGTGAGCGGCCACGCCGCCGGGCCACTGCCCGGGTGTCGGGGTGCGGGAGCCGGTTCGGGGGCGGCTTCGAGGATGACGTGGGCGTTGGTGCCCGAGACACCGAACGAGGAGACGGCGGCGCGACGTGGGCGGCCCGGCACGGTCCACAGCCGTTCCTCGGTGAGCAGCGAGACCGCACCGGCCGACCAGTCGATGTGCGGGGACGGGTCGTCGGCGTGCAGGGTGCGTGGCAGGACGCCGTGCCGCATCGCCTCGATCATCTTGATGATGCCGGCGACACCGGCGGCGGCCTGGGTGTGGCCCATGTTCGACTTGATCGAGCCGAGCCAGAGCGGCTGGTCGTCGGGGCGGTCCTGACCGTAGGTGGCCAGCAGCGCCTGCGCCTCGATCGGGTCGCCGAGCACGGTGCCGGTGCCGTGCGCCTCGACGGTGTCGACGTCGGCGGTGCTCAGGCCGGCGCTGGCCAGCGCGGCACGGATGACCCGCTGTTGGGCGGGGCCGTTGGGGGCGGTCAGCCCGTTGGAGGCGCCGTCCTGGTTGACGGCGCTGCCCCGGATGACGGCGAGGATCGGGTGGCCGTTGCGGCGGGCGTCGGAGAGGCGTTCGACCACGAGCATGCCGACGCCCTCGGACCAGCCGGTGCCGTCCGCTCCCGCGCCGAAGGACTTGCACCGGCCGTCGGCGGAGAGGCCGCGCTGGCGGGAGAACTCGATGAAGGTGCCCGGCGTGGCCATCACTGTGACACCACCGGCGAGCGCCATCGTGCACTCGCCGTTGCGGATCGCCTGGATGGCCAGGTGGAGCGCCACCAGGGAGGACGAGCAGGCGGTGTCCACGGTGACCGCCGGGCCTTCCAGTCCGAAGGTGTACGCGACCCGGCCAGAGATGACGCTGCCCGCGTTGCCGATGCCGAGCAGGCCCTCGACCTCGTCGCCGTCGGGGTCCAGGCGGGACACGTAGTCGTGGTACATGACGCCCGCGAAAACGCCGGTGCGGCTGCCGCGTACGGTCGCCGGGTCGATGCCGGCCCGTTCGAAGGCCTCCCACGAGGTTTCCAGCAGCAGCCGCTGCTGGGGGTCCGTGGCGAGGGCCTCGCGCGGGCCGAGCCCGAAGAACGGGGCGTCGAAGTCGGCGGCGTCGGCGAGGAACCCGCCGGATCGGGTGTACGAGGTCCCGGGGTGATCCGGGTCGGCGTGGTAGAGGCGGTCCACGTCCCAGCCCCGGTCGGCGGGGAAGTCGCCGATCGCGTCGCTGCCGGTCTCGACGAGTCGCCACAGGTCCTCGGGTGAGCTGATCCCGCCGGGGTAGCGGCAGGCCATGCCGACGATGGCGATCGGCTCGTCGGCGTGGCCGGATGCGGTGACCTCCGGGCTGCCGGGCAGCTCGGCGCCGATCAGCGTCTCGTGCAGGTGGGCGGCGAGGGCGGCCGGGGTCGGGTGGTCGAAGACGAGGGTGGCCGGCAGCCGCAGGCCGGTCGCGGCGTTCAGGCCGTTGCGGAGTTCGACGGCGGCGAGCGAGTCGAACCCGGTCTCCTGGAACGCCTTGCCGGGGGGGACCGCCTGCCCAGAACCGTGGCCCAGCACGCTCGCGACGTGGGTGCGGACCAGGTCGAGGAGCGCTTCCCGTTGGTCGGCCGGGCGCAGGGCGGCGAGTCGCTGGACCAGGGAGGCATCGCCGGTGGCGGCCCGCGTGGCGCCCCGCCGCGTGGCCCGGATCAGGTTGCGCAGCAGCGGGTGGACGGTGGTCGGCGCGGCGCGCCCGGAGGTGAGCCGCAGTGGGACGACAGTGGTGTGCCGGCCGGCCGCGTCGAAGAGGCCGAGGCCGTCCTCGGGTGTGATCAGGGCGAGTCCGCCCCGGCTGAGCCGCTGGACCGCGTCCGGGTCCAGGTCGGCGGCCATCCCGGCGGCCCAGGGCCCCCAGGCGAGCGAGGACGCCGGGAGCCCGGCCCGGTTCCGCAGGTCGGCCAGGGCGTCGAGGAAGGCGTTCGCCGCCGCGTAGTTGGCCTGGCCGGGGCTGCCGAGCAGGCCGGCGGCCGAGGAGAACGTCACGAACGCGGTGAGCGGGTGCCCGGCGGTGAGTTCGTGCAGGTGCCAGGCGGCGTCGACCTTCGGTCGGAGTACCGCGGCGAGGCGTTCCGGGGTGAGCGCGGTGACCACACCGTCGTCGATCACCCCGGCGATGTGCAGGACTCCGGTCAGGCTGTCCGCGCCGTCGACGGCCCCGGCGAGCGCGTCGCGGTCGGCCAGGTCGCAGGCCAGGATCGTGCTGGTCGCACCGAGTTCGGCGAGTTCCGCCGTCAGGTCGGCGGCCTCCGGGGCGTCCGGGCCACGGCGGCTGAGCAGTAGCAGGTCGGTGACGCCGTACCGGGTGACCAGGTGCCGGGTGAGCAGCCGGCCGAGGGTGCCGAACGCGCCGGTGACCAGGACCGTTCCGGTGCCGAAGTCGTGACTGCCTGCGGGTTCGGTGACCCGGGCCAGGCGGGGTGCGCACAGGGCGCCGTCGCGGATGGCGATCTGCTCCTCGCCGGTGGCGAGGACAGCGCCCAGGTGGTCGTCGCCGTCGGTGTCGATGAGCAGGAACCGGCCGGGGTTCTCGGTCTGGGCGCTGCGGACCAGGCCCCAGACGGCTGCGGCGGCCAGATCGGTGACCGGGTCGCCGGGGCGGCTGGCGACCGCGCCGCTGGTGACGACCGCGAGTCGGACGTCCCGCTCGACGGCGTCGCGCAGCGCGGTCAGGACGGCGGTGGTGGTGGCATGGGTGGCGGTGATCGGGTCGTCGGTGGCGGTGTCGGGTACGCGCAGCACCTCGATCCCGGTGCGGTCGGAGGTGCCGGGTGCCTCGACCGGAATCCAGTCGAGGTGATGCAGGCCGTCGGTGCTGGCGGTGCGCTCGGCGTAGCGACGCAGCACCAGGGAGTCGGCGGTCAGCAGGGTCCGCCCGAGGGTGTCGGTGAGGTGGACGCTGACGGCGTCGGTGCCGGCGTCGGCCAGCCGCACCCGGGCGGTGACCGCGCCGGAGGCCCGCAGGGTGACGCCGGACCAGGCGAACGGCACCCGGGCCTGACCGTCGTCGTCGCCCAGGACGCCGAGACCGAGTGGGTGCAGGGCGGTGTCCAGCAACGCCGGGTGCACCCCGTACCGGCTGCCGTCCACGGTGGCGGGCAGGTCCACCTCGGCGTGGACGGCGCCGTCGGTGTCGAGCCAGGCCTGGCGCAGCCCCCGGAACGCGGGACCGTAGTCGAGACCCCGACGCCGCAGAGCGTCGTAGAGGCCGGTGGTGTCGATCGCCTCGGAGCCGGCGGGTGGCCAGGTGGTCGGCGTGGTGTCGTCGACGGTCCCGGCGGTGCTGAGGGTTCCGGTGGCGTGGGTGGTCCACCGGGTGCCGTCGGGGCTGGCGTGGACGGTGACGGCGCGGCGGCCGGAGCCGTCATCGACGCCGGTGCGGACCTGGACCTCGACCCGTTGCTCGCCGAGGACCAGCGGGGCGGCCAGGACGAGGTCGTCGACGCGGTCGCAGCCGACCTCCGCGCCGGCCGCGAGGGCGAGTTCGAGCAGTGCGGTGCCGGGGACGACGACGTCACCGGCGACCTGGTGGTCGGTGAGCCACGGCAGGGCGCTCCGCGACCAGCGGCCGGTGAAGATCCGTTCGTCGCTGTCGCCGGCGAGGGTGAGCATGCCGCCGAGCAGTGGGTGGTCGACGGCGTCGCCGTCGCCGGTCACCGTGGCGGCGGGCCAGTAGTGCTGGTGTTGGAAGGCGTAGGTGGGCAGGTCGATCAGACGTCCGCCGGTCAGGCACGGCGTCCAGTCCACCGCGACGCCACGCACGAAGACCTGCGCCAGGGCGGTCAGCAGGGTGGCAGGTTGGTCGCGGTCAGCGCGCTGCACGGGTACGAACACCGCGTCCGCCACACAGTCCGCACCCATCGCCGACAGGACCCCGTCCGGGCCGATCTCCACGAACGTGGCGACACCGAGGCTCTCCAGGGTGGTGATCCCGTCGGCGAACCGCACCGCCTCCCGGACGTGTCGCACCCAGTAGGCGGCGTCCTGCGCCTCGGCGACCTGCCCGGTCACGTTCGACACCACCGGGATACGCGGCGACTCGTAGGACAAACCCGCTGCCACCTGGGCGAACTCGGCCAACATCGGCTCCATCAACACCGAGTGGAACGCATGACTCACCCGCAACCGCTTCGACTTCTCGAAGTTCGCCGCGACCGCCGTGACCTCATCGGCCACACCGGACAGCACCACCGAACGCGGGCCGTTCACCGCCGCCACCGACACCCCGTCAGTCAACAGCGGCAACACCTCCGCCTCAGTCGCGCGAACCGCAACCATGACGCCCCCGGCGGGCAACACCTGCATGAGGCGGCCCCGCGCGGTGACCAGCGTCGCCGCGTCGGCCAACGAGAGCACCCCGGCGACATGCGCGGCGGCGATCTCACCGATCGAATGCCCCACCAGGTAGTCCGGGGTGACACCGAACGACTCGACCAGCCGGAACAGGGCCACCTCGACAGCGAACAACGCCGACTGCGTGTACACCGTCTGATCCAGGTCGCCGCCCTCGGCGATCACCTCCCGGACCGGCCGGTCCAGGTGACGATCCACCTCGGCGCAGACCGCGTCGAACGCCTCCGCGTACACCGGGAACGTCTCGGCCAGTTCCAGGCCCATGCCGGGCCGCTGCGAACCCTGACCGGAGAACACGAAGGCGAGCTTGCCGTCGACCACGTCGCCGGCCACCAGACCGGCATCCGTCCGCCCCTCGGCGAGCGCTTCGAGGGCGTCCCGCCCGAACACCACCGCCCGGTGTGGGTGGCGGCTGCGCCGGGTGAGTGAGTAGCCCAGGTCGACCGGGTCCGCGTCGAGGTACGGCAGCAGCCGCCCGGCCTGGGCACTCAGCGCGCCCGGCTCGGCGGCACCGAGCGTCCACGGCACCGGCGGCGTCGCCGGCACGAGCGTGGCCTGCGGCTCCGGCGTGACCTGCGGATCTGGGACGGCCTGCGGCTCCGGCGTCGGGGGTGCTTCCAGGATCGCGTGGGCGTTGGTGCCGCTGATGCCGAAGGAGGACACGGCGGCGCGGGCCGGCCGGTCCGCGTCGGGCCACGGCTGCGGCTCGGTGAGCAGGGACACCGCCCCGGAAGCCCAGTCGACGTGCGGGGTGGGTTCGTCCACGTGCAGCGTGCGGGGCAGCACCCGGTGCCGCATCGCCATGACCATCTTGATGATCCCGGCGACGCCCGCCGCCGCGACGGTGTGCCCGATGTTCGACTTGACCGAGCCGAGCCAGAGCGGCCGACCGGTCGGGCGGTCCTGGCCGTACGCGCTGAGCAGCGCCTGCGCCTCGATCGGGTCGCCGAGCCTGGTGCCGGTGCCGTGCGCCTCGACGGCGTCCACGTCGGTCGGGCTGAGGCCGGCGTCGGCCAGTGCCGCCCGGATGACCCGCTGCTGGGCGGGGCCGTTGGGGGCGGTCAGGCCGTTCGAGGCGCCGTCCTGGTTGACCGCGGTGCCCCGGACCACCGCGAGGACGCGGTGACCCTTGCGGACGGCGTCGGAGAGCCGTTCGACCAGCAGGATGCCCGCGCCCTCGGACCAGCCGGTGCCGTCCGCGCCGGCCGCGAACGACTTGCAGCGGCCGTCGGCGGCGAGGCCCCGCTGGCGGGAGAACTCGACGAACGCGTCCGGGCTGGCCATCACCGTGACGCCGCCGGCCAGGGCCAGGGAGCACTCGCCGGAGCGCAGGGAGCGGACGGCCAGGTGCAGCGCCACCAGCGACGACGAGCAGGCGGTGTCCACGGTGACGGCCGGGCCCTCCCAGCCGAGGGTGTACGCGATCCGCCCGGAGGTGACGCTTGCCGCCGTTCCGGTGAGCCGGTACCCCTCGACTCCGTCGGCGATCTGGTCACCGGTGCCGTAGCCGGAGAAGGACGCCCCGACGAAGACACCCGCGGGTTCGCCGCGCAGGCCGGCGGGGTCGATACCGGCCCGTTCGACCGCCTCCCACGCGGTCTCCATCAGCAGTCGCTGCTGCGGATCCATGGCCAGCGCCTCACGAGGTGAGATGCCGAAGAACGCCGCGTCGAAACCGGCCACGTCGGCGACGAACCCACCGGCCCGGGTGTAGGAGGCGCCGGGCTGGTCCGGGTCGGGGTCGTAGAGGGCGTCCAGGTCCCAGCCACGGTCGACGGGGAACCCGGCGATCGCGTCGGTGCCGGACTCGACGAGACGCCACAGGTCCTCGGGTGAGCCGACGTCGCCCGGGTAGCGGCAGGCCATCCCGATGATGGCGATCGGCTCGTCGGCGACACCGATGGCCGGCGCGACGGTGTGCGCGGTGCGATCCGCGCCGGACAGCAGGGTGTCCAGCTCGGCGGCGAGGACGGCGGCGTACGGGTAGTCGAAGGCGACAGTGGTGGGCAGGCGCAGGCCGGTCGCGGCGACGAGGCGGCTGCGCAGCTCCACGGCGGTCAGCGAGTCGAAGCCGAGTTCCCGGAACGGGCGGTCGGCCGGGACGGCGTCGGCGGACTCGTGGCCGAGGACCGCGGCGGCCTCGCCGCGTACCAGGTGCAGCAGGTGCGCACGGCGCTCCTCGACGCCGAGGCCGGCCAGGAGATCGCCGGCCGGTTCGGTGGACTGCTGCTCGTCCTCGGCGTCGGTGAGCAGCGGGGTGAGCAGGGGGCTGTCCCGTCGTACCGTGAAGGCGGGTCCGAAGCGTGACCAGTCCACGTCGGCGACCACCACCGTGGCGTCGCCGGCGGAGACGGCGTCGGCGAGCGCGGCGATGGCGCGGGTCGGGTTCATCGCGGTGATACCGCGCCGGGCGAGTTGGGCGGTGACGTCGGCGTCGGCCATGCCGCCGCCGGCCCACGGGCCCCAGGCGATCGCGGTGGCGGGCCGGCCCTGGGTGGCCCGGCGGGCGGCGAGGGCGTCGAGGTACGCGTTCGCGGCGGCGTATCCGCCCTGGTCCCCGCTGCCCCACACGCCGGCGATCGACGAGAAGAGCACGAAGGCGTCCAGCTCGTCGCCGAGGAGTTCGTCGAGGTGCCGGGCACCGAGCACCTTCGCGGCGCCGAGTT
The DNA here is from genome assembly GCF_039871815.1 of Micromonospora sp. B9E7. Taxonomy (NCBI): domain Bacteria; kingdom Bacillati; phylum Actinomycetota; class Actinomycetes; order Micromonosporales; family Micromonosporaceae; genus Micromonospora; species Micromonospora sp. B9E7. The sequence continues at coordinate 380,205 of NZ_JBDPLX010000004.1, forward strand.
CGCCGATGTCGGTGGGGTCCAGGTCGGTGAGCGGGGTCAGGTGGGCCACACCGGCGGTGTGCACGACCGAGCGGACCGGGGTGCCGTCCGCGCGGAGTGTCGCGACGAGGGCGGCGAGCGCATCGCGGTCGGTGACGTCGCAGGCTGCGGCGGTGAGCTGGCAGCCGGTCCCGTCCAGTTCGGCGGTCAGGGCGGCCAGGCCGGGGGCGGTCGCGCCCCGGCGGCTGACCAGGACGACCCGGTCCGCGCCGGACTGCGCGGCCCAGCGGGCGACGTGGGCGCCGAGCGCCCCGGTGCCGCCGGTGACCAGGACGGTGCCGGTCGGTTGCCAGGGTTCGGTGGCGGTGGTGGGGGCGCGGTCGATGCGTCGGGCGTGCAGGCCGTCGGCGCGGACCGCGACCTGGTCCTCGCCGGTGCTGCCGGCCAGGACTGCGACGAGCTGGTCGGTGACGTCACCGGCCAGGTCGACGAGGCCACCCCAGGTGTCGGGGTGTTCGAGGGCGGCCACCCGGCCGAGGCCCCAGATCGCGGCCTGGGCGGGGTCGGGCGCGACGCCGTCGGTGCCCGTGGTGAAGGCCCCGGTGGTGACGGTCCAGATCGGCGCGGTGGTCCCGGCGGTGGTCGCCGCGTGGAGCAGGGCGAGCAGGTCGGTCGTGGCGTCGAGGTCGCCGGTGCGGGAGGGTACGTGGAGGATGCCGGCCAGCTCGTCGGTGAGGTGCGCGGCGGTGCCGATCTCCGCAGTGGCGCCGTGTCGGGTGAGCAGGTCGTGCAGCCGCTGCGCGGTCGGGTCCGCCGGGTCGGCGACGATGCGCCACGCCCCGGCGAGGGTGCCGGTGGGCGGGGTGTCGACGGGCTGCCAGCTCTCCTGATAACGCCACTCGTCAGGGGTGCTGCTCGCGGGTTTCGGCAGGTCCGGCCAGTAGTAGCGGCGTTGGAAGGCGTAGGTGGGCAGGTCGACCGTGCGGGCGCCCGGGTGGCACGGCGTCCAGTCCACCGCGACGCCACGCACGAAGACCTGCGCCAGGGCGGTCAGCAGGGTGGTCGGTTGGTCGCGGTCAGAGCGTTGCACGGGTACGAACACCGCATCCGTCACACAGTCCGCGCCCATCGCGGACAGCACCCCGTCCGGACCGATCTCCACGAACGTGCTGACACCCTGGCTTTCCAGGGTGGTGATCCCGTCGGCGAAGCGCACCGCCTCGCGGACGTGCCGCACCCAGTAGGCGGCGTCCTGCGTCTCGGCGATCTGCCCGGTCAGGTTGGACACGACGGGGATGCCTGGCGACTCGTAGGTCAGGCTTTCCGCGATCGACGCGAACTCGGCCAGCATCGGCTCCATCAGCACGGAGTGGAACGCGTGACTGACCCGCAGCCGCTTCGACTTGAACGTCGCCGCGACGGCCGTGACCTCGTCGGCCACACCGGACAGCACCACCGAACGCGGGCCGTTGACCGCCGCGATGCTCACGCCCTCGGTCAGCAGCGGCAGGACCTCCGCCTCGGTGGCCCGCACCGCCACCATCACCCCACCCGCCGGGAGCGCCTGCATCAGGCGACCCCGGGCGGTCACCAGCGTCGCCGCATCGGCCAGGGACAGCACACCGGCGACATGCGCGGCCGCGATCTCACCGATCGAATGCCCCACCAGGTAGTCCGGGGTGACCCCGAACGACTCGACCAGCCGGAACAGGGCCACCTCGACCGCGAACAACGCCGACTGCGTGTACACCGTCTGATCCAGGTCGCCGCCGTCCGCGATCACCTCCCGGACCGGCCGGTCCAGGTGACGATCCAGCTCGGCGCAGACCGCGTCGAACGCCTCCGCGTACACCGGGAACGTCTCGTAGAGGGCCAGCCCCATGCCGGGCCGCTGCGAACCCTGACCGGAGAACACGAACGCCAGCGGGCCGCGGCTGACGGCGTCCCGCACCACGCCGGCCGTGCTGCGCCCCTCGGCGAGCGCCGTCAGCGCGGTGAGCCGTTCCGCCGGGTCGGTGCTGGTGATCGCGGCGCGGTGTCGCAGCCCGGCGCGGGTGGTGGCCAGCGAGTGCGCCACGTCGGCGGGGTCGGCGTCGCGGTCGGTGAGGTGACGGGCGAGGCGGGCCGCCTGGGCGTGCAGGGCGGCGTCGTCGTGGCCGGAGAGCAGCAGCGGCGCCGGGATGGTGACCGGCTCGCGGGCCGGCTCCTCGTCGCCGGCCGGGGCCTGCTCGACGATGACGTGGGCGTTGGTGCCGGAGACGCCGAAGGCGGAGACACCGGCCCGGGCCGGGTGGTCTCCGGACGGCCAGGGGCGGGCCTCGGTGAGCAGCTCCACCGCCCCGGCCGACCAGTCGACGTGCGGGGTGGGCGCGTCGACGTGCAGGGTCCGCGGCAGGGTGCGGTACCGCATCGCCATGACCATCTTGATGATCCCGGCGACACCGGCGGCGGCCTGGGTGTGCCCGATGTTCGACTTGATCGAGCCGAGCCAGAGCGGGTCGCGCTCCCCTCGGTCGCGGCCGTAGGTGGCGAGCAGCGCCTGCGCCTCGATCGGGTCGCCGAGTACGGTGCCGGTGCCGTGCGCCTCGACCGCGTCCACGTCGGCGCCGGTGAGCCCGGCGTTGTCCAGGGCGGCCCGGATGACCCGCTGCTGGGACGGCCCGTTCGGGGCGGTGAGGCCGTTGGACGCGCCGTCCTGGTTGACCGCGGTGCCCCGGATGACGGCGAGCACCTGGTGGCCCAGCCGGCGGGCGTCGCTGAGACGTTCCACCAGCAGCAGCCCGACGCCCTCACCCCAACCGGTGCCGTCGGCGGCCGAGGCGAACGACTTGCAGCGGCCGTCCGCCGCGAGGCCGCCCTGTCGTTCGAACTCCTCGAACGCGCCGGTGGTGCACATGACTGTCGCGCCGCCGGCCAGCGCCATCGTGCACTCGCCCTGCCGCAACGACTGGACCGCCAGGTGCAGCGCGACCAGCGACGACGAGCAGGCGGTGTCGACGGTGATGGCCGGGCCTTCGAGACCGAAGAAGTACGACAGCCGACCGGAGACCACGGCTGCCGCGTTTCCGGTGAGCAGGTGACCCTCGTCGGCGATCGGCGTCCGCATCAGCACCGACGCGTAGTCCTGGGTGTTGGAGCCGACGAAGACGCCGACCTGGCGGCCACGCAGCGAGAGCGGGTCGACACCGCCGCGCTCCAGTGCCTCCCAGGCGGTCTCCATGAGGAGCCGCTGCTGCGGGTCCATGGCGACGGCCTCGCGCGGCGAGATGCCGAACAGCGCCGCGTCGAACTCACCTGCCGCGTCCAGGAACCCCGCCGGGCGGGCGTACGAGGCGGCCGGGTCCCAGCCGCGGTCGTCCGGGAAGCCCGACAGTGCGCCGGCACCGTCGGCGACGAGACGCCAGAGGGCCTCGGGCGAGTCGACACCGCCGGGATACCGGCAGGCCATACCGACGACCGCGATGGGTTCCCGCTGCGCCTCGGTGAGCCGGCGGTGCTGGTGGCGCAGACGCTCGTTCTCCTTCAGGGAGGAGCGCAGTGCCTCGACGAGCTTGTCGCTGGAGGTGGCCATCATGAGCTCCGCACGTCGGTGGTTCAGCGAGAGGAATCGAGTGCCAGCCGGATGAGGTCGTCCTCATCCAGCCCGTCGAGGTCGGTGCCGTCCGGTTCCCCGGCGGCGGGTTCGGCGTCGTCGCCGGCACCGTCGGCGAGGCGCAGCAGCGCGTCCAGCAACCCAGCGGCACGCAGCCGGGCCGGGGAGATCGCGGCGAGCGCCTGCCGGATGCGGGCGTCGTCGTCGAGGTCGTCCGGTCCGAACAGCTCGTCGTGCAGGTGCTCGGCGAGGACCACGGCGCTGGGGTAGTCGAAGATGAGGGTGGTGGCGAGCCGCAGGCCGGTGCTCGCGTTGAGCCGGTTCCGCATCTCGATCGCGGTCGCCGAGTCGAAGCCCAGCTCCCGGAACGCCCGCTCCGGTTCGACGGACTCGACCGACGGGTGGCCGAGGACTGCGGCGGCCTCCGCCCGTACCGTCTGGAGCAGAGCCCGGTGCCGCTCGCCGCGAGACCTGTCGCGCAGCCGGGTGTAGAGCGCGGACGCCCCCTGGCCGCCGATCGCGGCCTGGTCGGCGTCGCGGATCCGGCGTACCTGCGGCAGTTCGTGCAGCAGCGGCCGGGGCCGGGCCGACTCGTAGGCGGGAGCGAACCGCTGCCAGTCGACGTCGGCGATGGCGACGAAGGTCTCGTCGTGGTCCAGGGTGCGGGCCATCGCGGCGATGGCCAGGTCGGGCGCCATCGCGGCGAGGCCGCGTCGGCGCAACTGCTCGACGATCACGGCGTCGGACATGCCGCCGCCGTCCCACACACCCCAGGCGATCGAGGTGGCGCGCAGACCACGGGCCCGGCGACGGGCCGCGAGCGCGTCGAGGTACGCGTTGGCCGCCGCGTACGCGCCCTGCCCGCCGCCGCCCCAGACACCGGAGTTGGAGGAGAACAGGACGAATGCGCTCACGTCCCCGACGAGGTCGTCGAGCAGGGCGGCACCTGCCGCCTTGCCGTTGACCACGTCGGTGAACTCGTCCAGGCCGGTGTCGGCCAGCGATGCCGAGCGGGCGACGCCTGCGGCGTGGAAGACCGCGGTGAGGTCGTCGAGGCCGTCGAGCAGGCTGGTGAGCGCGGCCCGCTCGGCCGTGTCGCAGGCGGCGATGGTCACCCGGGCGCCGAGCTGTTCCAACTCGGTGCGCAGGTCGTCGGCACCGGGGGCGTCCGGACCTCGACGGCTGGTGAGCACCAGGTGCTCGGCGCCGCGTCCGGCCAGCCAGCGGGCCACGTGTGCGCCGATCGCGCCGGTGCCGCCGGTGATGAGGGTGGTGCCGGACGGCGTCCACCCGTTCGACGGTGCCGGGCTGTCGAGGGGGGCCGGGCGTAGGCGTCGAGCGTGGACGCCGTGCTCGCGTACCGCGATCTGGTCCTCGTCGTCGATGCCGGCGACGGCGGCCTGGAAGCGGGTGAGCGCGGCGTTGTCGAGCCGGGCCGGCAGGTCGATCAGGGCGCCCCAGCGTTCCGGCTGTTCCAGGCCGAGCACCCGGCCGGTGGCCCAGACCTGGGCGGGACCGGTCAGCGGTGGCGCGTCGGTGGCGGTGACGGTGACCGCGCCGCGGGTGACGATCCGGAGCCGGCCAGGGATCCCGGCGTCGGCCAGGGCCTGGACCAGCAGCACGGTCGCGGTGAGGCAGGGTGGGACGGCTCCGTCGGTGTCCGGGGCCGCGGCCAGGAGGGACAGCACACCGGAGATGGCGGGTTCCGGGCCGGTCGCCGCGCTCAGCTGTGCGGTCAGGGTGGCCCGGTCGGTCGTCGCCGGGTCCACCTCGACGATGACGGCGGTGCCGCCGGCCTGCTCGATCGCGGCGCTGGCGAATGTGGTCTCCGTCCGCGCGGTGGCGGTGGTGAGCAGCAGCCAGGTGCCGGTGAGCAACGCGTCGGGCGGCTCGGGCAGGGCGGTCCAGCCGACGGTGTAGCGCCAGGTGTCGGTGGTGCCGCGCTCCTTGCGGGTACGCCGCCAGGCGGTGAGGGCGGGCAGCAGCTCGCCGCCGTCGTCGGTGATCCCGAGGGGGGTGAGGTCGCCGTTCTCCACGGCCTGCCAGAACTCGCTGTCGACCGGGTCCACGACCGACACCGGCGGGTCACCGGCCGGCCAGTAACGCTGGTGTTGGAAGGGGTAGGTGGGCAGGTCGATGGTCCGGGTCGTCGGGATGACGGTGGTCCAGTCGACGGGTGCGCCCTGCACCCACGCCTCGGCGAGGGCCCGCACGATCTGCCGTGGGCCGCCCTCATCTCGGCGAAGCGTCCCGACGGCGGGGACGTCGACGCTGTCGGCGATCGCCCCGGTCAACACCGGATGCGCGCTGACCTCCACGAAGATCCGATGCCCCGCCGCGTACGCCGCCTGCACCGCCAGGTCGAGACGCACCGGCTGACGCAGATTCCGATACCAGTAACCGGCGTCCATGACACCGCCGTCCTCCACGGTGGAGAACAGCGGCACAGCGCCGGGCAGTGGTCGCACCCCGTCGAGCACAGTGGCCAGTTCCGCCTCGACCGGCTCGACCAGAGCACAGTGCGACGCGTAGTCGACCTTCACCCGCCTGGCCCGCACCCCCGCCGCCTCCGCAGCGGCCAGGAACGCATCCAGGTCAGCACCGGCGACCACGACACTCGTCGGACCGTTGACCACCGCGACACTCACACCCTCGGTCAACAACGGGGTGACCACATCCAGACCGGCGCTCACCGACACCATGCCCCCGCTGCCAGCAATCGCCAGCAACGCCTTGCTGCGCAACGCGACCACCTTCGCCGCGTCGCTCAGTGACAGCACCCCTGCCACACAGGCAGCCGCGATCTCACCCTGCGAATGACCTATCACCGCATCCGGGGTCACACCCCTGGCCCGCCACACCTCAGCCAACGCCACGTGCACCGCCCACAACACCGGCTGCACCACATCCACCCGCTCCAACGGATCATCGGAACGCAGCACATCGAGGAGGCTCCAGTCCACGAACGGCGCAAGGGCCGCCGCACACTCCGCGATCCGCGCCGCGAACACCGGCTCCGCATCCAGCAACTCGGCAGCCATCCCCACCCACTGCGAACCCTGACCGGGGAACACGAACACCACCCCAGCCGAACGGGCCACACCCGACACCACACTGCTCGACGGCAACCCCTCGGCCAACGCGGCCAGACCGGCCCGGTGGTCCGGGCCGAGCACGACAGCCCGGTGGTCGAAGACGGCACGGGACGCGGCCAGCGAGTGCGCCACCTCTCCGGCATCGCCCTCCCACGCCGCGAGCCGCTGCGCCTGACCGGCGATCGCCGTCGCGGTACGGCCGGACAGCAACCACGGCACACCCGGCTCCGTCGCGACCGTTTCGACCACCGGTGCGACCGGCGGCTCCTCGATGATCACGTGCGCGTTGGTGCCGGAGACCCCGAAGGACGACACCCCCGCCCGGCGCGGGCGCTCCCCCGCCGGCCAGGGCCGTGCGTCCACGAGCAGCTCCACCGCACCCTCGGACCAGTCGACGTGCCCGGTGGGCCGCTCGACGTGGACGGTCCGCGGCATGGTGTCGTGCCGCATCGCCATCAGCATCTTGATGATCCCGGCGACGCCGGCGGCGGCCTGGGTGTGGCCGATGTTCGACTTGATCGAGCCGAGCCAGAGCGGCTGGTCGGTGGGGCGGTCCTGGCCGTAGGTGGCGAGCAGCGCCTGGGCCTCGATCGGATCACCGAGTCGGGTGCCGGTGCCGTGTGCCTCGACCGCGTCCACGTCGGCGGTGGTGAGGCCGGCATCCGCGAGGGCGGCGCGGATGACGCGTTGCTGTGACGGCCCGTTCGGGGCGGTCAGCCCGTTCGACGCGCCGTCCTGGTTGACCGCGGTGCCCCGCACCACGGCGAGTACCCGGTGACCGTTGCGGACGGCGTCGGAGAGTCGCTCCACCAGCAGCACACCGGCGCCCTCGGCCCAGCCGGTCCCGTCGGCGTCGTCGGAGAAGGACTTGCACCGGCCGTCCGGCGCCAGGCCGCGCTGCCGGGAGAAGTCGACGAACGTGCCCGGGGTGGCCATCACGGTCACCCCGCCGGCCAATGCCATGACGCACTCGCCGTTGCGCAGCGCCCGCACCGCGAGGTGCAGTGCCACCAGGGAGGACGAGCACGCGGTGTCGACGGTGACCGCCGGGCCCTCCAGGCCGAAGGTGTACGCCACCCGGCCGGAGACGACACTGCCGGCGTTACCGACGCCCAGCAGACCCTCGACTCCGTCAGCCGAGCCGAGCTGGCTGACGTAGTCGTGGTACATGACCCCAGCGAACACACCCACCTGCGCTCCCCGTACGACCGCCGGGTCGATCCCGGCCCGCTCGAACGCCTCCCAGGAGGTCTCCAACAACAGCCGCTGCTGCGGATCCATGGCGAGGGCCTCCCGCGGCGAGATCCCGAAGAATCCCGCGTCGAAGTCGCCCGCGTCGTAGAGGAAACCGCCCTCCTTGGTGTACGTGGTCCCAGGATTGTCAGGATCGGGATCGAACAACACCCCTACATCCCAGCCCCGGTCAGGGGGGAACTCCCCGATCGCGTCACCGCCGGTGTCGACCAGCTGCCAGAGGTCCTCGGGTGTCGTCACACCGCCGGGGTAGCGGCAGGCCATGCCGACGATGGCGATGGGTTCGTCGGCGGTGACCGCCCTGCTCACACCGGCTGTGCGGCCTTCGTCGTCGCCACCGAGAGCGGTGTTCAGGTGCTCGGCCAGGGCCACTGGGGTCGGGTAGTCGAAGACCAGGGTGGCGGCCAACCGCAGCCCGGTCGCGGCGTTCAGCCCGTTGCGCAGTTCGACGGCGGCGAGCGAGTCGAAGCCGAACTCGCTGAACGGGCGGTCGGCGGCGACGGCCCGTCCCGAGCCGTGGCCCAGCACGCCGGCCACGTGGGTGCGTACCAGATCGAGCAGTTGGTCGCGGCGCGCGGCCGGCGCCAGACCGGCGAGCCGGCGCACCAGGGCGGCGTCGCCGGACGCCCGACCCGCGCGCTGCCGGGGGATCGCGCGGACCATGCCGCGCAGTACGCCGGGGACGTGCGACGGGGTCGCCGACGGGTCGAGCCGGACCGGTACGAGCAGGGCCTGGCTGTCGGCGCTGGCCTGGTCCAGCGCGGTGAGCGCCACGTCGGTCGGCAGCGGCAGCACACCGGAGCGGGCCATCCGGTCCAGTTCGGCCGGGGCGAGACCGGCGGCCATGCCGTCCGCCCACGGTCCCCAGGCCAGCGAGGTCGCGGCCAGGCCGGCGGAGCGGCGGTGCGCCGCGAGGGCGTCGAGGAACGCGTTGGCGGCGGCGTAGTTGCCCTGCCCCGGGCCACCGAAGACGCCGGCGGCGGAGGAGAACGACACGAACGCGGAGAGGTTCCGGTCGCTGGTGAGTTCGTGCAGGTGCCAGGCCGCGTCGACCTTCGGTCGCAGGACGGCGGCGACGCGGCCCGGGGTGAGGCGGTCGACCGTACCGTCGTCGAGGACCCCGGCGATGTGGACGACGGCGGTCAGGTCGGGTGCCGCGGCGAGGACCGCCGCGAGGGCGTCGCGGTCGGCCGCGTCGGCGGCCACCACTGTCGCGGTGGCGCCGAGGCCGGCCAGTTCGGCGACCAGGTCGGCGGCACCGGGCGTGTCCGCGCCACGGCGGCCGAGCAGGATCAGGTCGGTGCTGCCGTGGCGGGTCACCAGGTGCCGGGTGACGATCCTGCCGAGAGCGCCCAGGGCACCGGTGACCAGGACCGTTCCGGTGCCGAAGGCCGGGCCGTCGCCGGTCGCGCGATGAGGAACGAGCCGGGGTACGAGGACAGCGCCGCCGCGCACCGCGACCTGTTCCTCTCCGGCGGTGGTGATGGCCGCCAGCCGGGCGTCGTCCAGGTCGTCGCCGGGTTCGGTGTCGACCAGGAGGAAGCGACCCGGGTTCTCGGACTGGGCGCTGCGGATCAGGCCCCAGACCGCGGCGCCGGCCGGGTTCGGGACGGTGTCGTCCGGTCCCGCCGCCACCGCGCCGGTGGTGAGCACGAGCAGACGGGTGTCGTCCTGTGCGAGGACGGCCTGCGCGGCGGTGAGCGCCTCCACAGTTACCGCGTGCGCGGCGGCGGCCTGGTCGCCCGGGACCTGCGGGACGCGCAGCACGGTCAGGTCCCGTGCGGTCGACTCCACGGGTACCGGGATCGGCGACCACGCCAGCGTGTGCAGCACCGAGGGCGGGGCGTACGGCCGGAGCAGCAGGGACTCCACGGTGACCGTGGGGCGGCCGAGGTCGTCGGCCAGGTCGATCCGGACGGTGTCGGCGGCGGTCCGGGTCAGCCGGGCGCGGGCGGCGCTGCCGGTCTGACCGTGCCGGGTGACCCCGGTCCAGGAGAACGGCACCTTGGCTTCCCGGCCGGCGTCGCCGGTCAGGCCGAGGACGTGCAGGGCGGCGTCCAGCAGCGCCGGGTGCGCCGCGTACCCGTCGGCGTCACCGTCGAGGGCCAGGTCGGCGTGGATGGTTCCGTCGGTGGCACGCCAGGCCGCGCGCAGCCCTCGGAAGGCGGGACCGTAGTCGAGGCCACGGTCGGCCAGGTCGTGGTAGAGGTCGCCGAGGTCGAGCGGGGTCGCGCCGGGCGGGGGCCATTCGTCGGCCGCCGGGGCGGACAGGGTGGCGGGGCTGACCGTGCCGGTGGCGTGTGCCGCCCACCGGACCCCGTCGGTGGTGGCGTGCACCGCGACCGGTCGCCGTCCGGCGTCGTCCGCCGGGCCGACCCGGACCTGGAGTTGCACGCCGCGTTCGCCGGCCACCACGGGGGCGGAGAGGACGAGATCGTCGACCTGTTCGCAGCCGGCCTCGGTGCCGGCCGCGAGGACCAGTTCGAGCAGCGCGGTGCCGGGCACGACGACCGAGCCGGCGATGCGGTGGTCGGCCAGCCAGGGTACCGAGCCGGTGCTCCAGTGGCCGGTGTGCACGCGCTCGTCGTCGCTGCCGGCCAACGGGACCATCGCGCCGAGCAGCGGGTGACTGCCGGCGCCGGTCTCACCGACGGCGGCGGCCGGCCAGTAGCGGCGGCGTTGGAAGGCGTAGGTGGGCAGGTCGATCAGACGTCCGCCGGTCAGGCACGGCGTCCAGTCCACCGCGACGCCACGCACGAAGACCTGGGCCAGGGCGGTCAGCAGCGTGGTCGGTTGGTCCCGGTCAGCGCGTTGCACGGGTACGAACACCGCGTCCGTCACACAGTCCGCGCCCATCGCCGACAGGACCCCGTCCGGGCCGATCTCCACGAACGTGCCGACACCCAGACCCTCCAGGGTGGTGATCCCGTCGGCGAAGCGCACCGCCTCCCGCACGTGCCGCACCCAGTAGCCGGCGTCCTGGATCTCGGCGACCTGCCCGGTCAGGTTCGACACGACGGGGATACGCGGCGACTCGTAGGTCAGGCTTTCCGCGATCGACGCGAACTCGGCCAGCATCGGCTCCATCAGCACCGAGTGGAACGCGTGACTCACCCGCAACCGCTTCGACTTGAACGTCGCCGCGACCGCCGTGACCTCGTCGGCCACACCGGACAGCACCACCGACCGCGGACCGTTCACCGCCGCGATGCTCACGCCGTCGGTGAGCAGCGGCAGGACCTCCGCCTCGGTAGCCCGCACGGCGACCATGACGCCACCGGCGGGCAACGCCTGCATCAGGCGACCCCGGGCGGTGACCAGCTTCGCCACATCGGCCAGGGACAACACCCCGGAGACGTGCGCGGCGGCGATCTCGCCAATGGAGTGCCCGACCAGGTAGTCCGGGGTGACACCGAACGACTCGACCAGCCGGAACAACGCCACCTCGACGGCGAACAACGCCGACTGCGTGTACACCGTCTGGTCCAGGGCCTCCGCGTCGTCCGCGATCACCTCCCGGACCGGACGGTCCAGATGAACGTCCAGCTCGGCGCAGGCCGCGTCGAACGCCTCCGCGTACACCGGGAAGGTGCCGCAGAGGTCCAGGCCCATGCCCGGGCGCTGCGAACCCTGGCCGGAGAACACGAATGCCGTCCGGCCGGTCGCCGGCACACCGGTGACCAGAGCGGAATCCTTCTGACCTGCGGCGAGAGCTTCGAGGGCGGCCCGACCGAACGCCACCGCCCGGTGCGGGAGGCGGGCCCGCCCGGCGAGGGTGTACGCGGCGTCGACCAGGTCCATGTCGTCGCCGTCCAGCAGCCGGGTGGCCTGCGCGGTGAGCGCTACCGGGCTGCGGGCGGACAGGACCAGCGGTACGTCGACCGTGCCCTCGCGGGCCGGGTCCTCGGGTGCCGGGTCCTCGCGTGCCGGGTCCTCGCGGGCCGGCTCCTCGGGTGCGGGGTCCGGTTCGGGTGCCGCTTCGAGGATGACGTGCGCGTTGGTGCCGGACACCCCGAAGGAGGAGACCGCCGACCGGCGGGGGCGCCCGTCACCGGTCCACTCGCGGGCCTCGGTGAGCAGGGCGACCGAGCCCGACGACCAGTCGACGTGCGAGGTCGGCTCGTCGGCGTGCAGGGTGCGGGGCATCAGGCCGGCCCGCATCGCCATGACCATCTTGATGATGCCGCCGACCCCGGCGGCGGCCTGCGCGTGACCCAGATTCGACTTGATCGAGCCGAGCCACAGCGGCCGGTCGGCGGCGCGGCCCTGGCCGTACGTGGCGAGCAGTGCCTGCGCTTCGATCGGGTCGCCCAGCACCGTGCCCGTGCCGTGGGCCTCCACCACGTCGACGTCGGCGGTGGACAGACCGGCGTCGGCGAGCGCCGCCCGGATCACGCGCTGCTGGGCGGGGCCGTTCGGGGCGGTCAGACCGTTCGACGCGCCGTCCTGGTTGACCGCCGTGCCACGGACCAGCGCGAGCACCGGGTGGCCGCGTCGGCGGGCGGTGGACAACCGCTCGACCAGCAGCACGCCGACACCCTCGGACCAGCCGGTGCCGTCGGCGCCCGCCCCGAACGCCTTGCAGCGCCCGTCGGCGGCGAGCCCACCCTGTCGGGAGAACTCCAGGAACATCGTCGGCGTGGCCATCACCACGGCGCCGCTGGCGACGGCCATCGCGCACTCGCCGTTGCGGATGGAACGGATCGCCAGGTGCAGGGCGACCAGCGACGACGAGCAGGCGGTGTCGACCGTGACGGCCGGGCCCTCGAACCCGAAGGTGTACGCGAGCCGGCCCGAGATGACACTGGCGGCGGTGCCGGTGAGCAGGTAGCCGGTGCTGGCGTCCCGGCCCTGCAGCAGGGTGTCGTAACCCTGGGCCGACGCCCCGACGAAGACACCGACCGGCTCGCCGCGGACCGTCTCCGCGTCGATGCCGGCGCGTTCCAGGGCCTCCCAGGTGGATTCCAGCAGCAGTCGCTGCTGTGGGTCCATCGCCAGAGCCTCGCGCGGTGAGATGCCGAAGAAGTCGGCGTCGAAGTCGGCGGCGTCGTGCAGGAAGCCCCCACGGTCGGTGGCCGAGCCGCCGTCCCGGTCGGTGTCGAAGAGGTCGGCCCGCCACCCCCGGTCCGTCGGGACCGCGCTGATGCCCTCGGCACCGTCGGCGACCAGCCGCCACAACTCCTCCGGCGTGCTGATGCCACCCGGGTAGCGGCAGGCCATCGCGACGATGGCGATCGGATCGTCGTCGTCCCCGGCGGCCTCGGTGGAGGGTTGAGGTGCTTCCGGGATCGCAGCGCCGAGCAGTTCGTCGCGCAGGTGGGCGACGAGCGCGAGTGGGCTCGGGTGGTCGAAGGCGAGGGTCGCGGACAGCCGGAGCCCGGTCACGGCGGTGAGCCGGTTGCGGAGTTCGACGGCGGTCAACGAGTCGAAACCGAGTTCCTTGAAGGCTCGGCCGGCGACAACGTCGGACGGGGCGTGCCCGAGGACCGCGGCGACGTCCGCCACGACGATGTCCAGGAGGATCCGTTCGGCCTCGTCGGGTGAGGTGGCCAGACGGCGGCGCAGCGCGGTCGCCGCGTCGGCGGGCCCGGCGCTGCCGGCCGGGCGGGTGACGCCGCGGACGAGGCCCCGGAGCAGCGGCGGCGGGGTGGTGCCGGCGGCGAGGGTACGGGCGAGTCGCACGGGGACGGTCAGCGACTCGTCGACCCCGAGCGCCGCGTCGAGCAGTGCCAGCCCTTCGCCGGTGCTGAAGCCGAGCACACCGGTGCGGTCCATGCGCCGCGTGTCGGTGTCGTCCAGCCGTCCGGCCATGCTGGTCGTGGCGGTCCAGGGGCCCCAGGCGAGCGAGATCGCCGGCCGGCCCTGGGCGCGCCGGTGCGCGGCGAGCCCGTCCAGGAACGCGTTCGCGGCCGCGTAGTTGGCCTGCCCGGCCGCGCCGAGCAGCCCGGACAGCGACGAGAAGAGCACGAAGGCGGCGAGCGGCTGGTCCTGGGTGAGGTCGTGCAGGTGCCAGGCCGCGTCGACCTTCGGGCGCAGCACGCTGGCCAGCCGGTCCGGCGTCATCGCGCCGAGCACACCGTCGTCGAGGACGCCGGCGAGGTGGACGACGGCGGTGAGCGGCCGGTCCGTGGTGCTGGCCGCGATCAGGGCCGCGGCGGCGTTGCGGTCGGCGACGTCACAGGCGGCCAGGGTCACGCTCGCGCCGAGGCCGCGCAACTCGTCGGCGAGGTCGGCGGCACCGGGCGCGTCCGGGCCGCGCCGGCCGGCCAGCACCAGGTGCCGGACGCCGTGGGCGGTGACCAGGTGCCGGGCGACGGCGGCACCGATCGCGCCGGTGCCGCCGGTGAGCAGGACGGCACCGTCCGGGTCCAGGGCGGTCGGGACGGTGAGGACCACCTTGCCGACGTGGGCGGCCTGGCTGACGTGCCGGAACGCGGCACCGGCCGAGCGGACGTCCCAGGTGGTCACCGGCAGCGGCCGCAGTGCGCCGGCGTCGAAGAGGTCGACCAGGGCGCGCAGCATCTCCTGGATCCGGTCCGGTCCGGCCTGGATGGTGTCGAAGGCCCGGTAGGTGACGCCGTGCGCCGCCGTGATCGCGGCCGGGTCGCGGACGTCGTTCTTGCCCATCTCGGCGAACCGGCCCCCCGGGGCGAGCAACCGCAGCGAGGCGTCGACGTGCTCGCCGGTCAGCGAGTTGAGCACGACGTCGACCCCACGGTCGCCGGTCGCGGCGCGGAATCTCTCCTCGAACCCGGTGGTCCGGGACGAGGCGATCCGGTCGCCGTCGACACCCAGACCGCGCAGCGTCTCCCACTTGGCCGGGCTGGCCGTGCCGTAGACGGTGGCGCCGAGGTGGTGGGCCAGTTGCACGGCGGCCATGCCGACACCGCCGGTGGCGGCGTGCACCAGCAGCGACTCCCCGGCGCGCAGGTCGGTCAGGTCGACCAGGGCGTAGTAGGCGGTGAGGAAGACGATCGGCACGGCGGCGGCCTGCTCGAACGTCCAGCCGGCCGGGATCGGGGTGACCAGCCGGTGGTCGGTGACGGTCACCGGGCCGAACGCGCCGTGGAACATGCCCATGACCGCGTCGCCGACCCGCACCCCGTCGGCACCGGGCCCGACGGCGGTGACGACGCCGGCGCCCTCGCTGCCGAGTTGGGCGACGTCGGGGTACATGTCCAGGGCGATCAGGACGTCCCGGAAGTTGAGGCCGGTGGCGCGGACCGCGATCCGGACCTGGCCCGGGCCGAGCGGTTCGTCGACCTCGGGGCACGGGACCAGGGTGAGGTTGTCGAGGGTGCCCTTGATCGGCACGTCGAGGCGCCAGGGGACGCCGGCGGGCGGGATCAGGGCGGGGCCGGTCGCGGCGCGGGCCAGGCGCGGGGCGAGCAGGGTGCCGTTGCGGGCGGCGAGCTGCGGCTCCCCGGTGGCGAGCGCGGTGGCGAGCATGCCGTCGTCGTCGGGGCGGTCCAGGTCGACCAGGACGAAGCGGTCCGGGTTCTCGGTCTGCGCGGTGCGGACCAGCCCCCAGACCGCGGCGGCGGCCAGGTCGGTGACGTCCCCGTCGGGCGAGGTCGCCACCGCGCCGGACGTGACCACGGCGAGGCGGGCGTCGGTGTCGGTGGCCTCGCGCAGGAACCGCTGGAGTACGCCGAGCGTGGCGGCGGTCGCGGAGTGCGTCGTCGTCAGCGGGTCGGCACCGGTGGTCGGAGGTCGCCAGACCTGCGCCGATGTGGCCGGCGCGGCGGGTGCGGCGGGTGCGGTGACCGGCGTCCACGCGAGGCGGTGCAGGGCGTCGGCGACCGGGAGGGTCGTCGCGGTGGGTGGGGTGTACGGCCGGAGCACCAGGGACCCGACCGTGGCAACCGGCTGCCCGGTGGTGTCCCAGACGTCCACGGTGACGGTGTCGGTGCCCCGCAGTCGTACCCGGATCGTGTCGGCGCCGACCCCGTGCAGGGTGGCACCGTTCCAGGCGAACGGGACGACGGCCGGTTCGGCATCGGTGACCGGGTGACCGAGGGCGTGCAGGGCGGCGTCGAGGACTGCGGGGTGCAGCCCGAAGCTGGAGGCGTCGACGCTCTCGGGGGCGCGTACCTCGGCGAACGTCTCCCCCAGCGGGCCGCGCCAGACCGCTTCCAGGCCCCGGAACGCGGGCCCGTAGGTCAGACCGCGCTCGCCCAGCCCCGGATAGAGATCGGTGATGTCGACGGGTTCGGCCCCCGGCGGCGGCCACTCGGCCAGGGCCGACGCGACGCTGCCGGTGACGCCGAGGGTGCCGGAGGCGTGCACGGTCCACGTCTCGCCGTCCCCGCTGTGCACGCTCACGCTGCGCCGGCCGTCGCCGTCCGCCGCGCCGACCCGGACCTGAACCTGCACCCCTGCGGGCGGCAGTACGAGTGGGGTGGCCAGGACCAGGTCCTCGACCGTCGGGCAGCCGATCTCGGCACCCGCCGCGAGTACCGCTTCGAGCTGGGCGGTGCCGGGAACGACGAGGTCCCCGGCGACCTGGTGGTCGGCGAGCCACGGGTGCCCGGCGGTGGACCAGTGACCGGTGAAGAGGTGCTCGTCGACGCCGGCCAGCGCGACGGCGGCACCGAGCAGCGGGTGGTCGACACCGGTGAGGCCGAGCCCGCGGGTGTCGCCGACCGGAGCGGCGCCGGTGGTCGGCCAGTACCGCTGCTGCTGGAACGCGTAGGTGGGCAGGTCGACGCGGTGGCCACCGGTGGCCAGCACGGTCCAGTCCACCGCGGCGCCCCGCACGTACGCCTCGGCCAGCCCGGTGACCAGGGCGGTCACCTCGGGGCGGCCCCGGCGCAGCAGGGGCAGGTAGGCGGCTTCGGTGTCGTCGCTCTCCCGGGCCATCGCGGTGAGTACGCCGTCCGGGCCGATCTCCAGGAACCGGGTGACGCCACGACCACGTAGCCAGGCGATGCCGTCGGCGAACCGGACCGCCGCGCGCACGTGCCGGACCCAGTAGCCGGCGTCCTGTGCGCCGGCGAGCTGCCCGGTCAGGTTGGAGACGACCGGGATGACCGGATCGTGGTAGGTCAGGGCACTCGCCACATGGGCGAACTCGGCCAGCATCGGCTCCATCAACGCCGAGTGGAACGCGTGGCTGACCGTCAGCGCCTTGGACTTGTCGAAGTGGGCGGCGACGGCGGCCACCGCGTCGGCGGAGCCGGACAGCACCACCGACCGCGGACCGTTGACCGCGGCGATGTCGACACCGTCGGACAGCAGCGGCAGCACCTCGGCCTCGGTCGCGCGGACCGCCACCATCACCCCACCGGGTGGCAACGCCTGCATCAGCCGACCCCGCGCCGCCACCAACGTCGCGGCGTCCGCGAGGGACAGCACGCCGGCCACATGGGCGGCGGCGATCTCACCGATCGAGTGCCCCACCAGGTAGTCCGGGGTGACCCCGAACGACTCGACCAGTCGGAACAGGGCCACCTCCACCGCGAACAGGGCGGCCTGCGTGTAGACGGTCTGTTCCAGGTCCACCCCGTCGGCGATCACCTCCCGCAGTGGACGGTCGAGACGCGGGTCCAGTTCCGCGCAGACCAGGTCGAATGCTTCCGCGTACGCCGGGAACCGCTCGGCGAGGTCGACACCCATGCCCGGCCGCTGGGAGCCCTGACCGGAGAAGAGGAAGGCGGTGCGGCCCTCCTGGACCGAGCCGGTGACGACCCCGGCGGCGGCGTTCCCGTCGGCCAGGGCCGCGAGGCCCGCCGGAAGGTCGGCGCCGGTGACCACCGCCCGGACGGGCAGCGGTGAGCGGGTCGCGGCGAGCGAGAAGGCGATGTCGGCGGGGTCGGCCGCGCAGTCGGCCGCGAAGGCGTTGAGGCGGCCGGCCTGGGCCCGCAGCGCCTCCGGGGTGTGACCGCTGAGCACCCAGACCGGGTCGGTGGCGGCCGGCGCGGGGGGCGTCGGGGCGTCCGTCGCCGGAGCCTCCTCGATGATCGCGTGGGCGTTGGTGCCGCTGATGCCGAACGCGGAGACCGCCGCGCGTCGGGGCCGCTCCCCCGGCGTCCAGGGGCGCTCCGTGGTGAGCAGTTGGACGTTGCCGGCGGTCCAGTCGACGTGCGGGGTGGGCTCGTCGACGTGCAGGGTGCGTGGCATGACGCCGGCCCGCAGGGCGAGCACGGTCTTCATCACGCCGCCGACCCCGGCCGCGGCCTGGGTGTGGCCGAGGTTGGACTTGAGCGAGCCGAGCCAGAGGGGTTCGCCGGCCGGACGGCTCTGACCGTAGGTGGCCAGCAGTGCCTGCGCCTCGATCGGGTCGCCGAGCCGGGTGCCGGTGCCGTGCGCCTCGACCAGGTCGACGTCGGCCGCGGTGAGTCGGGCGTTGGCGAGCGCGGCCCGGATGACGCGTTGCTGGGCGGGCCCGTTGGGTGCGGTGAGCCCGTTGGACGCGCCGTCCTGGTTGACCGCGGTGCCCCGGATGACGGCGAGCACCGGGTGGCCGTTGCGGCGGGCGTCGGAGAGCCGTTCCAGCAGGAGCAGGCCGGCGCCCTCGGACCAGCCGGTGCCGTCGGCGGCGGCGGCGAACGGCTTGCACCGGCCGTCCGGGGCGAGGCCGCGCTGGCGGCTGAACTCGACGAACGCCTCCGGGGTGGCGAGCACTGTGGCGCCACCGGCGAGGGCGAGGGAGCACTCCTGCTGGCGTAGCGACTGGACCGCCAGGTGCAACGCGACCAGGGAGGCCGAGCAGGCGGTGTCGATGGTGACGGCCGGTCCTTCCAGACCGAACTGGTACGCGATCCGCCCGGAGAGCACGCTGGCCGCGCTGCCGGTCAGTCGGTAGCCCTCGATGCCGTCCTGGGTGTGCCGTTGCAGCAGGGTGTCGTAGTCGCGGCCGCTGATCCCGACGAAGACGCCGGTCCGGCTGCCGCGCACGCTGTCACCGGGGATGCCGGCCCGCTCGAACGCCTCCCAGGCGGTCTCCAGCAGCAACCGCTGCTGCGGGTCCATGGCCAGGGCCTCGCGCGGCGAGATGCCGAACAGCGCCGGGTCGAAGTCGGCCGCGTCGGCGAGGAAGCCGCCCTCGCGGGCGTAGCTCTTGCCCTTGGCGTCCGGGTCGGGGTCGTAGAGCCCGTCGACGTCCCACCCGCGGTCGTCGGGGAAGTCGCCGATCGCGTCACCGCCGGTGGCGACCAGCTCCCAGAGCTGCTCCGGGGTGCTGACCCGCCCGGGGTAGCGGCAGGTCATCGCGACGATCGCGACCGGTTCGCCGGCCGCCGTCTCCACCTCTTCGAGGCGCCGCTTGCTGCGTCGCAGCTCGGCGGTCATCCACTTGAGATGGTCGAGCAGCTTCTCGTCGTTCGCCATCACACGTACCCCGTTCCCGCTGCGCGGATCAAGATCTGCCGAATTCGTTCTGGATGATCTGGAGCAGTTCGTCGGCGGTCGCGTCGCCGATCTCGTCGCCGCCCACCTCCGCCGGTTCCTCGGTGGCGGCCCAGCGCTGTGCCAGCGCCTGTAGGCGGGCCACCAGGGCCGGCCGTTCGGTGTCGTCGACACCGGTGGCGGCGAGGGCCGCCTCGAGGTCGTCGAGCCGGCCCGCCAGGGTCGGCGCGGTCGGACGGTGCTCGCGCATGAGGAGGGTGTCCAGGTGCGCGGCGAGCATCGCCGGGGTCGGGTGGTCGAACACCAGGGTGGCCGGGAGGCTGAGCCCGGTGACCGCGGTGAGCCGGTTGCGCATCTCCACCGCGGTCAGCGAGTCGAAGCCGAGTTCGCGGAAGGCACGGTTCGCCTCGAAGCCGCCGCCCGGGCCGACGACGGTGGCCGTCTCGGTCCGGACCAGGTCGAGCAGCAGGTGCCCTCGTTCGGCCTCGGGCAGGTCGGTGAGCCCGTCGATCGGCCCGGCGGCCTGGACCGGCACGGCCGGTTCGGCGACCGCCGCGCGGGCCTCCTCGACTCCGTCCAGCAGGGGGCTGGGGCGGGCGGCGGTGAAGGCGGGGGCGAAGCGGGCCCAGTCGACGTCGGCGACCGCGACGGTGATGTCGCCGTGGTCGAGGCTGCGGGCGAGGGCGTCGACCGCCGCGGCCGGAACCAGTGGGGTGAGCCCGCGTCGCCGCAGCTGCTCCTCGGTGCCGGTGTCGGCGACCATGCCGCCCTCGCCCCACGGCCCCCAGGCGATCGCGCTGCCGGCCAGGCCTCGCGCGCGGCGCCGTTCGGCGAACGCGTCGAGGAAGGCGTTACCTGCGGCGTAGGCGGCCTGCCCGCCACTGCCCCAGACGCCGGAGATGGAGGAGAAGCAGACGAAGGCGTCCAGGTCCCGGTCGCCGAGGAGGTCCTCCAGGTGCCGGGCGCCGCCGATCTTCGCGGCGACGATGGCGGCGAGCAGCTCCGGGGTGGTCTCGGTGAGCGGAGCCGAGTCGCCGATGCCGGCGGTGTGCACCACGGCGCGCAGCGGCAACGGGTCGGCGTCGGCCCGGCGGAGCAGCTCGGCGACGTCGTTCCGGTCGGTCAGGTCACAGGCCACCAGGGTGACCCGGGCGCCGAGCGCGGTCAACGCCGAGGTCAGGTCGTCCGCGCCCGGGGCGTCGGCACCACGGCGGCTGGCCAGGACCAGGTGACCGGCGCCGTCCTGGGCGAGCCGTCGGGCCACGTGCCCGGCGAGCGCGCCGGTGCCACCGGTGATCAGGACGGTGTCCCGTGGTGTCCACCGGGTCGGGACGGCGGCCGGGAACGGTGCCCGGACCAGACGGCGGACGAACGTGCCGGCGTCGCGCAGGGCAACCTGGTCGGCGCCGCCGTCGGCGAGCACCCGGCAGAGCGCCGGGCCGTCGACGCGGTCCGGCAGGTCGATCAGGCCGCCCCAGCGGGCGGAGTGCTCCAGGGCGGCGACCCGGCCGAGGCCCCACACCGCGTTCTGGGTCGGGTCGGTGACCTCGGCGGTGGCGGCGACCGCACCCCGGCTGACGGCCCACAGTGGCGCGTCGAGGTTGGCGTCCCCGGCCGCCTGGATCAGGGCCAGGGTGGCGGCCAGCCCGTTGGGCACGCCGGGGTGGCCGGGCAACTCCCGGTCGTCCAGGGCGAGCAGCGACAGGACGCCGGTGACCTCGGCCGCCGACTCCAGCTCGGCGACGATCGCCGCCCGGTCACGGCCGTCCAGGACCACCGGCCGGGTGCGGGCGCCGGCATCCGTCAGGGCCTCGATCAGGGTACGGGCGTACGCGTCCGCCGGGCCGGGAAGCGCGACCAGCCAGGTCCCGCCGAGGCGGGCGGTGCCGTGCATGGCGACGGGTTCCCACTGTGCCCGGTACCGCTGGCGGTCGGCGGTGTCGCGGGCCTGACGGCCTCGGTGCCAGTCGGCCAGGGCGGGCAGCGCCTGCGCCACCTCGGCCACCCGGGCGTGCCCGAGCATCGTGCCGAGCGTCTCCAGGTCGTTGTGCCGCACGGCGGACCAGAAGGGGTCGTCCGACGAGTCCGCGCCGGTGCTGCCGGCCGGGGCCGGGGCGATCCAGAACCGGCGGCGCTGGAACGGGTAGGTGGGCAGCGGCACGGTTGCCGTACCGGGCAACGCGCTCGCCCAGTCGATCGACACCCCGCCGACGTGCAGGCCGGCCACCGCCTCGGCGACGGCGGCGGGTTCGGCCCGGTCTCCGCGCAGCGCGGCGACCAGGACGGCGTCCGCCCGCCTCGCCGTGGGCAGGCAGTCCCCGGCCAGCGCCGTCAGCACCCCACCTGGGCCGATCTCGCAGTACGCGGTGACACCCCGGGCGTCCAGCGCGGTGATCCCGTCGGCGAAGCGCACCGCCTCGCGGACGTGCCGCACCCAGTAGTCGGCGTCCGGCTGGCCGATCGGTTCGCCGGTCAGGTCGGAGATCAGCGGGATCGTCGGCGGCGCGTACGTGAGTTCGGCCGCGATCCGGCCGAACTCGGCCAGCATCGGGTCCATGTGTGCGGAGTGGAAGGCGTGGCTGACGTTGAGCCGCTTGGCCCGTCGCCCGTCCGCGCGCCACCGCTCGACGATCAGGTCGACGGTGTCCGCGTCGCCGGCGACGACCACCGAGTCGGGTCCGTTGACGGCGGCGATCGACACGTCGCCGGTCAGCAGTGGTCGGATCTCCGCCTCGGTGCCCTGCATCGCCACCATCGCGCCGCCGGACGGGAGCGCCTGCATCAGCCGACCCCGCGCGGCGACCAGCCGTGCGGCGTCCGGGAGGGACAGCACGCCTGCGACGTGGGCGGCGGCGAGCTCACCGATGGAGTGGCCGAGCAGGTAGTCGGCTGTCACTCCGCGCGCCTCGAGGAGGCGGTACAGGGCCACTTCGAGGGCGAAGAGCGCCGGCTGGGTGAACCCGGTGCGGTCCAGCAGGGCCGCTTCGGGGGTGTCCGGGGCGGCGAACATGACGTCGAGCAGCGGGCGGTCGAGGTGCGGTTCGAAGGCGGCCCGGATCTCGTCGAGCGCGGCGGTGAAGACCGGTTCGGTGGCGTAGAGGTCGCGGCCCGCGCCCGGGCGTTGACTGCCCTGGCCGGTGAAGAGGAGGGCGAGCTTGCCGGTGGCGGTGGCGGTGCCACCGATGACCGACGGGCCGGGTTCGCCGGCCGCGACGGCGTGCAGACCGGTACGCAGGGCGTCGGCGTCGGCGGCCAGGACGACCGCCCGGTGGTCCAGGGCGGAGCGGGTGGTGGCCAGGGCGCGGGCGAGGGCCACGCCGTCGCCGGCCACGACGTGCCGGTCCACGTCGGCCGCGAGGAGCCGTTCCGCCTGGGCCCGCAGCGCCCGGTCGGACCGTCCGGACAGGACGTACGGGAGATGTCGCGTCGACGGGGCCGGGTCCGGGGCGGTCACCTCGGGCTGGGCGACGGGTTCCGGTTGTTCGAGGATGATGTGGGCGTTGGTGCCGCTCACCCCGAACGCCGAGACCGCCGCGCGGCGCGCCCGACCCGTGACCGGCCAGGGCTGCGCGGCAGTCAGCAACCGCACCGCACCGGCCGACCAGTCCACGTGCGGTGTCGGCTCGTCCACGTGCAGGGTCCGTGGCGCGAGGCCGTGCCGCATCGCCTGGATCATCTTGATGATTCCGCCGATGCCGGCGGCGGCCTGGGCGTGCCCGATGTTCGACTTGAGCGAGCCCAGCAGCAGTGGTTGCTCGACCGGTCGACCCCGCCCGTACGTGGCGAGCAACGCCTGCGCCTCGATCGGGTCGCCGAGAGTGGTACCGGTGCCGTGCGCCTCGACCACGTCGACGTCCGAGGTGGACAGGCCCGCGTCGGCCAGCGCCTCGGCGATCACCCGCTGCTGGGCGGGGCCGTTCGGGGCGGTCAGGCCGTTGGAGGCGCCGTCCTGGTTGACCGCGCTGCCCCGGACCACGGCGAGCACGGTGTGCCCGTTGGCACGCGCGTCCGACATCCGTTCCAGCACCACGAAGCCGGCGCCCTCGGCCCAGCCGGTGCCGTCGGCCCCGGCGGCGAACGCCTTGCACCGGCCGTCCGGGGCGAGCCCACCCTGCCGGCTGAACTCGACGAAGACCGCCGGGCTCGACATGACCGCGACACCACCGGCCAGGGCAAGGGTGCACTCCCCCTGCCGCAGCGCCCGGGCCGCCCAGTGCAGGGCGACGAGCGACGACGAGCAGGCCGAGTCGATGGTGACGGCTGGCCCCTCGAAGCCGAAGGTGTAGGCGACGCGGCCGGACATCACGCTTGTCGCGTTGCCGGTGAGGCGGTAGCCCTCGACTCCGGGCGGTGGTGCTGCGCCCTCCCCGTACCCGAGGTGGGCGCCGCCGACGAAGACGCCGGTCCGCTGGCCGCGCTGCGCCCGTGGTGGCAGGCCCGCGTCTTCGAGGGCCTGCCAGGCGGTCTCCAGCAGGAGTCGCTGCTGCGGGTCCATTGCCAGGGCCTCGCGGCCGTTCACCCCGAACAGGTCGGCGTCGAAGTCGGCCGCGTCGTGCAGGAAGCCACCGGAGCGGGTGTACGCGGTGCCCTGGTGGTCTGGGTCCGGGTGGTAGAGCGCGTCCAGTGCCCAGCCACGGTCGGCGGGGAAACCGGAGATGACGTCGGCCTCGTCGGCGACGAGCCGCCACAGGTCGTCGGGCCCCTGCACGCCGCCCGGGAAGCGGCAGGACATGCCGACGACGACGATCGGGTCGTCGTCGGGTGCCACGGCCGACGCCGGGACCGGTGCCACTGCGGCGGCGGGCTGGTCGAGCAGCCGGTCGCGCAGGTAGCGGGCCACCGCGAGCGGGTTCGGGTGGTCGAAGACGAGGGTGGCGGGAGGTGCGAAGCCGACGTCGCGGCGCAGCCGGTCCCGCAGGTCCACGCCGGTGAGCGAGTCGACGCCCATCTCCCGGAACGCCTGCTCCGCGCCGACCGCGTCCGGCCCGGCGTGACCGAGCACGGCGGCGGTGACGCCGCGGACCAGGGTGAGCAGGTGGTGTTCCTGTTCGGCCGGTGCCAGCGCGGCCAGCGTCTCGGCCAGCGGCGTGGCGGTCTGCTCGACGGTCGGCGTGACCAGCGCCCGCACCTGCGGCAGGTCGCCGATCAACGGCCGGGGCCGGGCGGCGCCGAAGGTGGGGGCGAAACGGGACCAGTCGACGTCGGCGACCGCCACGTAGGTCTCGTCGCCGTCCACGGCCTGCCGCAGCGCGGCGATCGCGGTCTGCGGGTCGAGGACCGGCAGGCCACGGCGGAACAGCAGGGTTTCGGTGCCGGCGTCGACCATGCCACCGTCGCCCCACGGGCCCCAGGCGACCGAGGTGGCGGTCAGGCCACGGGTTCGCCGGTCGTCGGCGAGGGCGTCCAGGTACGCGTTCGCGGCGGCGTACCCGCTCTGCTCGCCACTGCCCCAGAGCGCGGCGATCGAGCTGAACAGCACGAACGCGTCGAGCGGGGTGTCGGCGAGGAGCCGGTCCAGGTGGGCGGCGCCGGCCACCTTGGCAGCGGCGACCCCGGCGAGCCCGGCCGGGTCGTCGTCGAGCACTCCGGCGAACCGCAGTGCGCCGGCGGTGTGGAAGACGGCGGTCAGGTCCGGAATGGTGCCGAGCAGGTCGGTGAGGGAGTCGGCGTCGGCGACGTCGCAGGCGGCGATGGTGACGCGGGCGCCGAGCGCGGTCAGTTCGGTGTGCAGTCGGTCCGCGCCGGGGGCGTCCGCGCCGGCCCGGCTGGTCAGCACCAGGTGGGGCGCGCCGGCTCCGGCGAGCCAGCGGGCCACGTGCGCACCCAGCGCTCCGGTGCCGCCGGTGATCAGGACGCTGCCGCGTGGCGACCAGGTGGTCGGGGTCGCGGGCGGGGCGGCCGGTGCGACGCGTCGGACGTGGACGCCGGTGTCCCGGATGGCGACCTGGTCCTCGGTGCCGGTGCTGCGCACCACCGCCCAGAGCCGGGCGAGGGTGCGCGCGTCGGGGTTCTCCGGCAGGTCGGCGAGACCGGCCCAGGTGTCGGGGAGTTCGAGGGCGGCGACCCGCCCGTACCCCCACACGGTGGCCTGGTGCGGGCTGATCCGGGGTTCGTCGCCGACCCGTACCGCGGCGGTGGTCACGGCCCAGAGCGGGGTGCCCGGCGGGAGGTCGCGGAGCAGCGCCGAGGTGCCGGTCAGGCCACGGGACAGGTGTGGGTGGTCCGGGTCGGGGCGCTCGTCCAGGGCGAGCAGGGACAGCACGCCGGCGACGCCGTGCGGGTCGATGGTGGGCAGTTCGTCGGCCGGCACCGCGATCACGTCGGGACCGCCCGTGGCCAGGAGGCCCGCGGTCACCGGGAGGTCGAGATCGGGGACGACGACCAGCCAGCGGCCGGGGCGGGGGGCGGTGGTGATGTCGCGGACCGGCCAGTCGACGCGGTAGCGCAGGCCGGGGTCGGTGCCCTGGCGACGCCAGGCGCGGAGCGCGGGGAGGACCTCGTCGAGGGGGCGGCCGTCGGGGACGCCGAGCAGGTCGGCGAGGTCGCCACGGTCGACGGCCTGCCAGAACGGGGTGTCGGGGGTGTCGGCGGCGGTGTCGTCCTCAAGCCAGTAGCGCTGTCGTTGGAAGGCGTAGGTGGGCAGGTCGACCAGCCGTCCGCCGGTCAGGCACGGCGTCCAGTCCACCGCGACGCCACGCACGAAGACCTGCGCCAGAGCGGTCAGCAGGGTGCTCGGTTGGTCGCGGTCGGCGCGCTGCACGGGTACGAACACCGCATCCGTCACACAGTCCGCGCCCATCGCCGACAGGACCCCGTCCGGGCCGATCTCCACGAAGGTGCTGACGCCCTGGCCTTCCAGGGTGGTGATCCCGTCGGCGAACCGCACCGCCTCGCGCACGTGCCGCACCCAGTAGCCGGCGTCCTGGATCTCGGCGACCTGCCCGGTCAGGTTCGACACCACCGGGATACGCGGCGACTCGTACGTCAGACCCGCTGCCACCTGGGCGAACTCGGCCAGCATCGGCTCCATCAACACCGAGTGGAACGCATGACTCACCCGCAACCGCTTCGACTTCTCGAACTGAGCGGCGACGGCGGTCACCTCGTCGACGGCACCGGACAGCACCACCGAGCGCGGGCCGTTGACCGCGGCGACCGACACGCCGTCGGTCAGCAGCGGCAGCACCTCGGCCTCGGTGGCGCGAACCGCGACCATGACCCCACCCGCCGGGAGTGCCTGCATCAGGCGGCCCCGGGCGGTGACCAGCGTTGCCGCGTCCGGAAGGGACAGCACCCCGGAAACGTGCGCGGCGGCGATCTCACCGATCGAATGCCCCACCAGGAAGTCCGGGGTCACCCCGAACGACTCGACCAGCCGGAACAACGCCACCTCGACCGCGAACAACGCCGACTGCGTGTACACCGTCTGATCCAGGTCGCCGCCGTCGGCGATCACCTCCCGGACCGGCCGGTCCAGATGAACGTCCAGCTCGGCGCAGACCGCGTCGAACGCCTGCGCGTACACCGGGAACGTCTCGTAGAGGTGCAGGCCCATGCCGGGCCGCTGCGAACCCTGGCCGGAGAAGACGAAGGCGAGGCCTCCCGCCCGTACCTCGCCGGTGTGGACGCCGGTGTGGTCCCGGCCCGTAGCCAGATCGCGCAGCGCGCCCACCGCGTCGCTCCCGCTCGTGAGCAGCACCGCCCGGTGCGCGAACGCGGTCCGGGCGGCGGCCAGGGTCCAGCCGGTGTCGAGCAGCGTGGGTGTGCCCGGTTCGGCCAGCCGGTCCGCGAGGCGATCCGCCTGCGCGCGCAGCGCCCCGGTCGACTGCCCGCTGAGCACCAGCGGTACGACCGGGGACGGCTCGGACGCCTGCGGAAGGGCCGGTACGCGGCCGACTCCGGCGGGCGCCTCC
Source organism: Micromonospora sp. B9E7 (assembly GCF_039871815.1). Classification (NCBI taxonomy): domain Bacteria; kingdom Bacillati; phylum Actinomycetota; class Actinomycetes; order Micromonosporales; family Micromonosporaceae; genus Micromonospora; species Micromonospora sp. B9E7. The sequence continues at coordinate 407,387 of NZ_JBDPLX010000004.1, forward strand.
AGGATCACGTGGGCGTTGGTGCCGCTGATGCCGAACGACGACACACCGGCCCGGCGCGGCAGGTCCGCCGGCCACGGTTGGGCCACGTCCAGCAGTCGCAGCGGGCCGTCCGCCCAGTCGACGTGCGGGCTGGGCGTTCCGGCGTGCAGGGTGCGGGGCAACACCTCGTGCCGCATCGCCTCGACCATCTTGATGATGCCGGCGACACCGGCCGCGGCCTGGGTGTGCCCCAGGTTCGACTTGACCGAGCCGAGCCACAACGGTCGCTGCGCCGGGCGGTCCGGCCCGTACGCCGCCTGCAACGCCTGGGCCTCGATCGGGTCGCCGAGCGGGGTGCCGGTGCCGTGCGCCTCCACCACGTCGACGTCGCCGGGCGTCAGGGCCGCGTCGGCGAGCGCGGCCCGGATCACCCGCTGCTGGGCGGGGCCGTTCGGGGCGGTCAGGCCGTTCGACGCGCCGTCGGAGTTGACGGCGGTGCCACGGACCACGGCGAGGATGGGGTGACCGTGCCGCTGGGCGTCGGAGAGCCGCTCGACCAGCAGCATGCCGACGCCCTCGGCGGAGCCGAAGCCGTCCGCGTCGGCGGAGAAGGGCTTGCAGCGGCCGTCCGGGGCGAGGCCACGCTGGCGGCTGAACTCGACGAACATGTGCGGGGTGGACATGATGGCGACGCCACCGGCCAGCGCCAGGTCGCACTCGCCGGCCCGCAGCGCCCGCACGGCCAGGTGCAGCGCGACCAGCGACGACGAGCAGGCGGTGTCGACGGTGACGGCGGGGCCGTCGAGGCCGAAGGCGTACGCGATCCGGCCGGAGGCGACGCTCGCGGTGCTGCCGGTGAGCAGGTAGCCCTCCAGGTCGGCGGGCGCCTGCCGGACCCGGGACGCGTAGTCCTGGTAGGTGAGGCCGACGTAGACCCCGGCGTGCCGGCCGCGCAGCGTCGCGGGGTCGATCCCGGCGCGTTCGAACGCCTCCCACGAGGTCTCCAGCAGGAGCCGCTGCTGCGGGTCCATCGCCAGTGCCTCGCGGGGCGAGATGCCGAACGGGGTGGGGTCGAAGTCGGCGACGTCGTAGAGGAATCCGCCACGCCGGGTGGTCGAGGTGCCCGGGTGGTCCGGGTCCGGGTGGTAGAGGCCGGGCAGGTCCCACCCACGGTCGGTGGGGAAGCCACCTGTCGCGTCACCGCCGTCGTCCAGCAGTCGCCACAGGTCGGCGGGCGAGGTGACGTTTCCGGGGTAGCGGCACGCCATCGCCACGATCGCGATGGGCTCGTCGGGTACCCGTGCCGGGGCGAGGTCGTCGGCCGGCCGGGCGGGCAGCGTACCGGTGAGCTCGTCGTGCAGGTGCGCCGCGAGGGCGGCCGGGGTGGGGTGGTCGAAGACCAGGGTGGTCGACAGGCGCAGACCGGTGACCGTGCGCAGGCGGTTGCGCAGCTCGACGCCGGCGAGCGAGTCGAAACCCAGCTCGCGGAACGGGCGGTTCGGGTCGACCGCGTCCGGGCCGGCGTGGCCGAGTACGAGTGCCGCCTGCTCGCGGACCAGGCCGGTCAGGGCCCGTTCGCGGGCCGCCTCGGGCAGCGCGGCGGCGAGGCTCTCCGCAGGGCCACCGGCCGCGCGGGACGTGACCGCGCCGGCACCGATGGCGCGCTGCACCTCGGGCAGGTCCTCGATCAGCGGGCGGCGGCGACCGGCGGTGAGCGCGAGAGCCAGCCGGTCCCAGTCGAGGTCGGCGACGGTGAGGGTGGTGGTGTCGTCGTCCAGTGCCTGCTGCAGGGCGGCGAGCGCGATCTGCGGGTCCATCGGGGTGATGCCGTGGCGCTGCATGAGGTCGCCGACGGCGGCGTCGGCGGCCATGCCGCCGCCGGCCCACGGACCCCAGGCGATCGAGGTCGCGGTCAGGCCGTCGGCGCGGCGCTGCTCCGCCAGGGCGTCGAGGTACGCGTTTCCCGGCGCGTAGTTGCCCTGCCCGGGGATGCCGATGCTCGCCGCGATCGAGGAGAACAGCACGAACGCGCTGAGGTCGCGATCCCGGGTGAGGTCGTCGAGGTTACGGGCGGCGGCCACCTTCGCGGCGAGCACACGGTCGACCTGGTCGGCGGTGAGGGTGTCGACGGTGCCGTCGTCGAGCAGGCCGGCGGCGTGCACGACAGCGCTGACCGGATGCTCGGCGAGGACCGCCGCGAGGGCGGCGCGGTCGCCGGCGTCGCAGGCCACGACCGAGGCGGTGGCGCCCAGCCCAGCCAGTTCGGCGACCAGGTCGGCGGCACCGGGCGCGTCCGGGCCGCGTCGGCTGAGCAGGATCAGGTGCGGTGCGCCGCGCTCGGCGAACCAACGGGCGACAGTGGCGCCGAGGGCACCCGTACCGCCGGTGATGAGCACCGGTCCGTCCGGGCGCAGGCCGCCGGCGAGCCGGGCCGGACGGGGGGCGTGGCCGAGGCGGCGCAGGTAGCGGCCGTCGACCCGGATGGCCACCTGGTCCTCGCCGTCCTCCCCGGCGACCGCGGCGAGCAGCCGCTCGGCGGCCCGCTCGTCGAGGTCGGTGGGCAGGTCGACCAGGCCGCCCCACCGCTCGGCGTGCTCCAGGGCCACGATCCGGCCGAGGCCCCAGATCAGGGCCTGCTCGGGATCGTCCACCCGGTCCGCCGGCCCGGTGTCGACGCCACCACGGGTGACCAGCCAGAGCGGGGCGTCGACGCCGGCGTCACCGAGTGCCTGGGTGAGGGTCAGGGTGCGGCGCAGGCCCTCACCGAGGGGTCCCTCCGCGAAGGCGAGCAGGGAGAGGACGCCGTGGGCGTCGCCGGTGAGCCGCTCGGCGAGAGTGGCCCGGTCGGCGTCGGCGGCGACAACCACCACGTCGAGGGTGAGCCCGGCGTCGCCGAGGGCCTGGAGGACGGCCGTGGTGCTCGGGTCGTACCCGGCGACGGCGACGATCCAGTGCCCGTCGGCGGTGACCGTGGCGTCCGCCTGCGGCTTCCACTCCACCACGTAGCGCCAGCCGGCGGCCCCGGCGCGGACCCGCTGCTCGCGCCGCCAGGCGGCCAGCACCGGCACGATCTCGTCCAGGGCACCCGGCGCCAGGGCCAGGTCGGTGGCGAGCGCGGCGGCGTCGCCCCGCTCCACGGCCGCCCAGAACGGGTCGTTGGCCGGGTCGTCGGCGCTGCCCGGCACGACCGGGTGATGCCAGAAGTGCTCCCGCTCGAAGGCGTAGGTGGGCAGCGCCACCAGCGAGCCGTCCGGGGTGAGGCCCGTCCAGTCCACCGCGAGCCCCCGCGCGTACGCCTCGGCCAGCGCGACCCGGAACCGGGCCGGGCCGCCGTCGTGGCGTCGCAACGTCCGCAGCACGGCGGCGTCCACTCCGGCCTCCTCGGCCGAGTCCTGCACGGCGGCGACGAGCACCGGGTGCGGGCTGGCCTCGACGAAGGCCCGGTACCCGTCGGACAGCAGCACGTTCACCGTCTCGGCGAAGCGGACCGGCCGGCGCAGGTTGGTGTACCAGTAGTCGGCGTCCAGTTCGGTGGTGTCCAGCCGGGAGCCGTAGACGGTGGAGTAGAACGGGATGTCGGCGGTGCGGGGCTCGACCCCGCCGAGGGAGCGCATCAGCTCGTCGCGGATCGCCTCGACGTGTACCGAGTGCGAGGCGTAGTCGACCTTGATGCGCTTCGCCTCGATGCCCGCGGCGGCCAGCGCCGGTTCGAGGTCGTCCAGGTCGGCGGGCTCCCCGGCGACCACCACCGCGGTCGGACCGTTGACGGCGGCCACGCTGATCCGGCCGTCCCAACGGGCCAGGACCGGCTCCACGGCGGCGGCGGACGCCTGGACCGCGAGCATCCCACCCTGCCCGGCCAGCGCGACGATCGCCTGGCTGCGGCGGGCCGCGATCCGGGCGGCGTCGTCCAGGGTGAGCGCACCGGCGATGTGCGCGGCGGCGACCTCGCCCTGGCTGTGCCCGATCACCGCGGCCGGTCGGACACCGGTGGCCTCCCAGAGCCGGGCCAGGGAGACCATCACCGCCCACAGCGCGGGCTGGACCACGTCGACCCGGTCCAGCGACGGGGCGTCGTCGTCACCGCGCAGCGCGGCGAACAGATCCCAACCGGTGTACGGGAGCAGCGCCGCACCGCAGGCGCTCAGGTGGTCGCGGAACACCGGCTCGGCGTCGGCCAGTTCGACAGCCATGCCCAGCCATTGGGAACCCTGTCCCGGAAACACGAACGCGATCCGGCCGGGCTCGGCCGGGTGGGCGGTGACGACGTTCGCCGCCGACCGGTCGTCGGCCAGGGCGGCCAGTCCGTCGCGCAGGTCGTCCGATGTCGTGGCGAGGACCACCGCGCGGTGTTCGAACCGGGTCCGGGTGACGTTCAGGGTGTACGCGAGGTCGGCCAGGTGGTTGTCGTCCTCCCCGATCCGGTCGCGCAGACGCGCGGCCTGGCGTCGCAGGGCGTGCGGCGTACGCGCGGACACCAGCACCGGCACGGTCCGCCGCACGGCCGGGCGGGACGGGGCGTCGACGTCCGGCGCCTCTTCGAGGACCAGGTGGGCGTTCGTGCCGCTGATACCGAAGGAGGAGACGGCAGCCCGGCGGGGGTGGTCGGTCCGCCGCCAGTCGCGGGGTTCGGTGAGCAGTCGGACGGTGCCGGCGGACCAGTCCACGTGCGGTGACGGTTCGTCGGCGTGCAGGGTGCGGGGCAGCACCTCGGCTTGCAACGCGAGGATCATCTTGATCACACCGCCGACACCGGCGGCGGCCTGGGTGTGGCCGATGTTGGACTTCAGCGAGCCCAGCCACAGCGGGGCGTCCTCGCGTCGGTCAGCGCCGTAGGTGGCGATCAGCGCCTGCGCCTCGATCGGGTCACCGAGGACGGTGCCGGTGCCGTGGGCCTCGACCACGTCGACGTCGGCCGGGGTGAGTCCGGCGTCGGCCAGGGCGGCCCGGATGACCCGCTGCTGGGCCGGGCCGCTCGGGGCGGACAGGCCGTTGGAGGCACCGTCCTGGTTGATCGCACTGCCCCGGATCACGGCCAGGACCTGGTGACCGTTCGCCTGCGCGTCGCGCAGCCGTTCCAGGACCAGGACCCCGACGCCCTCGCCCCACCCGGTGCCGTCGGCGCCCGCGCCGAACGCCTTGCACCGGCCGTCGCCGGCCAGGCCACGCTGGCGGCTGAACTCGACGAACATGCCGGGGCCGGCCATCACCGTGGCACCGCCGGCCAGGGCCAGCTCGCACTCCCCCCGGCGCAGCGACTGGGCGGCCAGGTGCAGGGCGACGAGCGACGAGGAGCAGGCGGTGTCGACGGTCAGCGCCGGACCTTCAAGGCCGAGCACGTACGAGATACGGCCGGAGGCGACACTCATCGTGCTCCCGGTCAGCACGTAGCCGTCGAGGCCGTCGGCGGGTTCGGCGAGGCGTGCGCCGTACTCGTGGGAGGTGGCGCCGACGAAGACTCCGGTGCGGCTGCCGCGCAGCGCGCCCGGCACGATGCCGGCCCGCTCCACCGCCTCCCAGGAGGCCTGCAACAGCAGTCGCTGCTGCGGGTCCATGGCCAACGCCTCGCGCGGCGAGATGCCGAAGAAGCCCGGGTCGAACTCGGCGGCGTCGTGCAGGAAACCGCCGGAGCGGGTGTAGCTGGTGCCCGGATGGCCGGGGTTCGGGTGGTAGAGGGCGGTCAGGTCCCAGCCCCGGTCGGTGGGGAAGCCGGTGATGGCGTCACCGCCGCCGGACACCAGGTGCCACAGCTCGTCGGGTGCGGTGATGCCGCCGGGATAACGGCAGGCCATCGCGACGACAGCGATCGGCTCGTCGGCGTCGGGCCGCTCCGGCTGCGCGGACTCCTCGACGGTCGAGCGCCCGACGCCGCCCGAGGCGGTGTGCAGCCACCGGGCGAGCGTGACCGGGTCCGGCCTGTCGTAGAGCAGCGTGGCCGGCAAGGCGAGGTCGAGGGCGGCACCGAGCCGGTCGCGGAGTTCCACGGCGGTCAGCGAGTCGAAGCCGAGCTGCTTGAAGGAGTGGGTGAGGTCGAGGGTGAACGGGTCCGGGTGACCGAGTACGGAGGCGGCGTGCGTGCGTACCAGATCGAGAAGGTCGTCCTCGGAACGCGCGGCGCTCCGCGCGGCCGGCGTCGCCGGTTCGTCGGCGGTCTCGGACACCCAGTAGGACTCCCGTTGGAAGGCGTACGTGGGCAGCGGCACGCGCGTGCCGCCGCCCAGCGACGGCGTCCAGTCGACGGCGACGCCCCGGCCGTGCAGTTGGGCCAGGGCGGCGACGAAGGTCTCCGCCTGCGGGCGGTCCGGGCGTTGGGCCGGGACGAACGCGCCTGTCGACACGCAGTGCGCGCCCATCGCGCTGAGCACCCCGTCCGGGCCGATCTCGACGAACGTGGTGACGCCCTCGGCCTCCAGGGTCGCGATCCCGTCGGCGAAACGGACCGCCTCCCGCACGTGCCGCACCCAGTAGGCCGCGTCCTGCGTCTCGGCGACCCGACCCGTCACGTTGGAGACGATCGGGATGCGCGGCGGCGCGAACGTCAGCGTGTCGGCGACCGCGGCGAAGGCCACCAGCATCGGCTCCATCAGCGCCGAGTGGAAGGCGTGGCTGACCCGGAGCTGCCGGGTCTTCTCGAACCTCGCCGCGACCTCGGCGACCGCCTCGGCGCGACCGGACAGCACCACCGAGCTGGGGCCGTTGACCGCCGCGATGTCCACACCGTCGGTGAGGTGCGGGGCGACCTCGGCCTCGGACGCCTGCACCGCGATCATCACGCCACCGGCCGGCAGGTCCTGCATCAGCCGGCCACGGGCCGTGACCAGCTTCGCCGCGTCGGGAAGGGACAGCACCCCGGCGACGTGGGCGGCGGCGATCTCGCCGATCGAGTGCCCGACCAGGTAGTCCGGGGTGACTCCGAACGACTCGACGAGCCGGAACAACGCCACCTCGAAGGCGAAGAGGGCGGCCTGCGTGTAGACGGTCCGGTCCAGCTCCGAGCCGTCCGCGACGACCTCGCGCAGCGGACGGTCCAGGTGCACGTCGAGGTCGACGCAGGCGGCGTCGAAGGCCGCCGCGAACACCGGGTAGGTGTCCGCGAGTTCGAGGCCCATCCCGACCCGCTGTGACCCCTGGCCGGCGAACAGGAACGCGAGCCGGCCGTCGCCGACCCGCTCCACCGACGACTCCCCGGCAGCGAGGGCGGCCAGGCGTTCCGTCAGGGTGGTCAGGTCCGTTCCGACGACCGCCGCCCGGTGGTCGAAGCCACTTCGGTGGTGGGCGAGGGAGTACGCCACATCCACCGGCCGCGCGTCCCCGGCGACCGCGTCGCGCAGCTGTCCGGCCTGGGCCCGCACAGCGGCCGGGGTACGCCCGGACAGCAGCCACGCCACGGGTTCCCTGGTCGCGGTGCCACTGAGTACCGGCGGCCGGGCCGGAGTCGACGACAACACCACATGACAGTTCGTGCCGCCCATGCCGAAGGAGCTCACCCCGGCGACCAGGGGCCGCTCCGACTCCGGCCACGTCCCGTGCTCCGTACGCACCCGCAGCCGCAGCTCGTCGAACGGAATGCGCGGGTTCGGCGTGGCGAAGTTCAGGCTCGGTGGCAGCTCCCGGTGGTGCAGCGCCAGGACGGTCTTGAGGAGCCCGACCACGCCCGCCGCACCCTCCAGGTGGCCGACGTTCGTCTTCGCCGACCCGACCAGCAGTGGATGCCGCCGGCCGGACGCCACCCCGAGGACCGCGCCGAGCGCGTCGGCCTCCACCGGGTCTCCGACCCGGGTGCCGGTGCCGTGCAGTTCCACGTACTGGACCGCCGCCGGGTCCACCCCGGCCTGCCGGTACGCCTCGCGCAGCACGTCGCGTTGGCCGTCGCTGGTGGGCGTGGTCAGGCTGTCGCCACCACCGTCGTTGTTGACCGCGCTGCCCCGGACCACGCCGTAGACCTGGTCGCCGTCGGCGAGCGCGTCGGTGAGCAGTTTGAGGGTGAGCACCACGCCGCCCTCACCGCGGGCGTAGCCGTTGGCCCGGGCGTCGAACGTGTAGCAGCGCCCGTCCGGCGACAGGCCACCGAACGCGGCGGCGGTGAGGGTGCTCTCCGGGACCAGGTTGAGGCTGACCCCGCCGGCCAGGGCGACCTGGCAGCGGCCGTCGCGCAGGCTCTCCGCCGCCAGGTGGACGGCGACCAGCGAGGACGCCTGTGCCGCGTCGACGGTGAGGCTGGGGCCGCGTAGCCCGAGCACGTACGACAGCCGGTTGGCGATGATGCCCCGGTTGGTGCCGGTGAGTGTCCATGGGGTGATGCCGTCGGCCCCGAGGCTGCGGATCAGGGTGGCGTAGTCGTCGCCGATCGCGCCGACGAAGACACCTGTTCGCGTGCCGGCGAGGGTGTCCGGGACGATGCCCGCGTCCTCCAGCGCCTCCCAGCCGAGTTCCAGCATGAGCCGCTGCTGCGGGTCCATGGTGGCCGCCTCGCGCGGGGCGATGCCGAAGAAGCCGGGGTCGAAGCCGTCGACCCGGTCCAGGAAGCAACCGCGTGGTCGGTCTCCGCCGCTCCCCCAGCGCTCCTCAGGTGCTTCGGCGATGGCGTCGCGGCCGTCCGCCAGCAGCCGCCAGAACGCCGCCGGATCGTCCGCGCCGGGAAGCCGGCACGCGATACCGACAATGGCGACGCCGTCACATTCCGCATTTCCATCGGTGAATGCTGATTCGCTCTTCATGACGACTCGCGGCCCCCACTCGTCCACACGGCCCGATGGCGCGTTCGGTTCGGACGGTAATGAGCGTCGGCGGAGGCCGGACACCCCTACGGGCTCCAACGCACCCCGGGGCAGGCCACAGTGGATGGCAGCCCCTATCCCCCTGGATCGACCCCCGATCCGGGTCGTGGCGCATTTCCTGACGGCACGTTCTTCCTATCGTGGAGGCAATGTCCATGCGGAAATGAGTGGTGACGATGACCAGTGCGACGCAACATCCCGCCCCGGCCGGATCGGGCACCGGGGAGCCGGCTCCGCTGCCCCGGCAACGCGGCAAGTGTCCGTTCTCTCCACCTGACGAACTCCTCCAGCGCGCCGAGGAGCACCCGGTCAGTCCGCTGATCATGGCGGACGGGTCGGTCGGCTGGCTGATCACGCGGGCCGAGGACGTCCGAGCGGTGCTCGCCGACACCCGGTTCAGCGCGGACATCCTCAAGGCGTCGAACCCGATCCAGGTGATACCCGAGGAGGCCAAGCAGCTCCCACCGGATCCGGCGTTCTTCATCCACGTCGACCCGCCGCACCACACCCGCTACCGCAAGATGCTGATGGGCCAGTTCACCATGCGCCGGGTCCGCGCCCTGGAGCCGCGGATCTCCGAGATCGTGACCGATCGCCTCGACGCGATCGAGGCGGCCGGCCCGCCCGCCGACCTGGTCCGGGACTTCGCCCTGCCGATACCCTCGTTGGTCATCTGCGAGTTGCTCGGCGTCCCGTACGCCGAACGCGAGCAGTTCCAGACGCTGACCGCGGCGATGCTGCGCACCGACGCCACCCCGATGGAAGTCGGGATGTCCGCCTGGAACCTGCGGCAGTACCTGGCGGCTCTGGTGGCGACCAAACACGACGAGCCGGACGGCGCCCTGATCTCCGGCCTGATCCACGACTCGGACGACGACCCGCTCACCGACGAGGAACTGACCAGCATCGCCATGCTGCTGCTCGTCGGCGGCCACGAGACCACCGCCAACCAGCTCAGCCTCGGCGTGTTCGCGCTACTCACCAATCCCGAGCAGTTGGCCGTCCTGCGCGCCGACCTGGATCGGGTTCCGGACGCCGTCGAGGAGCTGCTCCGCTACCTGCCGACCTTCCAGTTCGGCGTGACGCGCCTCGCGACCGAGGACGTGCCGGTGGGCGGTCAGCTCATCCGCGCCGGCGAGAGCGTCAGCCTCTCGCTGTCCGCCGCCAACCGCGACCCGTCCCGCTTCGTCGATCCGGGGGTCTTCGACGTGACCCGGACCGGCAACCAGCACCTCGCCTTCGGTCACGGCGTACACCTGTGCATCGGTCAGCAGCTCGCCCGCGCGGAGCTCAGGATCGCCCTGCGGGCCCTGCTCACCCGCTTCCCCGACCTGCGGCTGCACGGGTCGGTCGAGGACGTTCCGCTGCGCTCGGAGTCCCTGATCTACGGCGTCCGCGAGCTGCCCGTCAGCTGGTGACGAGTCAGGCACACGAAAGGGCTCGGCCACCCCGGTGGCCGAGCCCTTTGTCGTCGTGCTCAGTGGTTCAGCTCGTCCACCTTCTCGGGTTGACGGGTCACCACCGGGGCGGCGTGGCCGGCACGGTCCACCGTCGCTTGACGGCTCTCCGCACGGGCCAACCGTAGCTGGTGGAAGCCCGCGGCGATGAGACCCAGGCCGAGCAGGACCATGACGCCGACGACCGGCCAGTGCAGCGCCTCGGGGACGAGGCGGGCCACGAACCACGAGTCCCGGTCGGGGTCGCTGTATTTCAGGAAGGCCGGGACCACGCCCTGCGCGATCAGCGGGACCCAGCAGACGGTGAAGCACACGTAGACGGCGACCCGGCGCGCCGGCGACGCCTTCTCGATGCCGAGGCGGCTCTCCCCGAGATCCATTCCGCCGAGGGACGCGGTGATCTGGTCCCAGTCGACGTCGCCGGTGAGGTTGCTCTTGCGGGAGGTGGCGGCCCGCATGGTGGCGAGCAGGTCCGGACCGGTGGCTTCCAGGTGCTTGGCGGCAAGGTCGCCGAGCAGCCAGGCCAGCAGGATGCCGGTGACCAGGCCGACTCCGGCACCCGCCCATTCGGGGCCGTAGCGGACGGTGAGGTAGGCGGGGGCCGCGGTCGCCGCGACCAGCACCAGCATGAGCAGCACCTGGGTGAAGTCGGTGCCGTTCTCCAGCAGGTTGCCGCTGCGCTTGTGCGGGTCGGTCATCGGCACCGGGCGCAGCACCGAGATCAGCACGATGACGCCGGCGCCGCCGCCGACCAGTGCCGGCACCAGGGCTGCCAGCCACGGCCAGGCCCACGTCTGCCCGCTGAGCAGCGTGGGCACGACGCTGAGGACCACCACCACCGGAGCGGTCAGCAGCAGCCAGGCGAGCTGCCGGCCACGCACGTCCCGGCGGGCGGCCCCGGGGGTGAGCACGGTCTGCCAGATCACCGTGCCGTCCTCGCCGTACAGGTTGGCGGAGATGGCGGCGGCCCAGATGCCGAACGCGACACCGATGAACGGCACGAAGATCGGCAGGTCGACCACGAGCGGCAGCAGGCAGAACGCCAGGGCGTAGACCAGCGAGAAGACCAGGTAGTGGAAGCGCATCAGGTCGCGGGACGCGGTGCGTAGCTCGCGTCCCACGACGGCTCGCACGCCGCCACCCCGGACCTTCTGGGTTGCGGTGCGACCGCGAGCCGGTCGGCCGCTGGCGCTGCGGTGGCTGAGCCGGCGCACGAGCAGCGCGGCCCAGCCGAGCATGGCCAGCACGCTGAGCACGGCGAACCCGGCCGGCACGGCGGCGGCCAGCAGCCAGTCACCACGACCGGCGGCCTCCACCGCGACGATGCCCCAGCCGGACGGCAGCCGACGAACCCAGTCCGCCAGGTTGTCCGGGAAGCCGGCGGTGAGGGCGTACTGGATGGTGGGTTTGAGCACCCAGCCGGTGTGCGTGAGCGCCAGGATGCCGCCGCTGATGACGGCGGCCAGCACCGCACCGATCTTGGCGCGCATCAGCGTGCTGAGCGCGGCGGTGACGAACCGGGAGGCGAGGACCACGAACAACAGTTGCAGGAACACCACCGGCACCGCGACCAGGACGGCGGCGCCGCCGACCGGGAGGGCGACGACGATCAGCGCGGTGAAGGCCACCAGACTGACCACCGGGGCGACGCCGACGAATGCGACGGCGAGCAGACCGAATGCGAGCCGGCGCGGCGGAATCGGCAGCAGCGCCAGGTGTTCCGGGCGCAACGTCTCGTCGCCGCCACCGAACAGCACCGGGCCGAACAGCCAGCCGACCGTCCAGATCGCGAACGCCGCGCCGACCAGGTCGAGCGGCAGCCCGTCGACCGGCCAGTCGTGCAGGGCGAGCCAGATCGTGCCTCCGGCGAGGACCAGGCCCAGCACGCCGCCACCGATCATGTCGGCGGCGCGCTGCCCGGTCATCGAGTGCCGCAGGACGGCCAGCTTCATCCGGATCAGGATGCCAACCATGACAGCTCCCCCGCGCTCACCGGCTGGCCGCCGACCAGGTCGACGAACCGGTTCTCCAGGGAGCTGCCGCCGCGGACCTCGTCGAGCGGCCCGGAGGCGACCACCCGACCGCCGGTGACGACCGCGACGTGGTCGCAGAGCTGCTCGACGACCGGCATGACGTGGCTGGAGAAGACCACCGAGCCGCCGGCGGCGACGAACCGCTGGAGGATCACCTTGATCGTCGCCGCCGAGACCGGGTCGACGGCCTCCAGGGGCTCGTCGAGGACCAGCAGCTTCGGTGCGTGCAGCAGAGCCGTGGCCAGGCCGATCTTCTTCCGCATGCCGGTCGAGTACTCGAGGACCAGAGTGCCCTCGGCCCGGTCGAGTTCGAGGACCTCCAGCAGCTCCTGGCTGCGCTTGGCGACCGCCTCGGGCTCCATGCCCCGCAGCAGACCCAGGTAGGTGAGCACCTCCCGGCCGGTGAGCCGTTCCGGCATGCCGAGGCCGTCGGGGAGGACGCCGATCAGCTCCTTGGCGCGGACCGGGTCGGCCCAGACGTCGACACCGAAGATCTCGGCGCGACCGCTGTCCGGGCGCAGCAGCCCGACGGCCATGGACAACGATGTGGTCTTGCCGGCCCCGTTGGGACCGACCAGCCCGAAGAACGAGCCGCCCGGAACCTCCAAGTCGACGTGATCGACGGCGCGCTTGTCACCGAATGCCTTGGACAGCCCGATGAGCCGCAGAGCCGGCGTGGGTGTCGGGGTTGTCACTGGTACCTCCGGAAGTCTCGGACTGCTCAAGCCGGCGTCACCGTCAGCCTGACGTCAGGCGATCCACAATGGTCTCCAGTATGTCCGTCTGGTGGTTGTTCAGGTAGAAGTGACCACCCCTATAAACTTTCATGGAGTAGGGGCCGGTCGTGTGCGTCCGCCAGGAGTCGGCCTCGTCCACCGTGACCTTCGGGTCGGAATCCCCGGTCATCACCGTGATCGGGCAGGACAGCGGCGGGCCGGGTCGGTACACGTAGGTCTCCGCGGCCTTGTAGTCGTTGCGGATCGCCCCGATGATCATCCGGATCAGCTCGTCGTCGTCGAGCAGTTTGCCCTCGGTGCCGTTGAGTCGGCGCATCTCCGCGATCAGACCGTTGTCACCCAGTTGGTGGATGTGCTCGTCGCGGTGGCGTGACGGCGCGCGCCGCCCGGAGGCGAACAGGTGCTTCAGGACGATGCCGTCCTCCTCCAGGAGCCGGGCCACCTCGAAGGCGACCGAGGCACCCATGCTGTGGCCGAACAGGGCGATCGGACGGTCGGCGAGGGTGGCGACCTGCTCCGCGACCCGGGTGGCCAGGCCCTGGACGCTGTCGATGCACGGCTCGGCGCGACGGTCCTGCCGGCCGGGGTACTGCACCGCGAGCACCTCGACGCCGGTCAGGGCGCGCGAGACCGGGTGATAGTAACTGGCCGATCCGCCGGCGTGCGGCAGGCAGACCAGACGCACCGGCGCGTCGGGCGCCGGATGGAACCTGCGCAGCCACAGGCTGGTGTCGACAGTGGCGGTCGTGATGGTCATCGAAGTCTCCGTTTCACAGGGTCGTGGTCAGCCAGTCGTGCACTGTCTGGGCGGTGCGACCCACCTGGTCGCCGAGCATCGTGAAGTGGTTTCCGGTGGCGTCCGTCACCGTGTGCGGGTGCTGCCAGGACGGCCGCCAGTCGCGGTCCTCCGGCACCGTGCCGAGGGGTTCCCCGGCGCGGACCAGCAGGGTCGGTGCGCTGCTGGACAACGGCTCGAAGTCGCCGTAGTGGCGGATGTACGACGCCCAGGCGAGGTACCGCTCGTCGGGCACCCCTGCGTCGTCCAGGTCCAGCCCGTCGAGCAGTTCGGGTATCCACCGGCCGAGCACCGCGTCGGCCGGCGGGTAGGAGTCGAGCAGCACCACGGCGGCCGGCGCGACTCCCCCGGCCTCCAACTCGGCGGCGAGCGCGTTGGCGACCAGACCTCCGGCCGAGTGTCCGAGCAGGATGAACGGCTCGGTGCCGGCGTCCGCGCGGATCGCCCGTACCTGCAGGCGCAGCGCGGCGGCCAGGTCGGCGGGGGCCGGCTCGTCCGCCTGGTAACCGGGATTGACCAGGGCGGACACCCGGTACCGGCCGCGCAGGGCGCCGGCCAGTCGGGCGTACTCCTGCGGACCGGCCATCAGCGAGGTGGTGCAGCACGCGATGATCCGCGGGCCGCCGCCCTCCTCGGCCAGGCGCGCCAGGGCGGGTACGGCCACCCGTCCCGCGTCCACGTCGTCGGCGGTGAAGGTCGGCCGGTACTCGGCCAGCCGCATCAGCAGCGTCGTGTACTCGTGCAGGTCGTCGTTCTGCCGCGCCTGCCGGAACAGCGCGTCCAGGGTGGGGGCAGGCAGGGCTGGCGTCGTGCCGGCCATCTCCGCGATCAGGTGCCGGGCCAGCCGGTCCGGGTCCTGGTGGACGAAGAGCAGACCGGGGGGCAGGCTCAGGCCCGTGGCGCTGTTGAGCCGGAGGCGGATCTCCTGCCCGATCACCGAGTCGACGCCGAGTTCGAGGAAGTCCCGGCCGGGCCGGATGGACTCGATGCCGGAGTAGCCGAGGACCTCGGCGGTCTCCAGTCGGATGAGGTCGCGGACCTCCTCGAACGTGGAGTCCCGGGACAGGACCGGCGCTGCCGACACGGCCGAAGGCTGCTCGGCGGGGGCGGCCGCGGTCGGCATCGTGACCGGCTCCAGCGCCGGCCAGTAGTGCTGCCGCTGGAACGGGTAGGTGGGCAGGTCGACCCGTGCGGTGCCGGGCAGCAGCGCCGACCAGTCCAGTCGTACGCCCCGGCAGTGCAGCCGGGCGAGCGCGGTGACCAGGGCTTCGACGTCGTCGCCGGCGCGTCGCTGCGCGGCGACGAACAGCGGGGCGGTGTCCCGGTCGGCGCCCTCGACGCAGTCGGCGCCCAGCGGGGTGAGCACCGCGTCCGGGCCGATCTCCAGGTAGGCGCCGACACCCCGCTCGTGCAGGGCCCGGATGCCGTCCGCGAAGCGGACCGTGGCGCGGACCTGGTCGACCCAGTAGTCGGTGTCGAACACGGCGACGTCGCCGGTCACCGTGGAGATGACCGGAACGCGAGCAGGGGAATAGGTCAGCCCACCGATGATCTGGGCGAAGTCCGCGGTCATCGGCGCCATCAGCGGCGAGTGCAGGGCGTGCCCCACGTCCAGCTTCCGGGTCTTGCCGAACCGCGCGACCACCTGCTCGACAGCCTCCGCCGCGCCGGCCACCACCACCGACTTCGGTCCGTTCACCGCGGCGACGGACGCCACCGCCTCGAATCCGGCGAGCGCCTCCCGCACCTCGGCCTCCGTCGCCCGGACCGCGACCATCACGCCGCCGGCCGGGAGTGCCTGGATGAGCCGTCCTCGCGCCGCGACGAGCGCCGCCGCGTCGGGCAGCGACAGCACGCCGGCCGCGTGCGCCGCCGCGACCTCGCCGGTGGAGTGTCCGATGAGCTGGTCCGGGATCACTCCGAACGAGGTGACCAGGCGGTACAGCGCGACCTCGACGGCGAACAGCGCCGCCTCGGCGTACTCGGTCCGGTCCAGGGCCGCCTCGTCGTCGAAGACGACCTCCCGGATCGGCCGGTCCAGGTGCACGTCGAGTTCGGCGCAGGCCGCGTCGAACGCCTCGGCGAACACCGGGAAGGTGGCGTACAGGTCCCGGCCCATGCCGGCCCGCTGTGCACCCTGACCGGCGAAGACGAAGGCCACCTGGGGCCGGGTCGCCGCGAGGTCACCCGGGTCGGTCCCGTCGGCGATCCGGGTCAGCGCCGCGGTCAGGCCGTCCATCTCGGTGCCGACCGCCGCCGCCCGGTACTCGAAGTGCGAGCGGGTGACCGCGAGCGACCCGGCCACGTCGGCCGGGTCCAAGTCGGGGTGCTCACGCAGGTACGCGAGGAGCTGCGCCGCCTGGGCGCGGAGCCCGGCGGGCTCGCGGGCCGACACCGGCCAGGCCAGGACGCCGTGCGTCGCACGGGTGCCCGGGGTGGCGAGCCGGTCCTCGGTCTCCGCCGGCTGTTCGAGGATCACGTGGGCGTTGGTGCCGCTGACCCCGAACGAGGAGACCGCGGCGCGGCGCGGCCGACCCTCGGCGGGCCACGGCCGCGACGAGGTGAGCAGTTCGACGGCTCCCGCGGACCAGTCGACCTGCGGGGTGGGCCGGTCGACGTGCAGGGTGGCCGGGAGCACGCCGTGCCGCATCGCCTCGACCATCTTGATGATGCCGGTGACCCCGGCGGCGGCCTGGGTGTGGCCGATGTTCGACTTGATCGAGCCGAGCCACACCGGCCGGTCGGCGGGTCGGTCCTGACCGTAGGTGGCCAGCAACGCCTGCGCCTCGATCGGGTCGCCCAGCCGGGTGCCGGTGCCGTGCGCCTCCACCACGTCGACGTCGGCCACGGTGAGCCGGGCGTTGGCCAGCGCGGTCCGGATCACCCGCTGCTGGGCGGGGCCGTTCGGGGCGGTCAGGCCACTGGACGCGCCGTCCTGGTTGACCGCGCTGCCGCGCAGCACGGCGAGCACCGGATGACCGTTGCGGCGGGCGTCGGACAGCCGTTCCAGCAGCACCATCGCCGCGCCCTCGCCCCAGCCGGTGCCGTCGGCCGCGGCGGCGAACGACTTGCAGCGGCCGTTGGCGGCGAGCCCACCCTGGCGGGAGAACTCGACGAAGACCGACGGGGTGGCCATCACCGCGACTCCGCCGGCAAGCGCCAGGTTGCACTCGCCGTCGCGTAGGGACTGGGCGGCCAGGTGGACCGCGACCAGCGACGACGAGCAGGCGGTGTCCACGGTGAGCGCCGGCCCCTCCAGGCCGAACGTGTACGAGATCCGCCCGGAGACCACACTGGCCGAGTTGCCGGTGCCGAGGTGCCCGTCGAAGCCCTGCGCCAGGGCGGCGACCAGCACACCCGTGTAGTCCTGGTTGTTGGTGCCGGCGAAGACTCCGGTTCGGCTGCCCCGGGCGGTGGCCCGGTCGATCCCGGCCCGCTCGAAGGTCTCCCACGCGATCTCCAGGAGCAACCGCTGCTGCGGGTCCATGGCGATCGCCTCGCGCGGTGAGATGCCGAAGAAGCCCGGATCGAAGTCACCGGCGTCGTAGAGAAAGGCGCCGGCGCCAGCGGTGCTGAGCTCGGACAGCGCGGCCAGGTCCCAACCGCGATCGGACGGGAACTCGCCGATCGTGTCCCGGCCCTCGGTCACCAGGTCCCAGAGCTGCTCCGGGCCTCGAACACCACCGGGCAACCGGCAGCCCATCGAGACGATCGCGATCGGTTCGGGCGCGGGCGGGGCCGCCGGGACCGCGACGCGTTGCTTCAGTCGCTTGTTGTCGGCGAGCGCCGCACGCAGCGCCGCCACCACCTCGTCGTAACTCGTGGCCATCGTCTACTCCCCGTCAGCTCTCGGTGCCGTCGAGGGCGAGGCGGACCAGCTCGCTGACGTCGAGCTCCGCCAGGTCCTCACCGTCGTCATCGGTGGCCGGCGGCGCGTCCGGCGCCTCCGGCCCGGTCTGTGCCAGGCCGAGCAGGGTGTCCAGCAGGCCGGCCGCGCGCAGCCGTTCCACCGGGATCCGGGACAGGACCTGTCGGACCTGCTGCTCCTCCGGGTCCCCGACCGTCTCCGGGCCGGCCAACTGGTCGAGGACGTGCTCAGCCAGGACCAGTGGTGACGGGTAGTCGAAGATCAGCGTGGCGGGCAACGGCAGGCCGAGTTCGGCGGAGAGCGCGTTGCGCAGTTCCACCCCGGTCAGCGAGTCGAAGCCGAGTTCCAGGAACCCGCGGTCGACGTCGACACCACCGGGGGCGGTGTGCCCCAGCACGGTGGCGGCGTTCTTGCGGATCAGGTCGAGCACGACCCGCTCCCGCTCGGCTGCCGGCAGGCCGGTCAGACTGCGGCGCAGGGCGTCGGCGTCGGCGTCGCTCTCGGCCCCCGGCGCACCGGCGGTGAGCGCGGCCCGCGCCTCGTCGATCTCGTCCAGCAGCCGGCCCGAGCGGACGGCCTGGAACGGCAGCGCGAAGCGGGCCCAGTCGACGTCGGCGACGGCGAGCGCCACCTCGCGGTCGTCGATGGCGGCGGCCAGCGCGTCGATCGCCGACTCCGGGTTCATGACGGGCAGGCCGCGACGGCGCAACTGCTCCTGGGCTGGCCCCTCGGCCATGCCACCGTCGCCCCACGGCCCCCAGGCCACCGCGGTGCCGGCGAGGCCGCGACCACGCCGGGCCTCGGCGAGGGCGTCGAGGTACGCGTTGGCGGCCGCGTAGGCGCCCTGTCCGCCGCTGCCCCAGATCCCGGCGATCGAGGAGAAGAGCACGAACGCGTCGAGCGGTCGTTCGCCGAGCAGCGCGTCCAGGTGCACCGCGCCGGCGATCTTGGCGCGCACCACGGCGGCGAACTCGTCCAGGTCGGTTTCCCGCAGCGATCCGGGGGTGCCGATGCCGGCGGCGTGCACCACCGCGGTCAGCGGCAGGTCGGCGGGGACGCGGGCGAGCACGCCGGCCAGCACGTCCCGGTCGGCGACGTCACAGGCCTCGACGGTGACCCGGGCACCGAGCGCGGTCAGCTCGGCGGTCAGGTCGGCCACGCCGGGCGCGTCGGCGCCCCGGCGGCTGAGCAGGAGCAGATGCTCGGCTCCTCGTTCGGCGAGCAGTCGTGCCACCCGCCCGCCCAGCGCCCCGGTGCCACCGGTGATCAGGACTGTGCCGTGCGGGCGCCACTGCGCGCCCGGGGTGGTGCTGCGGGGATGACGGACCAGGCGACGGCCGAAGATCGCCGAGGCGCGGATGGCCACCTGGTCCTCGCCGCCACCGGCGCCGGCGCCGGCCAGCACGGCGCACAGCCGCGAACCGGCGCGGTCGTCGAGCAGGGGCGGCAGGTCGACCAGACCGGCCCACAGCCGCGGCTGCTCCAGGGCGGCGACCCTGCCGAGACCCCAGACCTGCGCCTGGGCGGGCGCGGCGACCCGCTCCGAGCCACCGATCGCGACGGCCCCACGGGTCACGCTCCACACCGGAGCGGTGGCGCCGAGCTGGTCGAGGGCCTGGACCAGGGTCACCGTGCCGGCGACGCCCCTGGTCAGGATCGGGTGCGTGGGGTGCGGGTCCTCGTCGAGGGCGAGCAGGGACAGGATGCCGTGCACCGGGCCGTACTCGTCGAGGGCCGCGCTGAGCCGCGCGACGGTGCCGGGGCGGGTCAGGTCCGCCGGCGTCAACGTGACGGTTCCGGTCGCCGCGCCGTGCCTGCGCAGCACGCCGGCGAGGTCGGCGGTGGGATGGTCGGGGGTGCCGACCAGCAGCCAGGTGCCGGTCAGGGTGGGCGTCCCGGTCGAGGACAGGGGCCGCCACCGTACGCCGTACCGCCACCCGTCGATCGTCGAGCTCCGCCGGGCCTGTCGCCGCCAGTCGGAGAGTGCCCGCACGACCGCCGGGAGGGTCGCGTCCGGCGGCAGGGCGAGTTCGGCGCCGATGCCGGCGAGGTCCGCGCGTTCGATGCGGTCCCACAGGTGCTCGTCGTCGGAGGCGGTGGGCGGGGCCCAGGAGATCACCCCGGGCCAGTAGTGCTGCCGCTGGAAGGCGTAGGTGGGCAGGTCGACCCGCCGCGCCCCGGGGTGCACGGCGGCCCAGTCCACCGGGACGCCGCGGACGTGGAGCTGGGCGAGCCCGGTGCGCAGGGCGGTGGGCTGGTCCCGGTCGGCTCGTTGCAGCGGTACGAACACCGCGTCGGTCACACAGTCCGCGCCCATCGCGGAGAGCACCCCGTCCGGGCCGATCTCCACGAACGTGCTGACACCCAGACCTTCCAGGGTGGTGATGCCGTCGGCGAACCGGACCGCCTCCCGCACGTGCCGCACCCAGTAGGCCGCGTCCTGCGTCTCGGCGATCTGCCCCGTCACGTTGGAGATGATCGGAATCCGCGGCGGCGCGTACGTCAACTGCGCGGCCACCGACGCGAACTCCGCCAGCATCGGCTCCATCAGCACCGAGTGGAACGCATGGCTGACCTTCAGCTGCTTGGACTTCTCGAAGTGCGCGGCGACGACGGCCACCGCGTCGGCGGCACCGGACAGCACCACCGAACGGGGGCCGTTGACGGCCGCGACGGACACACTGTCGACCAGCAGCGGCACCACCTCGGCCTCGGTGGCCCGCACCGCGACCATGACCCCGCCGGCGGGTAGCGCCTGCATCAGCCGGCCGCGCGCCGTGACCAGCTTCGCCGCGTCGGCCAGGGTCAACACACCGGCGACGTGGGCGGCGGCGATCTCACCGATCGAGTGGCCCACCAGGTAGTCGGGGGTGGCACCCACCAGGTGGTGGAGCGCGACCTCGACCGCGAACAACGCGGCCTGGGTGTAGACCGTCTGGTCCAGCTCGTCGCCGTCGGCGATGACCGTGCGCAGCGGTCGGTCCAGATGCAGATCCAACTCGGCGCAGGCCGCGTCGAACGCCTCGGCGAAGACCGGGTAGGTGGCGGCCAGGTCCAGGCCCATGCCCGGCCGCTGCGAACCCTGACCGGAGAACACGAACGCCGTCCTGCCCCGCACCACCGAACCGGTGATCGGGCCCGGTGATCCGGCGGCCAGCGCCGCCAGCTCCGCGCGGCCGGACACCGCGGCCCGGTGCCGGTGCTGGGTACGGGTGGTGGCGAGGGAGAAACCGACGTCGTAGGGGTCCAGCCCCGGGTGCTCGTCCAGGTGGCCGAGCAACCGCCCGGCCTGGTCCCGCAGCCCGTCCTCGGTACGCGAGCTGAGCAGCCACGTGCACGGCCGCTGCGGGTTCGTGGCGGGGACCGGGTCCGCCGGGGCCGGGTCGCCCTCCAACACGACGTGGGCGTTCGTGCCGCTGATGCCGAACGACGACACGGCCGCCCGACGGGGTCCGACGCCCTCCCACGGCAGGGACCTGTCGAGCAGGGCGACCGCGCCGGACTCCCAGTCCACCTCGGCGCTCGGTTGGTCCACGTGCAGCGTTCGGGGCAGCACCCCGTACCGCATCGCCTGGATCACCTTGATCACCCCGGCGACACCGGCCGCGGCCTGGGTGTGACCGATGTTCGACTTGATCGAGCCCAGCCGCAGCGGGCGGTCCGCCGGTCGGTGCTGCCCGTACGTGGCGAGCAGCGCCTGGGCCTCGATCGGGTCGCCGAGTCTGGTGCCGGTGCCGTGCGCCTCGACCAGGTCCACGTCGGAGGGTCGCAGACCGGCGTCGGTGAGGGCGGCCCGGATCACCCGCTGCTGGGCGGGCCCGTTGGGGGCGGTCAGCCCGTTCGACGCGCCGTCCTGGTTGATCGCGCTGCCGCGTACCGTGGCGAGGATCTGGTGGCCGGCGGCCAGCGCCGCGGATCGGCGCTCGACCAGCAGCATGCCCGCGCCCTCGCCCCAGCCGGTGCCGTCGGCCCCGTCGGCGAACGCCTTGCAGCGGCCGTCGGCGGCGAGACCGCGTTGGCGGCTGAACTCGACGAACCGGCCCGGGGTGGCCATCACCGTGACACCGCCGGCGAGCGCCTGCCGGCACTCGCCCCGGCGCAGCGACTGGGCGGCGAGGTGCAACGCGACGAGCGACGACGAGCAGGCGGTGTCGATGGTGACGGCCGGCCCTTCCAGCCCGAGCGCGTAGGAGATCCGGCCGGAGGCGACGCTGCCGGCGTTGCCGGTCATGGTGTGCCCCTCGACGCCCTCGGTCGAGCCGTAGAGCAGCGCGCCGTAGTCCTGGCCGTTCGAGCCGACGAAGACGCCCACCTGCTCGCCACGGGCGGTCGACGGGTCGATGCCGGCGTGCTCGAACGCCTCCCAGGCGGTCTCCAGCAGGAGCCGCTGCTGCGGGTCCATGGCCAGGGCCTCGCGTGGCGAGATGCCGAAGAACTCGCTGTCGAACGCGGCGGCGCCGTAGAGGAAGCCGCCCTCGCGGACGTAGCTGGTGCCGGAGTTGTCCGGGTCGGCGTCGTAGACGCTGTCGACGTCCCAGCCACGGTCGGCGGGGAAGGTGGAGATCGCGTCCACCTCGTCGCGCACGAGCTGCCACAGCTGGTCGGGGTTGTCCGCACCGCCGGGGAAGCGACACGACATGCCCACCACGACGATCGGGTCGTCCCGGTCGGCAGCGCCGGCGGAGTGGTCCCGGTCGGCAGCGACGTCCGGGCCGGCAGCGGCCTCGGTGTCCCGGTCGGCACCGAGCAGGCCGCTGAGGTGGCCGGCGAGGGCGAGGGCGCTCGGGTGGTCGAAGATCAGGGTGGCGGGTAGCCGCAGGCCGGTGGCGGCGGCGAGCGCGTTGCGCAGTTCGACCGCGGTGAGCGAGTCGAAGCCGAGGTCGCGGAAGGCGCGCTCCGGTTCCACGCTGTCCGCGCCGGAGTGGCCGAGGACCGCCGCGGCGTGCCCGCGGACCAGGTCGATCAGCGCGGTGGTGCGGTCCCGGGTGGTCATCGACAGTAGCTGCCGGGTCAGGTCGCCGGACGGGTCGGTGCCGGCGGTCCCGGCGGCCTGCGGGATGGTGGCGAGGGTCGGGTTGGGGCGTACCGCCGTGAAGCCGGGGGCGAACCGCTCCCAGTCGACGTCGGTCAGGGCCAGGGCCGGTTCGCCGCCGCCGATCGCGCTGGCGAGTCCGGTGAGGGCCAACTCCGGGTCCATCGCGCCCAGGCCGCCCCGGCTGAGTCGCTCCCGACGCACGGCCTCCTCGGCGAGGCCGCCGTCACCCCAGCGGCCCCAGGCGATCGAGGTGGCCGGTAGACCGTCGGCGGCCCGCTGCTCGGCGAGGGCGTCGAGGTACGCGTTGGCCGCCGCGTACGCGGCCTGTCCCGCGTTGCCGAGGGTGCCGGCGAACGACGAGAACAGCACGAACGCGCTCAGGTCCCGGTCCCGGGTGAGGTCGTGCAGGTGCTGGGCGGCGACGGCCTTCGGGGCCAGGACCCGCTCGATGCGGTCCCGGTCGAGGCTGCCGAGCGTGCCGTCGTCGAGGACGGCGGCGGTGTGGAAGACGGAGGTCAGGTCCGCCAGACCGTCGATCAGGGTGCGCAGGGCGTCCCGGTCGGCGATGTCGCAGGCGGTGATCGTCACCTGGGCGCCGGCCTGCTCCAGTTCGGCGCGCAGGTCGTCGGCGCCGGGGGCGTCCGGGCCGCGACGGCTGACGAGCACCAGATGCTCGACGCCGTTGCGGGCCAGCCAGCGGGCCGTGTGCGCACCGATCGCGCCGGTGCCGCCGGTGACCAGCGCGGTGCCCGACGGCGACCAGCCGGGTGCGCCGGTCTGCGGGGCACGTGTCAGCCGGCGGGTGTAGAGGCCCGAGGCGCGGACGGCGAACTGGTCCTCGTCGTCGCCGGCGACCAGTGCCGCGACGAGCCGGGCGGCCGACCTGGTGTCGGGCTGCGCCGGCACGTCGACCAGGCCACCCCAGCGGTGCGGCTCCTCAAGGGCGACGACCCGGCCGAAGCCCCAGAGCGCCGCCTGCGTGGGCGCCGGGGCGGCGTCGGATCGACCGACCCGGACGCCGGACCGGGTGGCGAGCCAGAGCGGGGCGGTGACGCCCGCGTCCGCGAGCCCGTGCAGCAGGGTGGACGCGTCGTGCAGCGCGTCCACGGCTTCGGCGGGGACGGCCAGTGAGAGCAGGGACAGCACTCCGTCGACAGGCGTCTCCGCGACGGAGGCGGTGACCGCGTCGGCGAGGGTGGTCCGGTCGATCGGGCCGGGTGCGACGGTCACCGGTACGGTCCGGACGCCGGCCTGCCGGAGGGCGTCCTCGGCGGCGTCCGACCAGGGTTCGCCGGTGGGGCCCAGGACCAGCCAGGTGCCGGTGCGGGTGGTCTCGGCCGGGGTGGCCCGGCTCTGCCAGGTGATCCGGTACCGCCAGTCGTCGAGGATGTGGTGCTGGCGGGTGCGGCGACGCCAGGCGGTCAGCGCGGGCAGCAGCTCGGTGCCGTCGCCGGTGATGCCCAGCGGGGTGAGGTCGCCGTTCTCGACGGCCCGCCAGAACTCGCTGTCCAGCGGGTCGGCCATGCTCGCCGCGGCGCCGGGGGTGGGCCAGTAACGCTGGTGCTGGAACGGGTACGTCGGTAGGTCCACGACCCGGGTCGCCGGGATGACGGTGTTCCAGTCGACGGGAGCGCCCCGCACCCACGCCTCGGCCAACGACCGCACGAATCGCTCGGGGCCGCCTTCGTCGCGGCGCAGCGTGCCGACGGTGGTGGCCTCGATCGCGCCGGTGAGCACCGGGTGCGCGCTGACCTCGATGAAGATCCGGTGCCCCGCCGCCTGGGCGGCCTCGACCGCCAGGTCGAGGCGTACCGGCTGACGCAGGTTCCGGTACCAGTAGCCGGCGTCCATGACACCGCCGTCCTCCACGGTGGAGAACACCGGCACAGTGCCGGCCAGCGGGTGCACACCGTCCAGCAGACGGGCCAGCTCCGCCTCGACCGGCTCGACCAGAGCGCAGTGCGAGGCGTAGTCGACCTTCACCCGCTTCGCCCGCACCCCGGCCGCCTCCGCAGCGGCCAGGAACGCATCCAGGTCGGCACCGGCGACCACGACACTCGTCGGACCGTTGACCACCGCGACACTCACACCCTCGGTCAACAACGGGGTGACCACATCCAGACCGGCGCTCACCGACACCATGCCCCCGCTGCCAGCAATCGCCAGCAACGCCTTGCTGCGCAACGCGACGACCTTCGCGGCGTCGCTCAGTGACAGCACGCCGGCCACACAGGCAGCGGCGATCTCACCCTGCGAGTGACCGATCACCGCATCCGGGGTCGCACCCCTGGCCCGCCACACCTCGGCTAACGCGACGTGCACCGCCCAGAGGACCGGCTGCACCACGTCCACCCGCTCCAACGGATCGTCCGAGCGCAGCACATCGAGGAGGTTCCAGTCCACGAACGGCGCGAGGGCCGCGGCGCACTCGGCGATCCGGGCGGCGAACACGGGCTCCGCATCCAGCAACTCCGTGGCCATCCCGACCCACTGCGAACCCTGGCCCGGGAAGACGAACACCACACCCGAGTCCGGGTGGGCAGCGCCGGACACCACCGCACCCGACGGCAGGCCGTCCCGAAGGGAGGACAGGCCCGCGGCGTGATCCGGGCCGAGCACGACCGCCCGGTGGCTCAGCACCGACCGGGTGGACAGCAACGAGTACGCCACCGCGCACGGGTCCGCCGTCACCCGTGTCAACCGCTCGGCCTGCCCGCGCAGCGCCTCCGGCGCCGCCGCCGACAACAGCCACGGCACATTCGGCTCGGTCAGGGCCGGCGCGTCGATTGACGCGGCCGGCGCCTCCTCGATGATCACGTGGGCGTTCGTGCCGGACACCCCGAACGACGACACCCCAGCCCGGCGCGGACGCTCCCCCGCCGCCCACGGGCGGGACGACGTCAGCAGCTCCACCGCACCGTCGGACCAGTCCACCTGCGGCGTCGGCTCGTCCACGTGCAGCGTCCGCGGCAACGTCTCGTGACGCAGCGCCTCGACCACCTTGATGATCCCGGCGACACCGGCGGCGGCCTGGGTGTGCCCGATGTTCGACTTCACCGACCCCAGCCACAGCGGCTGACCGGCGGGCCGATCCTGACCGTAGGTGGCCAGCAACGCCTGCGCCTCGATCGGATCACCCAACCGGGTGCCGGTGCCGTGCGCCTCCACCATGTCCACGTCCGCCGCCGACAGTTGGGCGTCGACGAGCGCGGCCTGGATCACCCGCTGCTGCGACGGCCCGTTCGGGGCGGTCAACCCGTTCGACGCGCCGTCCTGGTTGACCGCGCTGCCCCGCACCACGGCGAGCACCCGGTGACCGTTGCGGACCGCGTCGGAGAGCCGCTCCACCAGCAGGACGCCGGCGCCCTCGGCGAAGCCGGTCCCGTCGGCGGCACCGGCGAACGCCTTGCAGCGGCCGTCGGCCGCCAGACCGCGCTGACGGGAGAAGCCGACGAACAGCGACGGGGTGGCCATCACCGTCACACCGCCGGCCAGCGCGAGCGAGCACTCGCCGGCCCGCAGCGCCTGCGCCGCCAGGTGCAGCGCGACGAGCGACGACGAGCACGCCGTGTCGACGGTGACCGCCGGCCCCTCCAGACCCAGCGAGTACGACACCCGGCCGGAGATCACCGCACCCGCGTTACCGGTCGCGAGATAACCCTCCAGGCCCTCGGACGCACCCATCAGGATGGCCGAGTAGTCCGAACCGTTGGTGCCCGCGAACACGCCGGTACGCGACCCGGACAGCGACGCCGGGTCGATGCCGGCCCGTTCGATCGCCTCCCAGGACACCTCCAGCAGGAGCCGCTGCGCCGGGTCCATCGCCAGCGCCTCGCGCGGGCTGATCCCGAAGAAGCCGGCGTCGAAGTCACCCGCCCCGCTCAGGAACCCGCCCTCGGCGGCGTACGACGTCCCGGGGTTGTCCGGGTCGGGGTCGAACAGCGCCTCGGTGTCCCAGCCCCGGTCGGACGGGAACGGCGTGATGCCGTCCCCGTCCGCCGCGACCAGGTTCCACAGCGACTCCGGGGAGTCCACGCCACCGGGGAACCGGCAGCCCACGCCGATGATCGCGATCGGCTCGTCGGCGCGTACCTCCAGGTGCCGGATACGCTCCTGCGCGGTCTCCAGGTCGGCGGTGACCCGCTTGAGGAAGTAGCGCAACCGCTCTTCGTTGGCCATCGGTAGGTCTCCCCTTGTGAGCGTGCGGGTCAGGCGATGCCGAACTTCTTGCCGAGGAGGTCGAACATCTCCTCGTCGGTGGCGTCGGCCAGGGCTTCGCCCGCGGTCTCCACCGGCTCGGCGCGCCCGTGCTTCCAGTCGGCGACGAGCGCCTGCATGCGGGTCATCAGCCGGACGTACGTGACGTCGTCCGGTTCGAGGCTGTCCAGGGCCGCTTCCAGGCGGTCCAGGTCGTCCAGCGCGGAGCTGTCCCCCGTCCCGCCGCACAGGCTGTCCAGGAAGGCGGCGAGCGTGGTCGGGTTCGGATAGTCGAAGACGAGCGTGACGGGCAGCCGCAGCCCGGTGGCGGCACCCAGGCGGTTGCGCAGCTCCACGGCGGTGACCGAGTCGAAGCCCAGCTCCTGGAACGCCTTCTTCGGCGGCACCTCGTCGGCGGAGGCGTACCCGAGCACCGTGGCCACCTGCGCCCGTACCGTGTCCAGCAGTGCCTTGGCCCGCTCGGCCGGCGGCAGACCCGCCAGACGCGCGGCGGCGCTCTCGCCGGCTCCGTCCCCGTCGCGGGCGATCGCCGCGAGCACCTGCTGCGCCTCCGGGATCGCGCTGACCAGGGGGCTGGGCCGGGTCGCGGTGACCGCGACGAAGAACCTCTCCCACCGGATGTCGGCGACGGTGAGGAACGGCTCGTCGTGCTCCACCGCCTGGCGCAGCGTGGTGATCGCCAGCTCGGGCGCCATCTCGGCGACGCCGTGCCGGGTCAGCAGCTCACCGAACTCGCCGTCGGCCATGCCGCCGCCACCCCAGGCGCCCCAGGCGATCGCGGTGCCCGGCAGGCCGAGCGACCGGCGGTGCTGCACCAGGGCGTCCAGGTAGGCGTTGGCGGGGGCGTAGTTGCCGACGCCGGAGCTGGCCACCGTGCCGGCGAACGAGGAGAACGTGATGAACGCGTCCAGGTCCAGGTGCCGGGTCAACTCGTGCAGGTGGCGGGCGGAGTCCACCTTGGCGCGCAGGACGCCGTCGACGCGGTGGGTCTCCAGGGCGTCGATCACGCAGTCGTCGAGGACGGCGGCGCTGTGCACCACTGTGGTCAGCGGCGTCTTCGCGGGGATCGCGTCGATCAGGGCGGCCAGGGCGTCGCGGTCGGCGGCGTCGCAGGCGGCCAGGGTGACCGTCGCGCCCAGCGCGGTGAGGTCGTCGCTCAGCTGTTCGGCTCCGGGTGCGTCCGGCCCGCGGCGGCTGACCAGCAGCAGGTGCTCGGCGCCGTGCGCGGCCAGCCAGCGGGCCAGCTGGGAACCGAGACCACCGGTGCCGCCCAGGATGAGGGTGGTGCCGCGCGGCTGCCAGCGGCGAGCCGGGCTGCGGTCGCCGACCGGGGCGCGCATCAGGCGTCGGCCGAGGAGGCCGGACGCGCGGATCGCGGCCTGGTCCTCGCCGGTCGCGCCGGAGAGCAGGGCGCAGAGCAGGTTGGCACCACGCTCGTCGAGGCTCGCGGGTAGGTCCACCAGGCCGCCCCAGCGTTCCGGGTGTTCCAGGGCGGCCACCCGCCCGAAGCCCCAGAGCAGCGCCTGGGTCGGGTTGGCCAGCGGGTCGTCCGGTCCGGCGCCGATCGCGCCCCGGGACGCGCACCACAGGGGCGCGCCGACGCCGAGGTCACCGAGGGCCTGCACCAGTACGACGGTGGCGGCGAAGCCGCGCGGGGTGGAGCGGTGCTCGTGCAGGACCCGCTCGTCCAGGGCGAGCAGGGACAGCACGCCGTCGGGGCGGTCACAGCCGGCCGCGTCGAGCGCCAGGGTGAGCTGGGCGGCCAGCGCGGTGCGGTGGACGTCGACCGGGTCGATGTCGACCGGCACCACCCGCGCGCCGCCGGCGCGCAGGGCCGCGCTGACGTCGGCCGGCAGTGGGGAGTCGAGACCCGCCGGTACGGCGACCAGCCAGGTGCCGGTGAGGCGGGCGGGTCGGTCGGGGACGCGTACCCACTCGTCGCGGTAACGCCAGCTGTCCAGCTTCGAGCCGGTCTGCCGCTGCCGCCGCCAGGACGACAGCGCCGGGAGCAGGTCCCCCACCGCCGCCGGGTCGACGCCGATCGTGTCGGCGAGCACGTCGGCGTCCTGCCGCTCGACGGCGTTCCAGAAGGCCGCGTCGTCCGTGCTCGGGGCCACGGCGGCGGGAGCCGGGGGCCGCTGGGCGCCCAGCCAGTACGGCCGCCCCTGGAACGCGAAGGTCGGCAACGGCACGGTGCGCCCGTGCGGGTGGACCGTCGCGAAGTCGACCGTGGCGCCGTGCACGTACGCGGAGGCCAGCGAGTGGGTGAACCGCCGGAGCCCGCCGTCGCCGCGCCGCAGCGTGCCCAGCACCACGGCGTCGCCGCCGGCGTCCTCGGTGAGTCCGGTGAGCCCGGCGATCAGCACCGGGTGCGGGCTGATCTCGACGATCAGGGCGTGACCGGCGTCCAGGGCGGTGCGGACGGCCAGGTCGAGACGGACCGGGTTACGCAGGTTGTCGTACCAGTACGCGCCGTTCATCGCGGTGCCGTCGATCGGTGCGCCGGTGACCGTGGAGATGATCGGCACGGTGCCGGCGGTCGGCGTGATCCCGTCCAGGAGCCGGGCCAGCTCGGCCTCGATCGGCGCGACCTGGGCACAGTGCGAGGCGTAGTCCACCTGGACCTGCCGGGCGCGGACGCCGGCCGCCTGGGCCGCCGCCAGGAAGGCCGCCACGTCGGCGCCGGCCACGACCACACTGGACGGGCCGTTCACGGCCGCGACGGCGATCCCGTCGGTGAGCAGCGGTTCGACGGTGGCCAGCGGAGCGTTGACCGACACCATGCCCCCGGTGCCGGACAGGGCCAGCAGGGCGCGGCTGCGCAGGGCGACCACCTTGGCGGCGTCGGCCAGCGACAGCGCGCCGGCCACGCAGGCGGCGGCGATCTCGCCCTGCGAGTGACCGACGACCGCACCGGGCCGTACGCCACGGGAGATCCAGGTTTCGGCCAGCGACACCATCACCGCCCAGAGCGCGGGCTGGACCACGTCGACGCGGTCCAGCGCGGCCGGGTCGGTGGAACGCAGCACGTCGAACAGCGACCAGTCGACGTACGGGTCGAGGGCGGCGGCGCACTCGGCGATCCGGGCGGCGAAGACCGGCTCCTGGTCGAGCAGTTCGGTCGCCATGCCGAGCCACTGGGAGCCCTGGCCGGGGAAGACGAAGAGCGGTCTGCCGCCGAGCTGCCGGTCGGCCCGGGGGGCGCTGCCGTCGGGGAACTCGGCGAGGGTGCCCAGCATCTCCTTCCGGGTGACGCCGACGACGACCGCACGGTGGTCGAAGGTGGCCCGGGTCTTCCACAGCGAGTGGCCGACGTCCGACGGCGTGAGCGAGGGGTGGCGGGTCAGGTGGTCGTACAGGCGGCGGGCCTGCGCGGCGAGACCGGCTTCGGTGCGTGCCGAGATCGGCCAGGCGGCGACCGGACCGTCGGGGGTGTCGGTGGCGTCGGCGGGGATCTCGGTCGGCGGCTGCTCCAGGATGATGTGCCCGTTCGTGCCGGAGACGCCGAAGGACGACACCCCAGCCCGGCGCGGGTGCCCGGTCTCCGGCCACGGGATCGTCTCGGTGAGGACCTGCGCGGCGCCGGTCGACCAGTCCACGTGCGAGGTGGGCGCGTCGACGTTGAGCGTCTTCGGCAGGATCCCGTGCTGGATGGAGAGCACCGCCTTGATCAGCCCGGCGATGCCGGCCGCCGACTGGGTGTGCCCGATGTTCGACTTGACCGAGGTGATCCAGAGCGGGTTCTCCGCCGGACGGCCCCGGCCGTACGTCTCCAGCAGCGCCTGCGCCTCGATGGGGTCTCCGAGGGTGGTGCCGGTGCCGTGCGACTCGACGGTGTCGACCTGGTCCGGGGTGAGTCGGGCGTTGGCGAGCGCGGCCCGGATGACCCGCTCCTGGGCGGGCCCGTTGGGCGCGGTGAGCCCGTTGGAGGCACCGTCCTGGTTGGTCGCGCTGCCCCGCACGATCGCCAGGATCGGGTGGCCGTTGCGCTGCGCGTCGGAGAGCCGCTCGGCCATGATGATGCCGACGCCCTCTCCCCAGGCGGTGCCGTCGGCGGCCTCGGCGAACGGCTTGCACCGCCCGTCCGCGGCCAGCCCCTTCTGCCTGCTGAACAGGATGAACGCGCCCGGTGCCGCCATGATCGTGACGCCGCCGACCAGGGCCAGGTCACACTCGCGGGATCGCAGCGACTGGACCGCCCAGTGCATCGCGACGAGCGACGACGAGCAGGCCGTGTCGACCGTGACGGCCGGCCCGCCGAAGCCCAGGCTGTACGCGATCCGGCCGGACGCGACGCTGGTGGTGGTGCCGGTGCCGAGGTACATGTCGACGCCCTCGGGCGCCTCGTGCAGCGCGGTGCCGTAGTTCTGCTGGGTGATGCCGACGAACACGCCGGTCTGGCTGCCGCGCAGGCTCTGCGGGTTGACGCCGGCCCGTTCGATCGCCTCCCAGGACGCCTCCAGCAACAGCCGTTGCTGCGGGTCCATGGCGAGCGCCTCGTGCGGGCTGATCCCGAAGAACGCGGCGTCGAAGTCGGCGGCGTCGTCCAGGAACGAGCCCTCCCGGACGTAGCTCTGGCCGGGTGCGTCCGCGTCCGGGCTGTAGAGCGACTCCAGGTCCCAGCCACGGTCGGCGGGCAGCGGGCCGAGCGCGTCGCGCTCGCCGACGAGCATCTGCCAGAGGTCCTCCGGCCCGCGTACGCCGCCGGGGAACCGACAGCTCATCGAGACGATCGCGATCGGCTCCCGGTCGCGGTTCTCAGCCTCGTGCAACTGCTGCTTGGTCTCCTGAAGGGTGGTGGTGACCTTCTTGAGGAAATGGCGAAGCTTCTCGTCGTCTGCCATCACGACACTCCGAACTCTCGGGTGATGAACTCGAACATCTCGTCGTCGGTGGCCGCCTCGAGGTCCTGCGCCACGTCCGCGGCGCCGGTGGGCTCCAGCCCGGCCAGCAGGTCACGCAGGCGGCTGGTCACCTGCTCGCGTACCGATCCGTCGCCGGGCAGCGTGGCCACGGCGGCCTCGATCCGACTCAGCTCGGCCAGCAGTGGCTCGGCCGCCCCAGCCTCGTCCGGCACCACCTGCGCCCGCAGGTACGCGGCGAGCGAGTGGGCGTTCGGGTAGTCGAAGACGAGGGTGGCGCGTAGCCGCAGGCCGGTCGCGACGTTGAGTCGGTTGCGCAGCTCGACGGCGGTCAGCGAGTCGAAGCCGAGCTCCTTGAACGGCAGGGTCGGGTCCACGTCGTCGGGGCCCGGGTAGCCGAGGACGGCGGCGACGTTGGCGCGTACCACCTGAAGGACCAGGGCGTCGGCGTCCTCGTCGGCGAGACCGGCGAGTCGCTGGGCCAGGCCCACGACCGACGGGCCGTCGGCCGGTTCGGCGACCGGCCGGGCCGCGCCACGGACCAGGCCGCGCAGCAGCGCCGGTACGGTCTCCACCGGCTGGTTGCGCAGGCCGGCCAGGTCCAGGTCGGCCGGGACCAGCAGCGGCTCGTCCAGTACGCCTGCCGTGTCGAACAGGGCGAGCGCACGGGCGGTCGGCAGTCGGCGGACCCCTCCGCGTGCCACCCGGCGCAGGTCGGCGCCGTCCAGGTGCCCGGTCATGCCGCTGGCCTGCTCCCACAGGCCCCAGGCCAGGGATTCGGCGGGCAGGCCGAGCGCCCGCCGGTGCCGGGCCAGCTCGTCGAGGAAGGCGTTGGCGGCCGCGTAGTTGCCCTGTCCCGCGCCGCCGAGTACGCCGGCGGCCGAGGAGAAGAGCACGAACCGGGTGACCTTGCGGTCCCTGGTCAACAGGTGCAGGTTCCACGCGGCGTCGGTCTTCGGCGCCAGCACGGTGTCGAGGCGGTCCGGGGTGAGGGCGGTGATGACGCCGTCGTCCAGCGCGCCGGCCGCGTGCACCACGGTCAGTGGCCGGTCGGCGGGTACCCGGTCGAGGACCGTCGCGAGGGCGTCCCGGTCGGTGGCGTCGCAGGCTTCGACGGTGACCTCGGCACCGAGGTCGGTCAGGTCGGTGACCAGGGCGTCCACCCCGTCGGCGGCGCGTCCGCGACGTCCGGTCAGCACCAGCCGTCGGGCTCCGTGCTCGGTGACCAGGTGTCGGGCGAGCAGCCCGCCGAGGGTGCCGGTGCCACCGGTGATCAGCACGGTGCCGTCCGGGTCGCCGGCGGTGATGTCGGTGGGCGGTTCCGGTGCGACCGGGACCGGTGCCAGGCGTGGGGCCAGCGGCCGGCCGGCGCGGACGACCACCTGCGGCTCGCCGGAGGCGACCGCCGGGACGGCCACGGTCAGCGAGGTGGGATCGTCGTCGAGGTCGAGGAGGACGAAGCGGTCCGGGTTCTCCGCCTGGGCGGTGCGGATCAGGCCCCACGCGGCGGCCGCGGCCAGGTCACCGGCCGCATCGTCGGTGTTCGCCGCGACCGCGCCCCGGGTGACGACGACCAGCCGCGACGCTCCGAACGCGGGCTCCGCGAGCCATCGCTGCACCAGGTCGAGGGCGAGCGTGGCGCTGCGCCGCGCGCCGGTGCCGGGCTCGGCGGTGTGCGGATCCGCTGCGAGCGTCACGAAGACCATTTCCGGTACGGCCGGGGCGTTCGCCAGGGCGGCCAGGTCCGGGTATCCGGTCCCGGCGACGCGGGTCAGCTGGTACGGGTCGACGCCGACGACCGCGGTGGCCGGAGCCGTCCCGGGCAGCACCGGGGTCCAGTCCAGTCGGTACAGCGACTCGTGGTCGCCGCCGCGCGCGCTGGCCAGCCGGTCCGCCGAAACCGGCCGCATGATCAGCGAGTCGATCTCGGCGACCGGGGCGCCGGTGCTGTCGGCGACGGTGAACGAGACGCCGACGGCGCCGGCCGGCTTGAGTCGGATCCGGAAGCTGGAGGAGCCGGTGGCGTGCAGCGAGATGCCACTCCACACGAACGGCAGGCGGCTGCGCTCGGCTGGTTCGCCGTCGCCCATCCGGGTCAGGAAGTTGTTCAGCGACATGGCCTGCAGGCCGGCGTCGAGCAGGGCCGGGTGCATGCCGTACGCGCCTGCGGCGGCCCGGCCCGACTCGGGCAGGGACAGCTCCGCGTAGACGTCGTCCTCGGTGACCCAGGCGGCGCGCAGACCCTGGAACATCGGTCCGTAGTCGAACGCGGTCCGGCTGACGGCCTCGTAGAACTCGGTGAGGTCGACCGGTCGGGCGCCGGGTGGCGGCCAGGTGGTGAGCTCGGCCGGCCCGGTCGGGTCGGCGGCGGTGCTGATCGCGCCGGTGGCGTGGTGGATCCAGCCGGTGGGGCTGAGCGCGTCGGCGGGCTCTCCGTCGTCGGAGCGGGAGCGGACGTTGATGGCGCGTCGGCCGTTGCCGTCCGGTGGACCCACCCAGAGTTGTAGTTGGCGGGCACCGCGTTCGGGCACGATCAGCGGGGTGAGCAGGGTGAGTTCTTCCAGCCGTCGGCATCCGGTCTGACCTGCGACGTGCAGGGCGAGTTCGACGAAGGCGGTGCCGGGCATGACGTTGGCGCCCATCACCTTGTGCTCGCCGAGCCACGGGTGGGCCTCGACGGAGAGCAGGCCGGTGAAGAGGACGGCGTCGGAGTCGAGCAGCGGGATGGCGGCACCGAGCATCGGGTGGCTCGCCGCGCTGAGGCCGGCGGTGGCGATGTCGGCGGTGATCGGGAGGTTGACCTCGTCGACCCAGAACCGCTGGTGTTGGAAGGGGTAGGTGGGCAGGTCGACGGTCCGGGTCGTCGGGACGACGGTGGTCCAGTCGACGGGTGCGCCCTGCACCCATGCCTCGGCGAGGGCCCGCACGATCTGCCGTGGGCCGCCCTCATCTCGGCGAAGCGTCCCGACGGTGGGGACGTCGACGCTGTCGGCGATCGCCCCGGTCAACACCGGATGCGCGCTGACCTCCACGAAGATCCGATGCCCCGCCGCGTACGCCGCCTGCACCGCCAGGTCGAGACGCACCGGCTGACGCAGATTCCGATACCAGTAACCGGCGTCCATGTCCCCGCCGTCCTCCACGGTGGAGAACAGCGGCACAGCGCCGGGCAGTGGTCGCACCCCGTCGAGCACAGTGGCCAGTTCCGCCTCGACCGGCTCGACCAGAGCACAGTGCGACGCGTAGTCGACCTTCACCCGCCTGGCCCGCACCCCCGCCGCCTCCGCAGCGGCCAGGAACGCATCCAGGTCAGCACCGGCGACCACGACACTCGTCGGACCGTTGACCACCGCGACACTCACACCCTCGGTCAACAACGGGGTGACCACGTCCAGACCGGCGTTGACCGACACCATGCCGCCGCTGCCGGACAGCGCGAGGAGGGCCTGACTGCGCAACGCGACGACCTTCGCCGCGTCGCTCAGTGACAGGACCCCTGCCACACAGGCAGCGGCGATCTCACCCTGCGAGTGACCGATCACCGCATCAGGGGTCACTCCCCTGGCCCGCCACACCTCAGCCAACGCGACGTGCACCGCCCACAACACCGGCTGCACCACGTCCACCCGCTCCAACGAATCGTCGGAGCGCAGCACATCGAGGAGGTTCCAGTCCACGAACGGCGCAAGGGCCGCCGCACACTCCGCGATCCGGGCCGCGAACACCGGCTCGGACTCCAACAACTCGGCAGCCATCCCGACCCACTGCGAACCCTGACCGGGGAACACGAACACCACCCCAGCCGAACGGGCCACACCGGACACCACACTGCTCGACGGCAACCCCTCGGCCAACGCGGACAGGCCGGCGCGGTGGTCCGGGCCGAGCACCACCGCGCGCTGGACGAACTCGGATCGGCCCAGCAGCGAGTGGGCGACCTCGGCCGGCTCCGAGTCCAGGCCGGCGAGTCGGCGGGCCTGGTCGGCGACGGCCTTGGCGGTACGCCCGGACAGCACCCACGGCACGTCCGGCGACACCACGGCCGGCGCGGCGGCCGGCTCGGCCGGAGCCTCCTCGATGATCACGTGGGCGTTGGTGCCGGAGACCCCGAACGACGACACCCCCGCCCGGCGCGGACGCCCGTACGCCTCCCACGGCCTCGCGTCGGTGAGCAGTTCGACCGCGCCGGCCGACCAGTCCACCTCGGGTGTGGGCTCGTCCACGTGCAGGGTGCGCGGCATCGTCTCGTTGCGGATCGCCGCGACCATCTTGATGATCCCGGCGACACCGGCGGCGGCCTGCGCGTGCCCGATGTTCGACTTGATCGAACCGAGCCGCAGCGGCCGGTCCGCCGGCCGACCCTGACCGTAGGTGGCGAGCAGGGCCTGCGCCTCGATCGGGTCACCGAGGGTGGTGCCGGTGCCGTGCGCCTCGACCATGTCGACGTCGGCGCTGCTGAGGCCCGCGTTGGCCAGGGCGGCGCGGATGACTCGTTGCTGCGAGGGACCGTTCGGGGCGGTCAGGCCGTTGGAGGCACCGTCCTGGTTGATCGCGCTACCGCGGACCACGGCCAGGACGTGGTGGCCGTTGCGCCGCGCGTCGGAGAGCCGCTCCACCACCAGGACACCGGCGCCCTCGGCCCAGCCGATCCCGTCGGCGGACCCGGCGAACGACTTGCACCGTCCGTCCGGGGCCAGTCCGCGCTGCTGGCTGAACGCGACGAACGCGGCCGGGGTCGCCATCACCATCACGCCACCGACCAGCGCGAGGGAGCACTCCCCCTGCCGCAGCGCCTGGGCCGCGAGGTGCAGGGCGACCAGCGACGACGAGCAGGCGGTGTCCACCGACAGCGACGGACCCTCCAGCCCGAGCGCGTACGACACCCGTCCGGAGATGACGCTCGCGGTGGTGCTGGTCAGGCCGAACCCGCCGACGCTGGACGGGTCACGGCCGAGGACACCGCCGTAGTCCTGCCCGCTGGTGCCGGCGAACACGCCGGTCCGGCTGCCCCGCAGCGACACCGGGTCGATGCCGGCCCGCTCGATCGCCTCCCAGGAGACCTCGAGGAGCACCCGCTGCTGAGGGTCCATCGCGACCGCCTCGCGGGGGCTGATCCCGAAGAACGCGGCGTCGAAGTCGGTGGCGCCGTCGAGGAAGCCGCCCTCGCGGACGTAGAAGCCGCCCGGCCGGTCCGCCTCCGGGTCGTAGAGACCGGCGATGTCCCAGCCACGGTCCTCGGGAACGCCGGTGATCCCGTCGGTGCCCAGGTCGACCAGTTGCCACAGGTCCTCCGGCGTACGCACACCGCCGGGGTAGCGGCAGGCCATGCCGACGATCGCGATCGGTTCGTCCGCGGCCATCGGCGCGGTCTCGGGGCTCGCGGGTGTCGGCGCCTCGATGCCGCCCAGCTGCTCGTGCAGATATCCGGCGAGGGCCTGCGGGGTCGGGTAGTCGAAGATGAGGGTGGCCGGCAGGCGCAGCCCGGTGGCACCGCCCAACTGGTTGCGGATCTCCACGGCGGTGAGCGAGTCGACGCCGAGTTCGGAGAGGGGCTGCTGCGGCGGGACGGCCGCCGGACCGGAGTGGCCCAGGACGGCGGCTGCCTGTCCGCGTACGAGATCGAGCAGTGCCTTCTCCCGGTCCGCCTCGGCGAGGGCGGCGAGGTGGGTGAGGAAGGCGTTGCCGGCGCGGGTTTTCGTGCCCGCCCGGCCTCCCGGCTCCCGGACCAGCCCTCGCAGCAGCGCCGGAACGCCGCCCTGGGCGGCCTGCGCCCGCAGCGCGGCGAAGTCCAGCCGGGCCGGCGCGACCACCGGTGCGGACGCGGCGATCGCCCGGTCGAAGAGCGCGAGCGCGTCGGCGGACGGCATGGAGACGATGCCGCCGCGCGCGATGCGGGAGAAGTGGGTGTCGTCGAGGTGCTCGGACATGCCGCTGCGGGCGTCCCAGAGACCCCACACGAGAGACACCCCGGGCAGCCCGGCCGCCCGCCGGTGCTGGGCGAGGGCGTCCAGGTAGGCGTTGGCCGCGGCGTAGTTGCCCTGGCCGCCACCGCCGAGGGTCGCGGCGAGCGAGGAGAACAGGACGAACGCGCTGAGGTCCGCGTCCCGGGTCAGGTCGTGCAGGTGGTGGGCGGCGTCGACCTTGGGCCGCAGCACCGCGCCGACCCGTCCCGGGGTGAGCGCGCTGACCACGCCGTCGTCGGAGACCCCGGCGGCGTGCACCACAGCGGTCAGCGGGTGCTCGGCAGGCACGGACGCGAGCAGCGCGGCGACTGCGGCACGGTCGGCCGTGTCGCAGGCTTCCAGGGTCACCGCGGCGCCCAGTGTGGTCAGTTCGGCGCAGAGTTCCGCGCTGCCCTCGGCGGCGCTGCCCCGGCGGCTGGTGAGCAGCAGGTGCCGCGCGCCGTGCCGGGTGACCAGGTGTCGGGCCAGCAGGCCGCCCAGGGTGCCGGTGGCGCCGGTGATCAGAACGGTGCCGTCCGGGTCGAGTGGGGGGTTCGGTTCCCGGGGCGGGGCGAGCCGGGCCAGCCGGGGCACCCGCACCACGCCGCGTCGTACCGCCACCTGCGGTTCGCCGGAGGTGGCCGCCTCGATCAGCCGGCCCGCGCTTCCCGGGTGCCCGTCCAGGTCGGCCAGGACGAACCGCTCCGGGTTCTCCGACTGGGCCGAGCGGATCAGACCCCAGACCGGGGCGGCGGACAGGTCGGTCACGTCCTCGTCCGGGCCGGCGGCGATCGCCTGGCGGGTGACCAGGACCAGCCGGGCCCCGTCGAACGCCGGGTCGTCCAGCCAGTGCTGCGCGGTGACCAACGCGGCGACCGTGGTGGCGTGGGTGGACCGGGGATCGGAGTCGGCTCCGGAGCAGCCGGCCAGGACCAGGTCCGGGCGGTCCGCGCCGCCGGCCAGGGCGACACCGAGGGCCGCGAGGTCCAGGTAGCGGTCGGCGGCGATGTCGGCGAGTTCGGGCAGGTCGTCACCGATGATCGCGATCCGGCCGGGGTCGACGGCGGTGGTCGTGACGGCCGGCCAGTCGACGTGGAAGAGCGTGTCGTCGGGGGTGGCGAGTTGGTCGGCGGAGATGGGACGCAGCGTGAGCATCCGCACCTCGGCGACCGGCGCGCCGGTGGCGTCCGCGACGGCGACGCTCACGTCGGCGTTCTCCGCGATCCGCACCCGGACCCGCAGGTCGGTGGCGCCGGCCGAGTGCAGTGCGACGTCGTTCCAGGCGAACGGCAGCCGGTTGCCCTGCTCGGTGGTCCGGGCCGGCAGCAGGCCGGTGGCGTGCATGGCCGCGTCGAGCAGCGCCGGGTGCAGGCCGAAGTCGGCCGGGTCGGTGCCGCTGCCGTCCGGGATGCGCACCTCGGCGTACGCGTACTCGCCGGCCACCCAGGCCCGCTGGAGCGCCTGGAACGCGGGCCCGTAGGTGAAGCCCTGCGCGGCGAGCCGGTCGTAGAAACCGGTCAGGTCGGCGGGTCGGGCGTCGGCCGGTGGCCAGGTGGTGAAGTCCCGCCAGTCGGCGGTGGACGCCTCGGCGGCCTGGACCACACCGACGGCGTGGCAGGTCCACGGCTTGTCCGGGTCGGTGGGGTCGACCGCTCGGGAGTGGATGGTGACGGCACGGGAGCCGTCGTCCTCGGCCGGGCCGACCGACACCTGAAGTTCGGTGTCGCCGCGCTCGGCCAGCACCAGCGGCGCCTGGAGGGTGAGTTCCCGCAGGTGGCCGGCGCCGACCTGCTCGCCGGCGCGCAGGGCCAGCTCCACGAAGCCGGTGCCGGGCACCAGCACGGTGCCCTGCACCGCGTGGTCGGCGAGCCAGGAGTGCTGGTCCAGGCTGAGCCGGCCGGTGTAGAGGAAGCCGCCGCCGTCGGCGAGCGCGACGGCCGCACCGAGCAGTGGGTGCCCCGCCGGGCGGACGCCCACGTTGGTCAGGTCACCGGTCCACCGGCGGGAGGTGTCCGGCCAGTAGCGTTCGTGCTGGAAGGCGTAGGTGGGCAGGTGGACCGGCCGTCCGGCGGGGAGCACGGCACGCCAGTCGAGGGACACCCCGTGCACGTGCAGGCGGCCGAGCGCGGCGAGCAGCGCCGCCGGCTCGGGGCGGTCCTTGCGCAGCGCGGGGACGACCACCTGGCCGGCGGTCAGGCAGTCCTCGGCCAGGGCGGTCAGGACGCCGCCCGGGCCGATCTCCACCAGGGTGGTGACGCCGGCGTCGACCAGGGCGGCGACGCCGTCGGCGAAGCGGACGGCATCCCGGACGTGGCGCACCCAGTAGGCGGCGTCCAGCCGTTCGTCGAGCCGGCCGGTGACGTTGGAGACGATCGGGATGCGCGGCTCGTGGTAGGTGACGCTCTCCGCGATCCGGCGGAAGTCGTCGAGCATCGGCTCCATCAGCGCCGAGTGGAAGGCGTGGCTGACGGTCAGCCGCCTGGTCTTGCCGAAGTTCGCGGCGACCGCCTCGACCGCCTGCTGTTCGCCGGAGAGCACGACGGAGCGCGGGCCGTTGACCGCCGCGATCGAGACGCCCTCGGTCAGCAGCGGCAGCACCTCGGCCTCGGTGGCCCGCACCGCGACCATCACCCCGCCTGTCGGCAACGCCTGCATCAGGGTGCCGCGCGCGGCGACCAGTGTCGCCGCGTCCGCGAGGGACAGCACCCCGGCGACGTGCGCCGCGGCCAGCTCACCGATCGAGTGGCCGATCAGGTGGCCGGGCACGACGCCCCAGGACTCGACGAGCCGGTACAACGCCACCTCGACGGCGAAGAGACCGGCCTGGGTGTAGGCGGTCTGGTCCAGCAGGCCGTCGGGGTTCTCCGCGATCACCCGGCGCAGCGGCTGCTCCAGGTGCGGTTGGAGCGCGTCGCAGACCTCGTCGAACGCGGCGGCGAAGACCGGGTACGTGGCGTACAGGTCGCTGCCCATGCCGGCCCGTTGGGAACCCTGGCCGGAGAAGAGGAACGCGGTACGCGCGGGCTCCCGCTGGCCGGTGAGCACTCCGGTGTCGAGGCGCCCCTCCGCCAGCGCCGCGAGCCGGTGCACCAGGTCGGCGCGGTCACCGGGGAGGATCACGGCCCGGTGGTCGAACGTGCTGCGGGCGGCCGTCAGGGCGTACGCCAGGTCGCGTAGGCCGACCCGGTCGTCGCCGGCCACCCGGGCGAGCAGTTTCGCCGCCTGCGCCCGCAACGCCCGCTCGGTACGCCCGGACAGCAGCCACGGTCCGTCCGGTGCGGTGCTCGCCACCGGTTCGGTGTCGTCGGCGAGCACCGGGGCCTGTTCGAGGACCACGTGCACATTGGTGCCGCTGACCCCGAACGAGGAGACCGCCGACCGGCGTGGCTCGTCGGTCCGGGGCCACGGCTGCCGGCTGGTCAGCAGTTCGACGGCGCCCTCGGACCAGTCGACCTGCGGGGTCGGCTCGTCGACGTGCAGCGTCTGCGGCAGGACGCCGGCGCGCATCGCGAGGACCATCTTGATGATCCCGGCGACGCCCGCGGCGGCCTGGGTGTGGCCGAGGTTGGACTTGATCGAGCCGAGCCACAGGGGGCGCTGCGGATCGCGGTCCTGCCCGTACGTGGCGATGAGGGCCTGCGCCTCGATCGGGTCACCGAGGCTGGTGCCGGTGCCGTGGGCCTCGACCGTGTCGATCTGGTTCGGGGTGAGGCCGGCGTTGGCCAGCGCCCGTTGGATGACGCGCTGCTGCGCCGGGCCGTTCGGGGCGCTGAGCCCGTTCGAGGCGCCGTCCTGGTTGACCGCCGAGCCGCGGATCACGGCGAGGATCGGGTGACCGTTGCGCTGCGCGTCGCTGAGCCGCTCCAGGACCAGCACACCG
This sequence comes from Micromonospora sp. B9E7, assembly GCF_039871815.1. Taxonomy (NCBI): domain Bacteria; kingdom Bacillati; phylum Actinomycetota; class Actinomycetes; order Micromonosporales; family Micromonosporaceae; genus Micromonospora; species Micromonospora sp. B9E7. The sequence goes on from NZ_JBDPLX010000004.1 coordinate 448,971, forward strand.
GCGCCCTCCGCCCAGCCGGTGCCGTCGGCCGCGGCGGCGAACGCCTTGCACCGCCCGTCGCCGGACAGGCCGCCCTGGCGGGAGAATTCGAGGAACGCGCCCGGCGTGGCCATCACGGTGGCGCCACCGGCGAGCGCGAGCCCACATTCTTGCTGGCGTAGGGCCTGCGCGGCGAGGTGCAACGCCACCAGCGACGACGAGCACGCGGTGTCGACGGTGACCGCCGGACCCTCCAGCCCGAGGCAGTACGAGATCCGGCCGGAGACGACCGCCGCCGCGTTGCCGGTGAGCAGGTGCCCCTCCAGCCCTTCGGAGGCGCCCAGCAGCAGCGTTCCGTAGTCCTGGCCGGCGGTGCCGGCGAAGACACCGGTCTGGCTGCCCTTCAGCGTCGACGGGTCGATCCCGGCCTGCTCCAGGGCCTCCCAGGTGACCTCCAGCAGCATCCGTTGCTGCGGGTCCATCGCGGTGGCCTCGCGCGGCGAGATGCCGAAGAAGGCCGCGTCGAAGTCGGCCGCGTCGTAGACGAAGCCGGCCTGGCGGGCGTCGGAGGTGCCGGTCGCGCCGTCGCCGAACAGGGCGTCCAGGTCCCAGCCCCGGTCGTCCGGGAACTCCGCCATCGCGTCGCGCCCGTCGAGCAGCAGCTGCCACAGGTCCTCGGGGGTACGCACGTCGCCGGGGAAACGGCAGCCCATGCCGATGATGGCGATCGGCTCCTGCTCGCCCGCCTCGACCTCGCGCAGCCGTTGCCGCGTCTGGTGCAGGTCGGCGGTGACCCGCTTCAGGTAGTCGAGGAGCTTGTCTTCAGTCAGCATCGCTTGCCAACCCCTCCGGATGCGCGCAGCGTTCGGTGTCAGGACACCGAAAGTTGCGTGTCGATGAAGTCGAAGATCTCGTCGGCGCTGGCCGACTGGAGCTTCTCGGTGACGGTGTCGCCGGTGTGTTCGGTGGTGCCGTGCACGTCGGCCAGGAGTGTCTGCAGTCGGGCGGTGAGCTGGGCCCGTGCGCCCTTGTCGAGGGTTCGCCCGGCGATCAGCCCGGCGAGCCGGTCCACCTCGGCCAGCAGCGGCAGCTCGGCATCCGAGTCACCGACGATCCGGCCGACCAGGTGTGTGGTGAGGGCCCGGGCGGTGGGGTGGTCGAAAGCCAGGGTCGCCGGCAGTTTCACGCCGGTCGCCGCGCTGATCTGGTTGCGGAGCTGCACCGCCGTCAGCGAGTCGAATCCGAGTTCCTTGAACGCCCGGTCCGGTTCCACCGCCGTGCTGTCCGGGTGGCCGAGCACCGAGGCAGCCTGGGCGCGGACCAGGTCGAGCAGGACGGCGTCCCGGTCGGCCGGGTCGAGCCCGTCGATCCGGCGCAACCACGGCGCGGTCGACGGGTCGCCGGTGCCGGCGGCGAGCGCGGCGCGCATCGCGGGCAGGTCGCTGACCAGACGTGGCGGGCCCGCCGGGTGCTGCTCGGCGAAGCGGTCCCAGCCGATGTCGGCCAGCACGATCCGGGTGTCGGCGTGGTCGAGGACCTGGCCCAGCGCGGTCAGCGCGGACGAGGTGGGCAGCGGGTTGTTGGCGGGATCGCCGCCGGCGGCCTCGCTCTGCGCCCATTCGCCCCAGGCGATCGAGGTGGCGGGCAGACCCGCGGCGGCGCGCCGGGCGGCCAGGGCGTCGAGATACGCGTTCGTGGCCGCGTACGCGCCCTGTCCGGTGCTGCCGAGCGTCCCGGCGAGCGCCGAGAACAGCACGAACGCGGTCAGGTCGTGATCACGGGTCAGCTCGTGCAGGTGGCGGGCTCCGGTTGCCCGGCCGGCGGCGACGGCGGCCAGACGGTCACCGGTGAGTCCGGTCAGCAGGCCGGAGTCGCGGGTGCCGGCGAGGTGGAAGACGGCGGTCAGGTCGTCGATGCCGTCGACAAGCGCGCGCAGGGCATCGCGGTCGGCGACGTCGCAGGCGGCGACCGTCACCCGGGCGCCGAGCTGTTCCAACTCGGTGCGCAGGTCGTCGGCACCGGGGGCGTCCGGACCTCGACGGCTGGTGAGCACCAGGTGCTCGGCGCCGCGTCCGGCCAGCCAGCGGGCCACCTGCGCGCCGATCGCGCCGGTGCCGCCGGTGACCAGTGTGGTGCCGGTGGGCGACCAGCCGGACGTCGGCGTCGTGGCGGTGAGCGGAGCCGGCCGCAGGCGGCGGGCGACCGCCCCGGCGGACCGGATCGCCACCTGGTTCTCGCCGGTCGAACCCGGCTCGCCGCGGAGGGTGACGGCGAGCCGGGTTCCGGCCACCGGGTCGAGAGTGTCGGGCAGATCGATCAGCCCGCCGAAGCGCTGCGGGTCCTCGGCCTCGAGTACGGGTCCAAGGCCCCAGAGCATCGCCTGGGCCGGATGCGGCACGTCCTCGCCGGGGGCGACGGCAACCGCCCCGCGGGTGACGCACCACAGTTTCGCCGGGGAGCCGATGTCGCCGAGCGTCTGCAGCAGCGTCAGCGTGGCGGTCGTCCCGGTGGTGATCTGCGGGTTCTCTCGATCCGGACGTTGGTCGAGCGCGAGCAGCGACAGGACCCCGGCGATCGGGATGTCGATGTCGGAGAGCCGGTTCAGCAGAGCGGCCAGCTCGGTGCGCTCGGTGGTGGCGGGTGCGATCTCCAGGACCTCGGCGCCGTGGTCGCGCAGGGCGGCGGCGCAGTCGGTGGCGATCCGGTGCTGGTCGGTGGTGTCGGGTACGACGAGCAGCCAGGTGCCGTCGAGCCGGGGTGCGGTGCCGGCGTCCGGGATCGGGTTCCAGCCGACGGTGTAGCGCCAGGTGTCGGTGGTGCCCCTCTCCCGACGGGTGCGCCGCCAGTTGGCGAGCGCCGGCAGCAGGTCGACGCCGTCGCCGGTGATGCCCAGCGGGGTCAGGTCGCCGTCCTCGACGGCCTGCCAGAACTGGCTGTCCACCGGGTCGGAGGTGGTCATCGCGCCGCCACCGGTGGGCCAGTAGCGCTGGTGCTGGAACGGGTAGGTGGGCAGGTCGACGACCCGGGTGGCCGGGATGACGCTGCTCCAGTCGACAGGTGCGCCGCGTACCCACGCCTCGGCCAGGACTCGGACGACCTGGTCGGTGCCGCCCGCGCCACGGCGCAGGGTGCCGACCGTGGCCGCGTCGACCGTGTCGGCGATCGCGCCGGTGAGCACCGGGTGGGCGCTGACCTCGATGAAGATCCGGTGCCCGGCGGCGTACGCGGCCTCGACGGCCAGGTCCAGGCGCACCGGCTGGCGCAGGTTTCGGTACCAGTAGGCGGCGTCCATCGCGCCGCCGCCCTGCACGCTGGAGAAGACCGGCACCGCACCGGCCAGCGGCGACACGCCGTCCAGCAGCCGGGCCAGCTCGGCCTCGACCGGCTCGACCAGCGCGCAGTGCGAGGCGTAGTCCACCTTGACCCGCTTGGCCCGGACGCCGGCCACCTCCGCGACGGCCAGGAACACGTCCAGGTCGGCGGGGGCGCCCGCGACGACCACGCTGGTCGGGCCGTTGACGACGGCGACGTTCACACCGTCGGTGAGCAACGGGGTGACCACGTCCAGACCGGCGTTGACCGAGACCATGCCGCCGGTGCCGGCGACCGCCAGCAGGGCCTTGCTGCGCAACGCGACCACCTTGGCGGCGTCACCGAGCGAGAGGACACCTGCGACACAGGCCGCGGCGATCTCGCCCTGCGAGTGACCGATCACCGCGTTCGGGACGACACCCCGGGCCCGCCACACCTCGGCCAGCGCGACGTGCACCGCCCACAACACCGGCTGCACCACGTCGACGCGCTCCAACGGGTCGTCGGACCGCAACACGTCCAGCAGGTTCCAGTCCACGAAGGGATCCAGAGCAGCGGCGCACTCGGCGATCCGGGCCGCGAACACCGGCTCGGCGTCGAGCAGCCCCACCGCCATGCCGACCCACTGCGAACCCTGACCGGGGAAGACGAAGACGACCTCGGCGTCGGGGTACGTGGACCCGGTGATCACCGAACTCGACGGCAGACCCTCGACGAGCGCGTCCAGACCGGCCGCGTGCTCCGGGCCGAGGACCACGGCCCGCTGGCTGAACGCCGACCGGGTCGCGGCCAGCGAGTAGGCCACCTCGCCGGCCGGGGCGTCCAGCGCGGCGAGCTGCCGTGCCTGGTCGGCGACGGCCTTCGCGGTACGCCCGGTCAGCAGCCACGGCACGTCCGACGTCGTCGCGGCGACCTCGTCGGCGGCGAGCGCGGGCGCCTCCTCGATGATCACGTGGGCGTTGGTGCCGGAGACCCCGAACGACGAGACGCCGGCCCGGCGCGGGCGCTCCCCCGCACTCCACGGCCGCGGCTCGGTGAGCAACTCCACCGCGCCGTCGGACCAGTCCACCTGCGGCGTCGGCTCGTCCACGTGCAGGGTCCGGGGCAGGGTTTCGTGCCGTAGCGCCTCGACCATCTTGATGATCCCGGCGACCCCGGCGGCGGCCTGGGTGTGCCCGATGTTCGACTTGACCGAACCGAGCCACAGCGGCTGGTCGGCGGGACGTTCCTGACCGTAGGTGGCGAGCAGCGCCTGGGCCTCGATCGGGTCGCCGAGGCGGGTTCCGGTGCCGTGCGCCTCGACCACGTCGACATCTGCGGCGGACAATCCGGAATTGGCCAGGGCGGCCCGGATGACGCGTTGTTGGGAAGGCCCGTTCGGCGCGGTCAATCCATTCGAGGCACCGTCCTGATTGACTGCGGAACCGCGTACCACGGCGAGCACCCGGTGGCCGTTTCGGCGCGCGTCGGAAAGCCTCTCCACGAGGAGCATCCCGACTCCCTCGGAGAATCCGGTGCCGTCGGCCGCCCCCGCGAAGGCCTTGCAGCGGCCGTCCTCGGCCAGGCCCCGCTGGCGGGAGAAACCGACGAACAACGAAGGGGTGGCCATCACCGTCACGCCACCGGCCAGCGCGAGATCGCACTCGCCGCTGCGTAGGGCCTGCGCCGCCAGGTGCAGCGCCACCAGGGACGACGAGCAGGCCGTGTCGACGGTGACCGCCGGCCCCTCCAGACCCAGCACGTAGGACACCCGACCGGACAGGACCGCACCGGCGTTGCCGGTGGCCAGGTAACCCTCCAGACCGTCGGAGGCGCCGAACAGCACAGCGGAGTAGTCGGAACCATTGGTGCCGGCGAAGACGCCCGTACGCGAACCGGCGAGGCCCGCCGGGTCGATTCCGGCGCGCTCGACCGCCTCCCAGGAGGCTTCCAACAACAACCGCTGCTGAGGATCCATCGCTAATGCCTCACGCGGATTGACACCAAAGAATTCGGCATCGAACTCACCTACGTCGTAGAGAAACCCGCCGTTCCGGGTGTATGTGGTCCCAGCGTTGTCGGGATCGGGATCGAACAACACCCCTAAATCCCAGCCCCGATCCGCAGGAAAGGCGCCCATGCCGTCGCCGTCCGCGACGACCAGCCGCCACAGGTCCTCCGGGGAGCCGACGCCGCCCGGGTAACGGCAGCTCATGCCCACGATGGCGATCGGCTCGTCCGCCGCCACGGCGGTCGTCGGGACCGGGGTGGCCGGTCCGGTGTCGGTGTCCAGGAGCTGCTCGCGCAGCCGGGCGCTGAGGGCGTGCGGCGACGGGTGGTCGAAGACCATGGTGGCCGGCAGGCGCAGACCGGTGGCGCGGGCCAGCCGGTTGCGCAGCTCGACGCCGGTCACCGAGTCGAAGCCGAGTTCCTGGAAGGTGCGGCGCGGTTCGACCGCCTCCGGCGACGGGTAGCTGAGCACGGCGGCCACCTGGGTGCGGACCAGGTCGAGCAGGGTGCGCCGCTGGTCCGCCTCGGACTGGCCGGCGAGCTGCCGGGCGTACCCGTTGGCGGGTGTCGCGGCCGGGTCGCCGTCACCGGTCGTCGCGGTGCGCGACCGCAGCGCCCGCACCTCGGGCACCGCGTCGAGCAGCGGGGCCGCCCGGGTGGCGGTGAAGGCGACGAAGTACCGGTCCCAGGCGATGTCGGCGATGGCCAGGTACGTCTCGTCGTGGTCGACCGCGCCGCGCAGCGCCTCGATGGCGAGGGCCGGCGCCATGCCGGGCATGCCGTGCCGGTCCAGCAGGTCACCGAAGCGACCGTCGGCCAGCCCGCCACCGTCCCAGGCGCCCCAGGCCACCGAGAGGGCGTGCCGCCCGGCCGCACGGCGTTGCTGGGCGAGCGCGTCGAGGTAGGCGTTCGCCGGGGCGTAGTTGCCCACGCCGGAGCTGGCCAGGGTGCCGGCCACCGACGAGCAGAGCATGAAGACGGACAGGTCCAGGTCGCGGGTCAGCTCGTCCAGGTTGGTGGCGGCGGTCATCTTGGCGTGCAGGGCACGCGACATCCGGTCGACGTCGAGGGCGTCGACGACGGTGTCGTCGATGGCGGCGGCGGTGTGCACCACGGCGGTCAACGGGTGCTCGGCGGGCACGTCCGCGAGGACTCCGGCCAGCGCGTCCCGGTCGCCGACGTCGCAGGCCACCACGGAGACCGCGGCGCCCAGTGCGGTGAGTTCGGTGGCGAGGTCGGCGGCACCCGGCGCGTCCGGCCCACGACGGCTGAGCAGCAGCAGGTGCCCGGCGCCGGAGCGGGCCAGCCAGCGGGCGATGTGTCCGCCGAGGGCGCCGGTGCCGCCGGTGATCAGGACGGTGCCCTCGGGGGTCCAGCGGCGGGTCGGGGCGCTCTCGGCGAGCGGCGCGCGGACCAGCCGGCGACCGAAGACGCCACTGCTGCGCAGCGCCACCTGGTCCTCGCCGGTGGCTCCGGAGAGAACGGTGGCGAGCAGCCCCCGGGTACGCTCGTCCACCTCGCCGGGAAGGTCGACGAGCCCACCCCACCGGTCCGGGTGCTCCAGCGCGGCGACCCGCCCGAAGCCCCAGACCAGCGCCTGGACCGGGTTGGTGACCGGGTCGGTACGACCGACCGACACCGCGCCCGAGGTGGCGCACCACAGCGGCGCACCGAGGTCGGCGATCCCGAGTGCCTGGGTGAGGGCGACCGTGGCGGCGAAGCCGGCCGGCACGTCCGGATGGTGCGGCAGCGGTCGTTCGTCCAGGGCGAGCAGGGACAGGATGCCGCCGGGCTGGGCGCCACGCAGGGTGTCGGCCAGCGAGTCCCGGTCGGCGGTACGGGTGTCGACCTCGACGGCGATGACCCCGGCGGCGTGCCGGCCGAGCGTGTCGAGGGCGGCGGTGACCCGGTCGTCGCCGCGCCGCCCGGCCGGGACCAGGACCAGCCAGGTGCCGGCGGGGGTGCCGTCGGCGCCTCCCGGGTGCGGGCGCCACGCGATGTGGTACCGCCACGAGTCGACGGTCGCCTGGTCGCGACTGCCCCGGTGCCACGAGGTGAGGCTGGGCAGGATCGGCTCGACCACCTCACCGGGGACGCCGAGGGTGGCGGTGAGCGCGCCCACGTCGGCCCGGTCCACAGCCGACCAGAAACCCGCCTCGGCCGGGGTGCCACCACCGGTGCCGGTGCCCGGGTCGGCCGCGCCGAACTCCACCTCCAACCAGTAGCGCTGGTGCTGGAACGGGTAGGTGGGCAGGGCGACGGTACGCGCGCCGGGAAACACCGCCGGCCAGTCCAGCCGGACGCCGTGCACGTGGGCCTCGGCCAGCGACCGGGTGAAGCGGGCCAGCCCACCCTCGTCCCGGCGCAGACTGCCGATGACCGCGGCGGCCTCGTCCGCGCCGCCGAGCAGTTCGGTGAGCCCAACGGTCAGCACGGGGTGCGGGCTGCACTCCACGAAGACGTGGTGCCCGTCGGCGCGCAGCCGTTCCACGGTCTCCGCGAAGAGGACCTGCTGGCGCAGGTTGCGGAACCAGTAGTCGCCGTCCACAGTGGTGGTGTCGAGCGGCTCGCCGGTGACGGTGGAGTAGAACGGGATCTCCGCCGGGCCGGGGGTCAGCCCCTCCAGGGCGGTCAGTACGGCGTCGCGGATCCGCTCCACGTGCGCGGAGTGCGAGGCGTAGTCCACGTTGATCCGCCGGGCCCGTACGCCGTCGCGCTCACACTCGGCGAGCAGTTCGTCCAGGGCGTCCGCGTCTCCGGCCACCACGACCGAGGCCGGCCCGTTGACCGCGGCGACGCTGATCCGCCCGGGGTAGGTCTCCAGTCGTCGCCGTACCGCGTCGGCGGGTGCCGCGACCGAGACCATGCCGCCCAGCCCGGACAACGCCGACAGGGCCTGGCTGCGCAACGCGACGACCTTCGCGCCGTCGTCCAGGGACAGCGCTCCGGCGACGACCGCGGCGGCGATCTCACCCTGGGAGTGGCCGACGACCGCGGCCGGGACGACACCGTACGAGCGCCACAGCTCGGCGAGCGCGACCATGACCGCCCAGAGCGCGGGCTGCACCACGTCGACCCGCTTCAGCACGGCCGGGTCGGTGGAGCGCAGCACGTCGAGCAGCGACCACTCGGTGTACGGCCGCAGAGCCGCGGCGCACTGCTCGATCCGCGCGGCGAACACCGGCGCGGTCTCCATCAGCTCCGCTGCCATGCCGACCCACTGGGAGCCCTGACCGGGGAAGACGAGCACCGCGCCGGCGGCCTGACCATGGCAGGCGTACGCGTCCGCGGCGTCCGGCCCCCGGGCGGCGAGCGTGTCCAGGCGCTCGCGCAGGCCGGCCAGGTCACGGCCGACCAGCACGGCCCGGTGTTCCAGGGCCGCCCGGGTGGTGGCCAGGGAGAAGCCGACGTCGGCGGGGTCGACGGGCCCCACGGTGTCCAGGTGGGTGGCGAGCCGGCGGGCCTGCTCCAGCATCGCCGCCTCGGTACGCCCGGACAGCACCCACGGCAGCACTCCAGCGGCCGGCGCCGGGGTCACCGGGTCGGACGACGGGGCCGGGGCCTCCTCCAGGATCACGTGCGCGTTGGTGCCGCTGACCCCGAACGCCGACACGCCACCACGGCGGGGCAGCCCGGTGTCCGGCCACGGCAGGCGTTCGGTGGCCAGCGCGACAGTGCCGGCCGACCAGTCGACCTGCGGGGTGGGCTCGTCGACGTGCAGGGTGGGCGGGACCACGCCGTGCTGGATGGCGAGTGCCATCTTCATCATGCCGGCGATGCCGGCGGCAGCCTGGGTGTGGCCGATGTTCGACTTGACCGAGCCGATCAGCAGCGGCCGTTCGGCGGCGCGCTGCTTGCCGTACGTGGCGATGAGGGCCTGCGCCTCGATCGGGTCGCCGAGGGTGGTGCCGGTGCCGTGGGTCTCGACCACGTCGACCTGGGCGGCGGTCAGCTTCGCGTCGGCGAGCGCCTGACGGATCATCCGCTGCTGGGCCGGGCCGTTCGGGGCGGTGAGGCCGTTGGACGCGCCGTCCTGGTTAAGGGCGCTACCGCGGACCACCGCGATGACCGGGTGACCCCGGCGCTGCGCGTCGGAGAGCTTCTCCAGCAGCACCACGCCGACGCCCTCGGCCCAGCCGGTGCCGTCGGCGGACGCGGCGAACGGCTTGCAGCGGCCGTCGCGGGCCAGGCCACGCTGCCGGCTGAACTCGACGAACGGGGTCGGCGTCGACATGATCGCGACGCCACCGGCCAGGGCGAGGGAACACTCGTCGCGGCGCAGCGCCTGGGCCGCCAGGTGCACGGCGACCAGCGACGACGAGCAGGCGGTGTCGATCGTGACGGCCGGCCCCTCCAACCCGAGGGAGTACGCGATCCGCCCGGACACCACGCTTGTCGAGCTGCCGGTGAGCAACTGTCCCTCGATGGCGTCCGGGGCGCTCATCAGCACCCGGGCGCTGTAGTCCTGCATGGTGACGCCGGCGTAGACACCGGTGCTGGTGCCGCGCAGCGACAGCGGGTCGATCCCGGCGCGTTCGAAGGTCTCCCACGCCGATTCGAGCAGCAGTCGCTGCTGCGGGTCCATCGTCAGGGCCTCGCGTGGCGAGATCCCGAAGAACGCGGCGTCGAACTCGCCGATCGCGTCGATGAACCCACCGTGCCTGGTGTACGTGGTGCCGCGGTGCTCCGGGTCGGGGTCGTAGAGCTCCTCCACGTTCCATCCCCGGTCGGCCGGGAACTCGGTGATGCCGTCCCGGCCGTCGGCGAGCATCCGCCACAGCTGTTCCGGGCTGTTCACACCGCCCGGGAAGCGGCAGCTCATCGCGACGATCGCGATCGGCTCCTGGTCGCGTGACTCGACGGCCTGCAGCTGCCGCTTGGTGCGCCGCAGATCAGCGGTGACCTTCTTGAGGTAGTCGAGAAGCTGCTGCTCATCGGCCATCGTTCGGCCCTCCCCTAGGACGGAAGTGGTGGATCACGGAAAGTCGAGTTCGTTGTCGATCAGGTCGAAGATGTCCTCGGCGGAGGCGCCGTCGAGGTCGGCGTCGTCGGACGTCGTCGCGGCGGGCACGGCCGAGGCCGGTTCCACGGCGGCGAGCAGTTCCCGTAGCCGGGACGCGATGCCGGTGCCGGCCAGCGCCTCGGCGTCCAGCGCCGAGATCGCGCCGGTCAGCCGGTCGAAGGCGACGTGCACCGCGTTCCCGTCCGGCTCGGATCCGGTGGTGAGTTCCTTGCCGAGGTGCTCGGCGAGCGCCTGGGCGTTCGGGTAGTCGAAGACGAGCGTGGCGGGCAGCCGCAGCCCGGTCGCGCCGTTGAGCCGGTTGCGCAGCTCGACGGCGGTCAGCGAGTCGAAGCCGAGTTCCTTGAACGCGCGGGTGGCCTCGATCGGCTCCGAGGCGGGGCGGCCGAGGACCACTGTGGCGTGCCCGCGTACCAGGTCGAGCAGGATCCGCTGCTGGTCCGCCGCACCGAGCCCGGCCAGCCGACGGCCCAGGTCGTCGCCGGTGTCGGTGGCGGTGGCCGCCGCCCGGCGAGCCGGTGCGCGCACCAGGCCGCGCAGCAGCGGCACCACCGCGCCGCCCTGCCCCCGCAGGATCCCGGTGTCGATGTTCGCGGGGACCAGGATCGCCTCGTCGTGGCGCAGGGCCGCGTCCAGCAGGGCGAGTCCCTGCTCGGCGGTGAGCGGGGCCATGCCGCCACGGGCCATCCGGGCGTGGTCGGTCGCGTCCAGGTGACCTGTCATCCCACTGGCGTCGGCCCACAGACCCCAGGCCAGCGCCACCGCGGGTAGCCCCTGGTCGCGCCGGTGCTGGGCGAGAGCGTCGAGGAACGTGTTCGCCGCCGCGTAGTTCGCCTGGCCGGCACCGCCGAAGGTCCCGGCTCCGGCGGAGAAGAGCACGAACTCGGCGACCGGCGCGGTGCGGGTCAGCTCGTGCAGGTGCCAGGCCGCGTCCACCTTGGGCCGCATCACCTCGTCCAGGCGCTCCGGTGTCAGCGAGCCGACCACGCCGTCGGCGAGGACGCCGGCCGCGTGCACCACCGTGCTGAGCGGGTGCTCGGCCGGGATGCCGGCGAGCAGTCCGGCCAGCGCGTCCCGGTCGGCGGTGTCGCAGGCGACGATGTGGGCCTGCGCGCCGAGGCCGGCGAGTTCCGCGCACAGTTCGGCGGCACCGGGTGCCTGCGGGCCACGCCGGCTGGTGAGCAGCAGGTGGCGGCGACCCTGCCGGGCGAAGTGCCGGGCCATCAGCGCGCCGAGCGTGCCGGTGCCGCCGGTGATGAGGACGGTGCCCTCGGGGTCGGGCCGGGGCGGCAGGGTGAGGGCGATCTTGCCGATGTGCCGGGCCTGGCTGAGGAACCGGAACGCCTCCGGCGCGCGGCGCAGGTCCCAGGTGCGCAGCGGCATCGGGCGCAGGTGCCCGGCCGCGAATAGCGCTGTCAGCTCGGTCCAGATCTCGCGGATCCGTTCGCCGCCGGCCTCGATCAGGTCGAACGCCTGGTAGCCGACGCCCGGGTGCTGCGCGGCCACGGTGTCCGCGTTGCGGATGTCGGTCTTGCCCATCTCGACGAACCGCCCGCCCCGGGGCAGCAGCCGCAGCGACGCGTCGACGAACTCACCGGCCAGGGAGTCCAGGACCACGTCGACGCCGCGTCCACCGGTCGCCCCGAGGATGCGCTGCTCGAAGTCGAGGCTGCGCGACGAGGCGATCCGGTCGTCGGTGAAGCCGTCGGCGCGCAGCACGTCCCACTTGCCGGGGCTGGCGGTGCCGAACACGTCGGCGCCGAAGTGCCGGGCGAGTTGGACGGCGGCCATGCCGACGCCGCCGGTCGCGGCGTGCACCAGCACCGACTGCCCGGTGCGCAGGTGGCCGGCGTCGACCAGACCGTAGTACGCGGTGAGGAAGGCGACCGGCACGGTCGCGGCGACCGGGTAGGACCAGTCGTCGGGCACCTTGGCGATCATCCGGTGGTCGGTGACGCCGATCGGTGCCATCGAGCCGGAGAAGAGACCCATCACCCGGTCGCCGACGGCGTAGCCGCGTACGCCCGGCCCCACCTCGACGATCTCACCGGCCGCCTCGTTGCCGAGCACCTGCTGGTCCGGAACCATGCCGAGGGTCAGCACCACGTCCCGGAAGTTCAGGCCGCTGGCGTGGATGCGGACGCGGACGTGACCGTCCGGCAGCTCCCAGCCGATCTCCGGGCAGGGCAGCAGCTCCAGGTTGTCGAAGGTGCCCCGCTCGCGTACGTCCAGGCGCCACGGCTCGTCGCCGTCCGGCAGGACCAGGGCCGAGGTGGTCGCGGCGCGGGCCAGGCGCAGCGCGTGCGCGGTGCCGGCTCGTACCGCGACCTGCGGCTCCCCGGTGCCGGTCGCGGTGACCAGCGCGGCCGTCGAGGCGGCATCGCCGTCCACGTCGGCCAGTTGGAGGCGGTCCGGGTTCTCCGCCTGGGCGGCGCGGACCAGGCCCCAGAGGGGGGCGTGCACCAGGTCCTCGATCGGATCCTCGGCACCTGTCGAGACGGCACGGCGGGTCACCACCACGAGCCGGGCGTCCGGGCCGGCGAGCCAGTCCTGGAGCAGGGCGAGGAAGGAGTGCGTCGCGGCGGTCGCAGCCGCGGCGACGGCGCCTCCGGTGCCACCCGGGCCGAACGGCGCGACGACCAGGTCGGGGCGTCGGCTCGGGTCGCTGGCGAGGTCGGCGTATGCCACCACGTCGTGCCCGGCCTCGGTGAGAGCCGCGGACACGCCGATCTCGTCGGTGCCGAGGACCGCGACGAGGGCCGGCGCGCCGGCGGCGGGCAGGGTCAGTGGGGTCCAGTCGAGGCGGAACAGGGAGTTCCGGGCCGGGTCGTCGGCGGTCTCCAGGGCACCGGCGGCGATCGGGCGGAGCACGAGCGAGGCGATCGACAGGACCGGGCTGCCGCTCTGGTCGGCGGCGAGCACCGACACCGTGTCCGGGCCGTGCGGTCGCAGCCTCACGCGCAGCATCTCCGCACCGGACGCGAGCAGGTCGACGTCGGTCCAGGAGAACGGCAGCAACCCGCCCTGTTCGGCGCCGGCCGGTTCGAGGGCGAGCCCGATCGGGTGCAGTGCCGCGTCGAGCAGCGCCGGGTGCAGCCCGTACGCGTCGGCCTCGGTCCCCCGGGGCAGGGCGACCTCGGCGTACACGTCGTCGCCGGAGCGCCAGATCGCCCGCAGTCCCTGGAACGCCGGTCCGTAGCCGTAGCCACGGGCTTCCAGATTCGGGTAGAAGCTGTCCACCGGCACGGCTTGCGCGCCGGCCGGCGGCCAGACCGGGAGAGGTTCCGGAGTCTCCGGTCGGGTGGTGCTGAGCAGGCCGGTCGCGTGTCGGGTCCAGGGCTGTTCGGCGTCGGCGGTGTCCGGCCGGGCGTAGAGGGTGAACGCCCGGTCCGGCCCGTCTCCGGGGGCGTCGACCACCGCCTGTAGTGCCAGACCGGCCTGCTCGGGCACGATGAGCGGCCGTTCCAGGGTGAGGTCGGCGACGATCGCGCAGCCGAGCTGGTCGCCGATCCGGATGGCCAGGTCGAGCAGCGCGGTGCCGGGGACCACCAGGCGGCCGGAGACGCGGTGGTCGGCGAGCCACGGGTGGGTGGTGAGCGACAGCCGTCCGGCGAAGATCGTGCCGTCGGCGCCGGCGAGTCCGAGGGCCGCGCCGAGGACCGGGTGGGTAACGGGGGCCAGACCGAATGCGGAGGCGTCGCCGTGCGCCCGGGTGCTGGGGCGCGGCCAGTACCGCTGGTGCTGGAAGGCGTACGTGGGCAGCTCCACGACGGGGGCCGCCGGGATGACGGTGTGCCAGTCGACGGGTGCACCGCGCACCCACGCCTCGGCCAACGACCGGACCACCTGCTCGGGGCCACCCTCACCACGACGCAACGTACCCACCGTGGCCACCTCGGCGGTGTCGGCGATCGCACCGGTCAACACCGGGTGCGCGGAGACCTCGACGAAGATCCGGTGCCCCGCCGCGTATGCCGCCTCGACCGCCAGATCCAGCCGGACCGGCTGACGCAGATTGCGGTACCAGTAGTCGGCGTCCATCTGACCGCCGTCCTCCACCGTGGAGAACACCGGCACCTCGCCGGCCAGCGGTCGCACACCGTCGAGCAGACGGGCCAGCTCCGCCTGCACCGGCTCGACCAGAGCGCAGTGCGAGGCGTAGTCGACCTTCACCCGCCTGGCCCGCACCCCGGCCGCCTCCACAGCGGCCAGGAACGCATCCAGATCGGCACCGGCGACGGCGACGCTGGTCGGACCGTTGACCACCGCGACGCTCACGCCGTCGGTCAACAACGGGGTGACCACGTCCAGGCCGGCGTTGACCGACACCATCCCACCACTGCCGGCGATCGACAGCAGCGCCTGACTGCGCAACGCGACCACCTTCGCCGCGTCGCTCAGTGACAGCACCCCGGCCACACAGGCCGCCGCGATCTCCCCCTGGGAGTGGCCGATCACGGCGTCGGGGGCCACACCCCTGGCCCGCCACACCTCGGCGAGAGAGACGTGCACCGCCCACAACACCGGCTGCACCACGTCCACCCGCTCCAGCGGATCGTCCGAGCGCAACACCTCCAGCAAATTCCAGTCCACGAACGGCGCAAGGGCCGCGGCGCACTCCGCGATCCGCGCCGCGAACACCGGCTCCGTATCCAGCAACTCCGTGGCCATGCCAACCCACTGCGAACCCTGACCCGGGAACACGAACACCACACCGGCATCAGGAGCCGCCGCACCGGAGACCACCGAGCCCGACGGGACACCACCCGCGAGCGCCTGCACGCCACCGGCAACGTCCGGACCCAGCACCACCGCCCGGTGATCGAACACCGACCGGGACGACAGCAACGAGTACGCCACCGACGACGCGTCCGCCGACACTGTCGACAACCGCGCGGCCTGATCAGCGACCGCCGCCGCCGTACGCCCCGACAGCAGCCACGGCGCACCCGACCCCGTCACCTCCACCGGCGCGACGACCGGCGCGGCGGGCGGCTCCTCGATGATCACGTGGGCGTTGGTGCCGGACATGCCGAACGACGACACCCCGGCGCGCCGGGGGCGCTCCCCCGCCGGCCACGGCCGGGCGTCCACGAGCAGTTCCACGGCACCGGCCGACCAGTCCACGTCCGGCGTCGGCTCGTCGACGTGCAGGGTGCGCGGCATCGTCTCGTGCCGCATCGCGTGGACGACCTTGATGATGCCGGCGACACCGGCGGCAGCCTGGGCGTGACCCATGTTCGACTTGATCGAGCCGAGCCACAGTGGCTGGTCGGCGGGTCGTTCCTGGCCATAGGTGGCGAGCAGCGCCTGCGCCTCGATCGGGTCACCGAGGGTGGTGCCGGTGCCGTGTGCCTCCACCAGGTCCACGTCGGCCGTGGAGAGTCCGGCGGCGGCGAGCGCCTGGAGGATCACGCGTTCCTGGGCGGGTCCGTTGGGAGCAGTGAGGCCGTTCGACGCACCGTCCTGGTTGACCGCGGTGCCCCGCACCACGGCGAGCACCGGGTGACCGTTGCGGACCGCGTCGGAGAGCCGCTCCACCAGCAGCATTCCCGCGCCCTCGGCCCAGCCGGTGCCGTCGGCGGCCCGCGCGAACGCCTTGCACCGTCCGTCACCGGCGAGGCCGCCCTGCCGGGAGAACTCGACGAACGTCCCGGGAGTGGCCATGACGACGGCGCCGCCGGCCAGCGCGAGGGAGCACTCGCCGCGCCGCAGCGCCTGCGCGGCGAGGTGCAACGCAACGAGCGACGACGAGCAGGCCGTGTCGACAGTGACCGCCGGCCCCTCCAGGCCCAGCGCGTAGGCGACCCGTCCGGACGCCACGCTGGCCGCGTTGCCGGTGGCCAGGTAGCCGTCGAGGCCGTCGTCGGCCGCGCCCATCAGCAGCGTCGAGTAGTCGTGCGAGTTCGTTCCCGCGAACACACCGGTACGCGACCCGGACAGCGACCCCGGGTCGATGCCGGCCCGTTCGATCGCCTCCCAGGACACCTCCAGCAGGAGCCGCTGCTGCGGGTCCATGGCCAGGGCCTCGCGCGGGCTGATCCCGAAGAACGCGGCGTCGAAGTCGGCGACGCCGTCGATGAAGCCGCCCTGCGCGGTGTGCGAGGAGCCACGGTCGTCCGCGTCGCCGGCCAGAGCGGCGAGGTCCCAGCCACGATCGTCGGGCAGCCCGGACACCACGTCGGCACCGTCGGCGACGATCCGCCACAGGTCCGTCGGGGTGTCGATCCCGCCCGGGTACCGGCAGGCCATCCCGACGATCGCGATCGGCTCGCGGTCGGCGGCTTCGAGGTCGCGCACCTGGTCGCGGGTGCGCTGCAGTTCGTTGATCACCTTTTTGAGGGATTCGCGCAGGCGTAGTTCGTCCGCCATCAGAACGCTCCTTGCTCGGGCCGGCGGGGGAAGGATGTCCGGCGTTACAGACCGAGGTCGTTGTCGACCAGGTCAAACAACTCGTCGTCGGAGGCGTCGGCGAGGGCGTCCGGGACGCCGTCGGTTTCGGCCCCGCCGGTGTTCAGCTTCGCCAGCAGGCTCTGCAGGCGCAGGACGATGCGGGCTCGCCCGCTGTCGTCGACGTCGCGGCTGGTGAGCGCCAGTTCGAGCCGGTCGAGTTCGGCCGCGGTGGGCAGGATCGTCGCGGTGTCGGGCAGGAGCTCGTTCTTGAGGTACCGCGCGAGCACAGTCGCGGTGGGCCGGTCGAAGACCAGCGTGGCGGGCAGTTTGAGGCCGGTCTCCCGGCTCAGGTGGTTGCGGACCTCGACCGCGGCGAGGGAGTCGAAGCCGAGTTCCCGGA
The DNA here is from genome assembly GCF_039871815.1 of Micromonospora sp. B9E7. NCBI lineage: Bacteria > Bacillati > Actinomycetota > Actinomycetes > Micromonosporales > Micromonosporaceae > Micromonospora > Micromonospora sp. B9E7. The sequence goes on from NZ_JBDPLX010000004.1 coordinate 466,064, forward strand.
ACGCCCGGGTCGGCGGGATGCTGTCGACCGAGGAGTGGCCGAGCACCGTCGCCGCGGCCGTGCGTACCAGTTCGAGCAGGTGCTTCTCCCGGTCCTGCTCGTTCAGGCCGGCGAGGTGGTCGCGCAGCGCCGTCACCGTGTCGGTGCCGCTCTCCGGGCCGTCGGCTTCCGCGCCGGCCAGCGCGTCGCGGGCCTCCGGCAGGTCGGCGAGCAGGCCGCTGCGGCGGGCCATGGTGTACGCCGGGGTGAACTTCGCCCAGTCGACGTCGGCGACAGTGGTGGTGGCGTCGGTGCCGCCGACCGCCCGGGCCAGGGCCGCGATGGCCGCCTCCGGGTCGAGTGGCAGCAGACCGCGCCGACGCAGGCGGTCCTCGACGGCGGGGTCGTCGGCCATGCCCGCCCCGGACCAGGGCCCCCAGGAGACCGCGGTGGCCGGAAGTCCGGTCGCGCGCCGGTGCTCGGCGAGGGCGTCCAGGTAGGCGTTGGCCGCCGCGTAACCGCTCTGGCCACCGCTGCCCCAGATCCCGGCGATCGAGGAGAACAGCACGAATGCGTCCAGGTCGTGGCCGGCGAGCAGCTCGTCGAGGTGGGTCGCGCCGTCCACCTTCACCCGGGTGACCGCCGCGAACTCCTCGGCGGTGCAGTCGTCAAGCGGCGTGGGGTGGTCGACGCCGGCGGCGTGCACGACGGCTCGCAGCGGGGTGGGACCGGCGTGTACTTCGAGGAGCAGGTCGGCGACCGCGGACCGGTCGGTGACGTCGACCGCCGCGATGGTCACCCGCGCGCCGAGGCTCTGCAGTTCGGCGGAGAGTTCCGCGGCGCCGGGCGCCGCCGCTCCGCGCCGGCTGGTCAGGACCAGGTGTTCCGCGCCGGACCGGGCGGCCCAGCGGGCGACGTGCGCCCCGAGACCACCCGTGCCGCCGGTGATCAGAACGGTGCCGGCGGGCCGCCAGGACGGGCCGTCGGCGCCGGTGGTGACCCGGACGAGGCGACGCCCGTGCGTACCGGTGCGTCGGATGGCCACCTGGTCTTCGCTGCCGGCGGCCAGCACCGCGACCAGGTCACCGGCGGTGCGCTCGTCGATCTGCTCGGGCAGGTCGACGAGCCCTCCCCAGCGCCGCGGGTGGTCGAGGGCGACGGCCCGGCCGAAGCCCCAGACGGTCGCCTGGGACGGCCGGCGCAGCGGGTCGGTCCGGTCGACGGTGACCGCGCCCCGGGTCAGGCACCAGAGTGGGGCGCCCGCGCCGCCGCCGTCGCCGAGCGCCTGCAGCAGGCGCAGCGTCGACAGCGCGGGGTCGGTGCCGGTGGTGTCCTGCAGGGCCTGGAGGGAGACGACACCGGCCAGGTCGGGGGTCTCCGACACGATCTGCCAGAGCTGGTCGGTGAGTACGCCCCGGTCGGTGGCGGCGGCGTCGACGGTCGTGGTGATGACGTGCGCGCCGTGCTCCTCCAGGGCGGTTCGCACCCATCGGGTGTCGTCGGTGGGCGACACCAGCAGCCAGGTGCCGGTGAGGGCCGGTGTCGGGTCGGGGGTGAACGGCTTCCAGGTGACCCGGTACCGCCAGGTGCTGACGGCGTCGTGCTGCTTGCTCCGGTGCCGCCAGGTGGAGAGGATTGGCAGGGCGGCGTCGAGCACGTCGCGGGCGGCGCTGTCGAGGTCGCCGGCGATCAGGTCGAGGTCGGCGCGTTCAACGGCGTCCCAGAAGCGGGCGTCGGCTGGTTGCGGGCCGGCGGCTGCGGGCCGCACGGTGTCCGGCCAGTAGCGCTCGTGCTGGAAGGCGTAGGTGGGCAGGTCGACGCGCCGCGCGCCGGGGTAGCAGGGTGCCCAGTCGACCGCGACGCCGCGCACGAAGACCTGCGCCAGGGCGGTCAGCAGCGTGGTCGGTTGGTCCCGGTCAGCGCGTTGCACGGGTACGAACACCGCGTCGGAGACACAGTCCGCGCCCATCGCGGACAGCACCCCGTCGGGGCCGATCTCCACGAAGGTGCTGACGCCCTGGCTTTCCAGGGTGGTGATCCCGTCGGCGAACCGCACCGCCTCGCGGACGTGTCGCACCCAGTAGCCGGCGTCCTGCGTCTCGGCGACCTGCCCGGTCACGTTCGACACCACGGGGATACGCGGTGCCTGGTAGGACAAACCAGCCGCGACCGAGGCGAACTCGGCCAGCATCGGCTCCATCAGCACCGAGTGGAACGCGTGACTCACCCGCAGCTTCTTCGACTTCTCAAAGTGCGCCGCGACCGCCGTCACCTCGTCGGCCACACCGGACAGCACCACCGACCGCGGACCATTCACCGCCGCAACGGACACCCCGCCGGTCAGCAGCGGCAACACCTCCGCCTCGGTGGCCCGCACCGCCACCATCACCCCACCTGCCGGGAGCGCCTGCATCAGGCGGCCCCGGGCGGTCACCAGCGTTGCCGCGTCCGGAAGGGAGAGCACCCCGGAAACGTGCGCGGCGGCGATCTCCCCGATCGAATGCCCGACCAGGAAGTCCGGGGTGACCCCGAACGACTCGACCAGCCGGAACAACGCCACCTCGACCGCGAACAACGCCGCCTGGGTGTACACCGTCTGGTCCAGAGCCTCCGCGTCGTCCGCGATCACGTCGCGGATCGGCCGGTCGAGGCGGAGGTCCAGCTCGGCGCAGACCGCGTCGAACGCCTCCGCGTACACCGGGAAGGCCTCGGCCAGGTCCAGGCCCATGCCGGGCCGCTGTGAGCCCTGACCGGAGAAGACGAAGGCCAGCTTGCCGTCGGAGATCTCGCCGGTCACCAGGCCGGCGGCCAGCTTGCCAGCGGCTGCCGCCGCCAGGGCGTCGGCGTGCTGGGGGCCGAGCACCACCAGGCGTTCGGTCAGCGCGGCGCGGGTGCTGGCCAGCGAGTGCCCGACGTCGATGGCGTCCGGGTGGTCGTCGCCGGTCACCCAGGTCAGCAGGCGGGCGGCCTGGTCGCGCAGCGCGCCGGGGCCGCGCGCGGAGAGCGTCCAGGGCACCATGCCGGTCTGCGGTCGGCGGAGGGCCGGCTCGTCGTCAGCCGTGGCCGGCGGCTCCTCGATGATCACGTGTGCGTTGGTGCCGGACATGCCGAACGAGGAGATGGCGGCCCGGCGCGGGCGGTCGCCGGCCGGCCACGGTCGCGCTTCGGTGAGAAGTTCGACCGAGCCGACGGACCAGTCCACGTGCGGGGTCGGCTCGTCGACGTGCAGGGTCCGCGGAAGGGTCTCGTGGCGCATCGCCTCGACCATCTTGATGATCCCGGCGACGCCCGCGGCGGCCTGTGAGTGGCCGATGTTCGACTTGATCGAGCCGAGCCAGAGCGGTTGGTCGGCGGGTCGGTCCTGGCCGTAGGTGGCGAGCAGCGCCTGTGCCTCGATCGGGTCGCCGAGCACGGTGCCGGTGCCGTGTGCCTCGACGGCGTCGACGTCGGCGGTCGTGAGGTCGGCGGCGGCGAGTGCCGCCCGGATGACCCGCTGTTGCGCGGGCCCGTTCGGGGCGGTCAGGCCGTTGGAGGCGCCGTCCTGGTTGATCGCGCTGCCGCGGACCAGGGCGAGGACCTGGTGGCCGTTGCGTCGGGCGTCGGAGAGCCGCTCCACCAGCAGAACGCCGACGCCCTCGGCCCAGCCGGTGCCGTCGGCGGCGGCGGCGAACGACTTGCACCGGCCGTCGGCGGCGAGACCGCGCTGGCGGGAGAACTCGGTGAACGTGCCGGGGGTGGCCATCACGATCGCGCCACCGGCGAGGGCGAGGTCGCACTCTCCGGACCGCAGTGCCTGGGCTGCCAGGTGCAGCGCGACAAGTGACGACGAGCAGGCGGTGTCCACCGAGACGGATGGTCCTTCCAGACCCAGCGCGTAGGACACCCGACCGGAGATGACGCTGGCGGCGTTGCCGGTGGCCAGGTAACCCTCCACCGCGTCCGGTGCCGCCATCAGCAGCGTCGGGTAGTCGTGGCTGTTGGTGCCGGTGAAGACGCCGGTGTGGGTGCCGCGCAGCGCGGCGGGGTCGATGCCGGCGCGTTCCACCGCCTCCCAGGACGTCTCCAGCAGCAGGCGTTGCTGCGGGTCCATGGCGAGCGCCTCGCGGGGCGAGATGCCGAAGAACCGGGCGTCGAAGTCGGCCACGCCGTCGAGGAAGCCGCCGGCTGCCGCGTACGAGGTGCCGCGTGCGTCGGGGTCAGCGTCGTAGAGGGCGTCGAGGTCCCAGCCACGGTCGCCGGGCAGAGCCGAGACGGCGTCGGTGCCGGTCTCGACCAGTCGCCACAGGTCCTCCGGCGAGCCGACCCCACCGGGGTAGCGGCAGGCCATGCCGACGATCGCGATCGGCTCGTTGGCGAGGGTCGTCACCCGCGTTTCCGGGGTGGCACTGTCGTCGGTGCCGAGCAGTGCGGCCAGGTGGCCGGCGAGGGTGGCGGCGTTCGGGTAGTCGAAGACGACGCTGGTCGGCAGGTGCAGGCCGGTCGTGGTGACCAGCCGGTTGCGGAGTTCGACCGCGGTCAACGAGTCGAAGCCGAGCTCGCGGAAGGGTCGGTCGATGCCGATGTCGGCGACGCTGCCCAACCCGAGGACCGCGACCGCCTCGGTACGCACCACGTCCAACAGCCGCTTCGACCGTTCGGCAGTGCCCAACCCGTCGAGGAAGATGCTCGGCGCGGTCGTCTGCTCGACCGGGGTGTACACCTCGTCCAGCAACGGACGCGACCTGGCCGAGGTGAACGACGCACCGAACCGATCCCACTCCACGTCAGCGACCGTGACCGCCCGCTCCCCCGACCCCACCACCTGCGCGAACGCCGCCATCGCCAACTCCGCCGACATCGGCGGCAACCCCCGACGCCGCAACTGCACGTCATCACCAGCCGCCGCGACCATCCCCCCACCAGCCCACGGACCCCACGACAACGCCGTACCCACCACACCCCGAACCCGCCGCGCCGCGATCAACCCATCCAGGAACGCATTCGCCGCCGCGTACGCACCCTGACCACCAGAACCCCACACCCCAGAGATCGACGAGAACACCACAAACGCATCCAGACCATCACCCAACAACTCGTCCAGATGCACCGCACCAGCCGTCTTCCCGGACACCACCTCGTCCCAGATCTCAGGGGTCAGGTCGGTCAACACCGCCGTCCGCTCCACGCCGGCGGCGTGCACGACCGCCCGCACGGGTGCGTCCAGGCTCTGCACCAACGCGCTGACCGCGTCCCGGTCCGCCATGTCGCAGGCGGCGACTGTCACCCGTGCACCGGCCGCCTCGACGGCGGTCGCGATCTCGGCGGCACCCTCGGCCTGCGGGCCGCGCCGTGACACCAACACCAGGTGCTCGGCACCACGCTCGGCCGCCCACACCGCGACCCGTCCGCCCAGCGAACCCGTACCACCGGTCACCAACACCGTCCCCGACGGCGACCAACCCGGCTGCTCACCGGTCACCGCGACCGAACGCACCAACCGCCGCACATACACACCCGAGGACCGCACCGCGACCTGATCCTCGGCGTCAAAGCCAGCGGCCAGCACCCGCACGAGGCGGGCACCCACCCGCGCGTCCCAAGCAGCCGCGACATCGACCAGACCACCCCACAGATGCGGCAACTCCAGACCCACCACCCGCCCCAGACCCCACACCGCCGACACCGCCGGCGACACCACATCCGCACGCCCCACCGACACCCCACCCGCCGTCACCACCCACAACGGAGCAGTCACGCCGGCCCGCACCAGCTCCTGCACCAGGGCGAGGGTGGCTTGGGCGGGGTCGGTGAGCCCGGTGTCCAGGGCGAAGAGTGAGACGACGCCGCTCACGTCCTCCGGCAGGTCGTCGAGGACGGCGGCGAGGACCGCCCGGTCGGCGGTCGGGGCCAGTTCGACGCGGATGACGTCCGCTCCGGCGTCGGCCAGGGTGGTGGCGATGCCGGTGCCGACGCCGGTGGGACCGATGACCAGCCAGGGGCCGGTCAGCGCTGCCGTGGCATCCCCGGTCGCCGAGCGCCACTCGACGCGGTAGCGCCGGTCGTCGACGAGGTGGGCGTCCTGGCGCCTGCGGTGCCATTCGGCAAGTGCGGGGAGCAGGTCGCCGGTGCTGTCCGTGGTGATGCCGAGGCGGTCCAGGTCACCGTCCTGGATGGCGGCCCAGAAGTCGGCGTCGGGCACGGTGGTGCCGCTGGTCCCGCCGTCGACTCCGGCGAAGACGTCGGCCAGGGTGGCACTCGGCCAGTAGTCACGGTGCCGGAAGGCGTAGGTGGGCAGGTCGACGAGATGCCCACCGGGGTAGCACTGCGTCCAGTCCACCGGCACACCGCGGACGAAGGCTCGGGCCAGGCCGGTGAGGAAGCTCGACACCTGGTCGGAGGTCGCGCGTTGCAGGGGGACGAGTGCCGCCACGGTCACGCAGTCCGCGCCCATCGCGGAGAGCACCCCGTCGGGACCGATCTCCACGAAGGTGGTGACACCGTGGCCTTCCAGGGTGGCGATCCCGTCGGCGAAGCGCACCGCCTCGCGGACGTGCCGCACCCAGTAGTCCGCGTCCTGCGTCGTCGCGACCTGTCCGGTGATATTCGAGACGACCGGGATGCGCGGCGGGTGGTAGCTCAGCCCGCCGGCCACTCGGGCGAAGGCGTCGAGCATCGGCTCCATCAGCGGTGAGTGGAACGCGTGACTGACCCGCAGTCGCTTGGACTTCTCGAAGTGGGCGGCGACAGCTGCCACCGCGTCGGCGGCACCGGACAGCACGACCGAGCTGGGTCCGTTCACCGCCGCGATGTCCACGCCCTCGGTCAGCAGTAGCCGCACCTCGGCCTCGGTGGCCCGTACGGCCACCATGACGCCGCCGGCGGGCAGCTCCTGCATCAGGCGGCCCCGGGCCGCGACCAGCGTCGCCGCGTCCGGAAGGGAGATGACCCCGGCGACGTGTGCGGCGGCGATCTCCCCGATCGAGTGGCCGACCAGGTAGTCCGGGGTGACGCCGAACGACTCGACCAGGCGGTGGAGCGCGACCTCGTAGGCGAACAGCGCCGTCTGGGTGTAGAGGGTCTGGTCGAGGTCGCTGCCCTCGGTGATCACCTCACGCAGTGGGCGGTCCAGGTGGATGTCGAGTTCGGCGCAGGCCGCGTCGAACGCGTCGGCGAAGACCGGGTAGGTCTCGGCCAGTTCCAGGCCCATGCCCGGGCGTTGCGATCCCTGGCCGGAGAAGACGAACGCGACCTTGCCGTCGGAGACCTCACCGACGACCAGACCGGTCGAGGCCGTACCGGCCGCGAGCGCGTCGAGGGCGTCGCGGTGGTCGGCGCCGAGGGACACGGCGCGGTAAGGCAGGGCCGCGCGGTGCGCGGCGAGAGTGTGACCGACGTCGACGGGGTTGGTGGTGGGTTGTTGGTCGAGGTGGTGGGTGAGTCGGGTGGCTTGGGCGCGCAGGGCGTCGTCACTGCGGGCGGAGATCAGCCACGGCACCACCGGGTTGGCCTCGGACACCGGTGGGTCGACGGGTTCGGCGGCCGGTGGTTCTTCGATGATGAGGTGGGCGTTGGTGCCGGAGAATCCGAACGACGACACTCCCGCCCGCCGTGGCCGGTCGGCCTGCGGGTGCCACGGGCGGGTCTCGGTGAGCAACCGCACCTGGCCGGTGGTCCAGTCGACCTGCGGTGTGGGCTCGTCCACGTGCATCGTCGCCGGCAACACATTGTGCCTGAGGGCCTGGACCATCTTGATCACACCCGCCACACCGGCGGCGGCCTGGGTATGGCCGATGTTCGACTTCACCGACCCCAACCACAACGGCTCATCACCGGGACGGTCCTGCCCATACGTGGCCAACAACGCCTGCGCCTCGATCGGATCACCCAACCGGGTGCCCGTCCCATGCGCCT